>JBCCSG010000374.1:0-7072 GCA_039200565.1 Cyanobacteria bacterium P01_D01_bin.50 | reverse complement strand
TTTAGGATATACCCAGATGATTCGTTATCTTGGTGGACTACTAGTCAGAATAAGTAATTCTAGAATAAAAATAGGTTATCATATAGTAGATTTAATGCTTAGTAAAGCACAAAACTTTAATTTTTTCTTCAAGGTAATAGCCTCTGGCACAAGCAAGGAGATAGGAAAAAATAAAGGAATTAAAACTGTATTTGAATTAACCACAATTAGGCTTCCTATATTTATTGTCTTTTAAACCATCCGACTGGAATACCGTAATCTGCCTTATTGGCTGCGGGCTTATTTTTCTTCTCAATCATCAAGAGCCAATTACCATTTGCATCTTTAGCACCGACATCTAGCGATTCTAATTATTGAGCCATCACAATCTCACCGTCTTTGATATTTAGCAATTTGGAAACAACTACTTTCTCTCCCGGTTGCAATCCTTCAATTTCTTGATACTTATTATCTATAATTTTACCTAGCTTTACTTGTTTTTGTTTAGCTCTAAATTGAGAGTTTGCTATAGTAGAATTAAGTTTTTCTGCTACGTATACAAAAGATTCCCCTGCTACACGAAATACTGCTTCTTTGGGAATTAGTAAGCCAGAATGTTGATTCCAATTTATTCTCGCTCGGGCAAATTGTCCCGCTTGCATCTTTCCTTTTCTATTTTCAAATAAAGCTTTAACTAATACGGTATTAGTATTATTATTAACTTCTGGAGAAATAAAAAATACTTTTCCCGTACCAATATTTTCGCCTTTAGAGTTGATTAATTCTACTGTCATTCCTTTACGTAATTGTGATTTTTTATCGAGGGAAACAGGAATATCAACTTCCAGTGGTTGATTTTGAGTCACGGTAGCAACTCTAGTTGAAGGGTTTACGAAATCTCCGATTTTTACTGAGATATTTGCTACGGTACCTTTAAAGGGAGCGTTCACTTTGTACAGTTGAAGTTGCTCTGGTATATTTGTTTGTACAATATTTTTTGCAGTATTTGCTTGTGCTGATTGAATTGCTTTTTCGAGTTTTGATACAGTTGCTTGCTGCTTTTGTATATTCTCTTCCAAATTGTTAAAGTTTGTTTTGGCTGCTTCTAATTTCTGAGCGTATTCGTCTTTAGTTTGTCTGGATATGGCACCTTCTGCAGCTAAACTAGAATATTTCTCGTAGTTTTCTTGGTTTAGTCTAACTTGTTGTAGTAAAAATAGTCGCTGAGCTTCTAAATTTCGGAGCTTTGTGCGAGCATTTTGTAGTTGTAGAGTTGTTTCTAGAACAGCAGTATTATTGCTGTTGTTATTACTAATATTAATCGGTTGATTGTTAGAGTTTATTTGTAATAAAGGTGTTTGGGCTAAAACTTGGCTTCCTTCTTTGACAAATATTTGGGATATCTTACCTTGAATATTCGCTTGAAGACTAGTCGAGCGCAGCGATTGTAGACTAGCAATAAATTCTGAATTTTCTTTGATATTCCCGAATTGTACTTCTGCTATTTTTACTGATACTGGTGCTTGTTGTACAGTAGTGCTTGAAGACGAATTTTTCTGGCGGGCAAGTAAACGCCAAAGTATGGTAATTCCACCAACTGTGAAAGCTATAGGTAATAGTATCAAAAGTAAACGTTGCCACCATCGTGGCGATTGTCTCGTATTTCGAGAGTTGTTTTTTTGAAATTTTGTTTGCGATTCTGGAGGTTTCATGGTCTGTTGAGAAGTTATAACGTTTGAAAAGTTTCTTTTGTAATCAAGTTCTTGTCTTATCCTCTTTTACTCTCTTAATAAAGCAGAATATTTTTTTAATTGAAGGGTAAATTTAGGAGTATATAAAATGATTAGAGTTTGATGTATAACTTTATAAACATTTTCTTAATCAAATATCTTATTGAGAAGTGAACTATCCTATAATTATTCATTCAAAAGCTTTTTTAACTTATATATTTATTTTTACTATCTACACTGGAATATAGACTAAGTAATCTTGATAAAATATCAGTTAATTTTAATTTACGTAATTTATTAACTATTCTTCATATATATATTTTAGCTAAAAATTATCATTCACTTAACTCTGATTCATAAAAGATATTTACGGAGCATTCCAATTTTGCAAAAATAATATTTGTAGTAGGAATATCTCGCTTCCTAATACTAGCAAGCAAGATGTAAGCGCTGAGCGCGCACCTAGTGTGAGCGCGAACTTGTGACTTACGCACTTGGGATGCTCCCGATATTTAATCAATTATGTAAACTGCTCCTCTTGAAAAAACTGTATTTTTTGTATCATTATTAGATTTATTCTACTTGCATCAATATACTAGAAAGATAATTTATACACTTGACTAATCTTTTTATTTAAGTAGGTCTATCGCAAAATTATTAATCAGGAAAAGAGAATAAATTCATCTATAGAGACTATTTATATTCTGTAACAAAGTTGAGTTTATTTACACCAATTTACTTAAGTAATACTTGTAATATTTGCTATCTCAATATTTGATATTTTATGCTAATCTATAACAAGATTATTCCTATTTTTTATATTTCTCAAAACTGGCAATAATTTAATAATTTATATGTTCAGAAAATCAGAAAATGTATTAAATATGAATAATTAAATTCCATCAAGTCTTGCATCTCATTTTTTTTAAATACAAGCTAAATTATATATTTCCTAAAATTAGTTACACAAAGTTCAACACCTCAAACAACACAGTGTAAATAAATAATAATAACATTGACAAAATTAATATTTTATATTTGATAGAGAATAATCAACAAATTCCGCTAAAATTCTCAGAGTAGCGCTTTTGGTAGCTTGAAATGTCAAATATTGTCAAACAGCCATGCGACGCTGGAGTGATCAATACTAAACGATGCTCTATTTGTTGTTCTTATATTACCGAACGTTGGGTACTAGTGGTAACTATATTAGGTTCGAGTATGGTAATGATTGATGGCACTGCTGTCAATATAGCGCTACCAGTATTGCAACAAGCTTTCGATGCAACTGCTGCTCAAGTACAGTGGGTAGTGGAATCTTATGCTTTATTTCTTGCTGCTTTGATTTTGGTGGGTGCTTCCTTAGGGGATAGATTTGGAAGACGGTTGATTTATGCTTATGGAATTACTTTATTTGCTCTTGCTTCTGGATGGTGCGGATTATCCCCTAATATTAATCAATTAATAGTTGCTCGTGCTTTTCAAGGAATCGGTGCTGCATTATTTATCCCCGGAAGTTTGGCAATGATAGGGGCTTATTTTGAATTGCGCCAGCGGAGGAAAGCTATTATTATTTGGTCATATTTTACAGCTATAACTTCAGCTATAGGTATATTTTTAGGCGCTTGGTTGATAGAAAATCTCTCTTGGCGATGGATATTTTTGATTAATTTGCCTTTTTCTATTGTAATATTATTAATTTTATTTCGTTCGGTTCCTGAAACTTACGAACGCGAATTTATCAGAATTGATTATTGGGGAACAATACTAGCAACTTTGAGTTTAGGAGCATTTGTATTTGGATTAATTGAATCTTCTCATTTCGGAATTTTTCATCCTTTAGTAATCGCTTGTGTGGCATTTGGAATACTTTTTTTAGGTGCCTTTATTTTTCTAGAGGCTAATATCTACGGTCCTATAATACCTTTATCTTTATTTAAATCCCGTATTTTTAGCGGTGTTAATTTACTCACATTATTACTTTATTCCGCTTTTGGAGGAGCTTTCTATTTTATTCCTTTTAATTTAATCCAGATACAAGGTTACTCGCCAACGATTGCTGGTGCAGCATTTTTACCATTTATTTTAGTTATATTGTTTATGTCAAATTATTCCGACAATTTTGTCACTCATTATGGTATTAAATTACCCTTAATGGTAGGGTCATTAATTGTGGCAATTGGCTTTATGCTGTTTACAATCCCAGGAATTGACGGTAGTTACTGGATAACATTCTTTCCTGCTACTATAGTGCTAAGTTTGGGAATTTCAATTAGTCTTGCCCCCTTAACAAAAACTGTTATTGGTGGAGTTAGGCAACGTCAAGCTGGTACCGCTTTGCAAATCAACAATGCCATTTCTCGCCTTGCTGAATTGTTGGCGATCGCCTTTTTTAATATCTTCGTTTTCAATGCTTTCAATTACAGTCTTGATAGACGTTTGGCGGGTTTAAAATTACCATCTCAAGTACAGCAAGTCTTAGCAGAGCAAAGAATTAACTTAGCAGCAGCAAAGATTCCTGATAATATCAGCGAGCCGTTAAAAAACGAGCTAGAAAAAGCAATTGCATTATCCTATGTAGAAAGTTTTCGCTTGATAATGTTTATCGCTGCTGTCTTAGCAGTTGCAAGTATTATAGTTACATTATTCACGATCGAGAAACTACAGAAACCTCGATTGTAAACTCACACTTTAGAATCAGAGATTAAAACTTGAAATTACGAAATCGAAGATTTTATTTTTTTGATTGCAAAAAGTTAAATTATACTTGTGATGAATTAATTGGTTATTCAAAATCTATCGCAGCCAAATATCTTTACTTACCCAATTGTCACAATACTCTAGTTGGCGGCTGACACGAAAACATTATTTTACCTTAAAAATCAATCAGAATATTACAGGGTTATCATTAGAAGTTGTTATTATAAAAATTTTTATTAGGTTGACATCACAGCATCATACAAGAAAAGGCGGTCAGTTGCGTAATTCCTATTTTTATTAAAAAAATATTATAAATCTTAAAATATCTACAAATGAACTATATCATAATGAAAATTAAGTTTTAATAGGTAGAAAATTATTTTAACTGTATATTTCAACAATATCTTAATGAGTAATTTAGGAATACAAACCTGAATCAGTTGCAATGTACGAAAAGGAAGAAATAATTTCAATTTGGAACCTATGAATCGTGATAGATAAATATCAAATTTAATGATTATCTAATCATTACCGTTTTTACCCTTGCTACAACGATACAGCTAAGATACGAGAAGTAGTTTTTCTCAAAAGTTTGAATTTTGATTTTTTAGGGAATGGTGTTTATCCTGAGTAAAATTTTCATTCAAAGAGATTTTTAATCCCCATGATTGATTTGCCTCAGATTTCGGCTAATCAACTGCTCACGGCTTTACCTGCTGGGGAATATCAGCGCCTTATTCCTTACCTAAAGCCTGTCAGTCTGGTTTTAGGACAAACAGTTTATGAACCGAAAGAATTGATCGAAGAAGTCTATTTCCCTATAGGAGCAATGATTTCTTTGGTTTCGATTATGACAGATGGTTCAACCACAGAAGTTGGTTTGGTTGGCAATGAAGGAATGGTAGGACTTCCCATATTATTGGGTGGGCAATATAGCACAAATCGTGTAATAGTTCAAATTGAAGGAAATGCCATGAAAATGGATGGTAATGTACTTCGCCGTGAATTTGAAAGAGGTAAACAACTGCAAAAAAAGCTCTTACTCTACACCCAAGCAAGATTAACTCAGATGTCGCAAATTGCTGCTTGTAAATCCCATCATCTCATAGAAGAAAGATTGGCTCGTTGGCTTCTGTGTGTTAACGACTGTGTCAAAAAAAATGAGTTACCACTCACCCAAAAATTAATCTCTGAAATGCTTGGAGTTCGTCGCGCTAGCGTTACAGAAGCGGCGATCGCACTTCAAAAGGCTGGGTTAATCAGGTATAGCAGGGGGCAGATAACTATTTTAAAAAGAAAGGAATTAGAAAAAGCTGCTTGTGAATGTTATGGCTTGATTAGCAGCGAATTCAAGCGATTGCTAGGTTAACACTTAAATTCTTAAATTTTAGATTTTCTTTATCTTTGCCGCTTATATGTACGATACCGTACTGATAATTTCTGGGATCGAGGTATTCTTTTGTTTACAGAGATATGGTGTCAGCAGACGTAATACCTTAACAGGATTTTAGATTTTAGATTTTGAGGACACTGGGTTAAGAGGGGATTTTCCTTACCAATTACTACCATTCCCGTTGCGAAAATGCAGCGAGCGCGTCTCCCAATAAGGTAGATCCCCTGAAACTTGTGTCTGGGATTTGGAATTATCAAGGATTGAATTGTCTGGTGCTTCAAGGAATCCACCTGTGAGATTCTATTGTCAAAATTATATTGACAATCTGCTGATACTGTAGGCAACTTATCGGAAAAATGCCTCCGCACATCAGCAGATAATTTTTTATTTTTCTTGTGTTGTGGGTGTTTTTCCAGACGCGGCTCAATCAAGAAGATTGTTTGATTTTATATGTCCGAAGATATTGGTGGTACAAGAGTTAATCAATTGCTAGCGGCTTTACCTTTAGAGGAGTATCAACGCCTTATTCCTCATTTAGAGAATATTTACTTAATGAGTGGGGAAGTCTTATGCGAACCTGGAGAAACAATGACAGAAGTCTATTTTCCTACTTTGGCTATGATTTCTTTAGTTTCGATCATGGAAAATGGTTCTACAACAGAAGTTGGATTAATAGGTAAGGAAGGTATGGTGGGTTTACCTGTTTTTTTAGGAGGAAACTCTACTACGAGCCGTGCCATAGTGCAAATTGAAGGAGCAGCAATAAAGCTAAATGCTAAAGTGCTTAAAAACGAGTTTAACAGGGGAGGAGAACTACAAAAACTTCTATTACTTTATACGCAAGCGTTATTTACCCAAGCTTCGCAAAATGCTGCGTGCAATCGACAACACAACATAGAAGCAAGACTTGCTCGTTGGTTGCTTACAGCACAAGACTGCATTGCCGATTCGGAATTACACCTTACCCAAGAATTTATCTCTCAAATGTTAGGTACTCGTCGCTCGGGTGTTACAGTTGCAGCCGGCATTCTTCAACAAGCAGGAATAATCCGTTACACTCGTGGAAAAATTAGTATTCTCGATCGTGAAGCTCTACAAGCCACAGCCTGCGAATGCTATCATGTTATCAAAAATGAGTATATTCGCTTGCTTAAATCGAAATAAATTTGAAGCTTAAGTACGATATCGTACAGACTAATGAAAAAGCCTTATGGCAATCTAAAAAATAAAGAAAGTTTTAATCTGGCTTGTTAATAGTAAAACACTAACA
>JBCCSG010000373.1:0-7136 GCA_039200565.1 Cyanobacteria bacterium P01_D01_bin.50 | reverse complement strand
GTATCTGCTCAAATTGACCGGGCTTGTCGTCGTCGTGCTCAAGCAAATCACACCGCTACACACCTGTTACAAGCAGCGTTGAAGAAAATTGTTGATGAAGGCATTTCTCAAGCAGGTTCTTTAGTTAACTTTGATAGATTGCGCTTCGACTTCAACTCTCCCCGTGCGATGACAACTGAAGAAGTACTTTCTGTTGAATCACAAGTTAATAATTGGATAGCTGAAGCTCATTCTGCCAAAATTGAAGTTCTCCCCTTAGCAGAAGCAAAAGCTAGAGGTGCGGTGGCAATGTTCGGTGAAAAATACGGTGAGTCAGTGCGAGTTATCGACTTTTCTGGCGTATCAATGGAACTTTGCGGCGGAACTCATGTAAGTAATACTGCGGAGATTGGAATATTTAAGATAATTTCCGAAGCAGGAATATCTTCCGGAGTGAGAAGGATTGAAGCCGTTTCTGGACCTGCTATATTAGATTATCTCAACGTGCGGGATAATGTAGTCAAAGATTTAAGTGAGAGATTCAAAGTTAAACCAGAAGAAATTCCGGATCGAATTACTACATTACAAACCGAATTGAGAAACGCTCAGAAAGAAGTTGAGAAGATAAAAGGACAATTGGCGATCGCTAAATCGGATAGTTTATTAGAAACCGTTGAGTCGGTAGGTGGATATAAATATCTGGTGGCGAAAATGGAAGGAGTAGACGCAGAATCCTTAAAAACAGCAGCGGAAAGATTGCAGCAGAAAATCGGTAATAATGCAGCGGTTGTATTGGGTAGTGCATTAGAAGAAGGAAAAGTCAGCTTAGTTGCTGCATTTGGTAAAGATATTAATCAAAAAGGCGTACAGGCAGGTAAATTTATTGGTGCTGTGGCCAAAATGTGCGGCGGTGGCGGCGGTGGAAGGCCAAATCTTGCTCAAGCTGGGGGGAGAGATGCGAGTAAGTTACCGGAAGCATTGGAGAAAGCGAAAGGGGATTTGAAGGCTAGTTTGGGTTAGTTGGTTAATTATCAATTGTAGGTTGGGTTAGACGGAAAATTAATTTTGAGCGTAAATGCAGTTAATTAAAATCCGTTGTAACCCAACATAAAGTTTTTTGTGGGTAAATAAAGCATTTCACCACGTAAAGCTACAAGTATAGTTTTTATGAAACCAGAATACGATTTATCTAAAACAGAAAAAGGAAAGTTTTATAAATCCGATGCGGCTTTTAATTTTCCCGTTTATTTAGAACCAGATGTGAATGAATTTTTGAATAAAATTGCAGAACAAAAAGGTATTGATATCCAAACTTTAGTTAACGAGTGGTTGAGAAATAATATTCAGTTAATTCAAAGTATTCGTTAATCTTAATTGTGATATTTGTCATATCGGGAAGAGATAAGTAGGTTGGCATTGAAAATAGTAATTGGGATAAGGCAAAAGGCTGTCATGCAATAGGAATAAGGGTTTGAGGGTAATTAACCCAAGCTGTAATATAGCTTGGTTTATTTGTGCCGACTTACTTAGTTACATTTATAACGATAAAGATAAATTAAAAACAGAAAACAGAATTAGTAATACTTTAGTACTATATACTTCCCTTTTTCAATTATAATAGTATTAGTAAGTAGTACAAGGATTTGCGGGTCTGAGTATGAATAATCCAATAGATGTGGCTCGCTATTTTATTATCAAAGCCTATGAAGAAGGTATGGAAGCTGAAATGACCAACATGAAGGTTCAGAAGCTTCTGTATTATGCCCAAAGTTTGCATTTAGCAATGTATGATGAGCCATTGTTTGAAGAAGAAATCCAAGCATGGCGATATGGTCCGGTATGTCCACCTGCTTATAGATTTTACAGCAAATTTGAAGCAGAACAATTACCTATTCCTGATAAAGAAGAGTCTTTAAAAGCAATACCGGAAGAAAAAACAGCCTTACTGGAGGAAGTTTGGGAATATTTTGGTCCATATCATGCTTATCGATTAAGCGATATGACTCACGGTGAATTCCCTTGGAAAAAAGCTCGTAAAGGATTAGTACCTCAAGCAGCTTCTACAGAGGCAATTCTACTCGAAGATATGAAAGCATTGGGTCATAAAAAACTTGATTTAATAGAACGAGAAAATCCTACATATGAACCTGTAATGTCACAAGTTTTAAAGGATGCTTTGACAGAAGAACCAACAAAAAATCGCGTTGAAAAAGGAGAAGTGCGTGGCTGGCTTAACTCCCTTCTCGATTGAGGAAACAGGTAATTTTAAGCGCTCATTCAAGAAACTTGCGAAGCTTTACGGAAATGATTTTGTTGGAATTGTTGCTGAAGTCTTGGAAAATTTGATTGAAGAACAATTTCCAATAAAGTCTCGTCGAGAACCTTTACCTGGAAAAATAAAATTACCAGAAGGTTGGACATTTTATAAGTTGGAATTTCAGTTTGGAAAAGGTGCTTCCGGACAAATAAGGTTGATGTATTTAGTTAATGATCTAGACTACATCATTAAACCCGTATGGATTTACAGCCATGAACAGTTTGCAAAACGTCCTGGTGATAAAGAATTAAAAAGTATTATCAAAGATATCTTAGAAATCTAAAACAAAAAAAAGGGATGCTCATCACAACCCTTTTCAAAAAATAAAATATTTTCCATCTACCCAAAAATTTATGTTGGGTTATAACACTTCAGAATTTAAATTACCGTAATAAAACGGCTTCTTTTCATGTCTAACCCAACTAATACCAATTTTGTATGAGGCAGTAGCGAATCGCCTTAATTGTGATATCGAGTAGAAATAGATTGTAGGTTGGGTTAGACGGAAAAAAATATTGAGTGTAAATGCAAAGAATTGAATTCCGTCGTAACCTAACGTTATAGTTTGTGAGTAATTTAGTGTATTGATTCTAATACCAATATGAAACAGAAAAAACAACTAACAGCAATTATCAACCCCGAAGACGATTGGTATGTAGCACTTTGTCCCGAATTAGATATTGCCAGTCAAGGGCTCCCTAGATAATTTTTTTCTCCTAAAAAAATTATCTAGGGTACCCGTCAAGGTAAAACAATTGAAGAAGCTAGGGATAATTTAACCGAAGCTGTAGAATTATTCTTTGAAACTGCATCTACATCTGAAATTGCAGACAGAATGCATACAGAACTGTTTATCACACGCTTAGAGGTGAGTAAGAGGGTAAATTGCGCGTTCTTTCTGCTTTCATAAGTTTTTATTAAAAATTTACTAGTTCATTTATGTTAGAAGAAATTAATTTGTTTACAGAAAAAAATTTAGATGAATGCACGTTTTTATTTGTCGAAGTATTTAACAATAAACCTTGGAATGAGAGTTGGACTTTTGAAACCGCAAAGTCTTTACTATCACAAATACTCAATACTCCTGGTTTTATAGGATTTATTTTGCAAAAACAAGGTATAATTTTGGGATTCGTAGTTGGTTGCTGGGAACAAAGGGATAAAAGCAAAAATTTTTATCTCAAAGAAATCTGTGTTAGTTCAAATAAACAGCGTCAGGGTATCGGTACAAAGTTAATTGAACACCTGGTGTATAGGTTAAATGAGATTGATGTTAATCTCATTTATTTATTAACCATGAAAGACGAATATGCAGAAGAATTTTATTCAAAAAACGGCTTTCAAGCTAGCCAACGTATGATTATGATGACTAAGCAATTGTAGCAAAATTTAAGTTATGCGAACGAATAATATTGAACATAAAAGTATTGAATTCCAATCTAACGCAATAAATATTATCTCCCCAAAATATCGATATTGCCCTGCGACAGTTAGGAACTAATTTTCTCGTAATCAAACAATTGATCTTTGTGTCTAACCCAACCTACAAAAAACAAAAAAAAGGGATGCTCATCACAACCCTTTTCAAAAAATAAAATATTTTCCATCTACCTAAAAATTTATGTTGGGTTATAACACTTCAGAATTTAAATTACCGTAATAAAACGGCTTATTTTCATGTCTAACCCAACTAAGATACTATTTATTCAAAATAGCAGGCTTTAATTTTTCAACTTCAGCCATTGCTGTTTTTGCATCATCAGCAGATACTCCAGAGCTAGTCATAGACTCAGTTAAATGCTTAGCAATCGCATCAAAATGTGGCTGCTGTAAACCCATTCCCGTGTGTGTTTTGTCCATAGCACGCCCTTTGTAGTCTTTGGGGCCACCCAGGATTTGAGAAAAGAAAGCAATTTGATGGTTACGTTGCTTGCCCATATCTGTGTTAGCAAAAAAGCCACTGAGGCTACCATCTGCCATAATACGTTGGTGAAAATCATCGACAACTTTTTCGAGGGTAGGTTGTCCGCCAATTTTTTCGTATAGTGTACTCATGTCTTGTTCCTTTGAAGCGAATGCGTACAATGTTGAACTACTAAACTAACTGTCTACTTAGTAAAATTAGAATTCCGAATTCTTAACCGAAGTTTTGGTTAGTTAAACCACCACTTGATTATTGCCTTTGCCATCGGGAATTTATAACCGCTAAGCGTCAGGTTAGTATCTTTAACTAGCTTTTTAGCTGCTAAGAGTTTTTTCAGGGTAAATCGAAACCTGCATGGATATCTTGAGGTTTTGCAGGTTCGTGTTGTGGGATAATTTCTAAGAACAATTTCAGGCTCAATTCTTAACTTTATCCTCACAAAATAATCTTATCGCAGCAACAAAATATTGACGACAGTGGTGCATCATGTTTATGTTACCACCATACTGATATTTTTGATTTTCCCTAACTAGTCAATCCAAGATGATAAGCATGTTTCATGCGTTAATCGGAGGTGAAATAATGGTCTTTCAAGAATAAAAAATAAGGATTATTTAGTCGCGTTCTGTAGAACTATTTTCTTAAATTGTATTTGAAGCGCAAAAATTTAATAAATATTTCATATAAAAGTACTTGTAACCTACTCATATATGAGTTAATTCTAGTAGAAAAAATTCTCAAATAAGTAGATGGGAGGGAAAAATTATCCTTATTACAAGGTAGTAGTGAATAGTGAGCATCCTGGGGAAGCGATCGCCTAAATAGCTAAGCTATATCAAATGATTGAATCCTTGATAAAACAATACTTTTGAATGCCAGAATGCCAAACTCGCGATCGATACTAGCGATATTACTGTCACAAAAATAAAAAAAGGATAGCGATTGCAATCCTCTTTTAGAAATTAAAGATAAAGTTAAAAAATTAAAACAATCTAAAAATAAACGGATAGCGGAAAGGTTCATCGGAATTGCCTAAACAGTGCAACAACGCCCAAATAGTTAATCCCCAATGTAGTAAAAACCCTAATGCGACAACGGGGAAAAATAAGATTCCGCCGAGGCCAAAAGTGAGAAAAGATAAAATCCCAATTGGTACTCCAATTACAGTAGCCCAAAACCAAACATTGAAGTGAAAATTTATTGATTCTTTAGAATTACTTTTGACAACTGGGTCATCAGAAATGATATTAATTATAATTGGAACGCCGATAGATAAAAATGTAGTACTAAAAAAAATAGAGCCGTGACATAAACTCGATAGCAATTTACGCTTGTCGGAATTGTATGTAAATTCTTGCATTATGGCGATTCCTCAACTTACTTTATTATTTAAATTGTAACTAGTAAATAGGAAGAGTAGTATTCAAGTTTACCGTACTTCTGAAGTGTGACGATTATATATAGGAAATTATTAACTTTTCCAGAGTTGGTAAATTATGATTTATGAGGTTTACCGAACTACT
This sequence comes from Cyanobacteria bacterium P01_D01_bin.50, assembly GCA_039200565.1. Classification (GTDB taxonomy): domain Bacteria; phylum Cyanobacteriota; class Cyanobacteriia; order Cyanobacteriales; family Nostocaceae; genus Rivularia. The sequence goes on along the minus strand of JBCCSG010000373.1, from coordinate 1,393 downwards.
TAAGAAACCAGGTTCAAAAAAAAACCGAGTTTCTCAACGCTTAGGGGCATATTGAAAATCATCTCAACTCTGTAACATGCATGAAATATTAAATTTCGATACAATAGTAGATTACTTGTGGGGTTTTAACCTATCGTAATTAATTTAATAATGTTGCATACTGATATTGGCTTACTGATTCTAGGCATATATATTTATAAAAATCAACAGACATTATAAATTAAAGATGAGGTAATTATTTTGAACCCACCTCTGAATACAGAAAGCACAGCTTTAAATAATCTGATTGAAATTGCCAATCAATTTAAAACACAAGGCAAGATTATCAAAGTTAAAGAATTTGGAAGTGGTAACATTAATGGTACTTTCCTTATTACCACCGATTCTATAGAAGAAAAGCATTTTATTTTACAACGCATCAACCAAAACGTGTTTGCTCAACCAGAATTGGTAATGCAGAACATGAGTACTTTTACTAATCATGTGCGTCAACGTTTACAAGATTATCCTCTCAATTCAAATCGCCGTTGGGAAGTACCAAAAGTATTATTAACTCAAAACAATAAAGACCATTTTATTGATACTGAAAATTCATTTTGGCGGGCTATTGGTTTTATTGATAACGCTGAAACCTTCGATACTATCAAAGATAACCAACATGGGAGAGAAGTTGGTTATGCCCTAGGAATGTTTCATAATCTAATCGGTGATTTACCCATCGACAAATTAGCCGATACTCTACCGGGATTTCATGTTACACCAAGCTATTTAAAACAATACGAAAATATTAAAACGCAATATAATACCATTACCATTACCCCCGAAGTCGAATACTGTTTGCAATTTATCAATAAGCGCAAAACTTGGGCACATGTCTTAGAAAATGCCCGAGAGCGAGGACATCTGCGTCTGCGTACCATTCACGGCGATCCTAAAGTAAATAACGTAATGATTGATACTAGCAATGGAGAAGCCATCAGTATTATTGATTTGGATACCGTTAAACCCGGGCTAGTTCATTACGATATTGGTGACTGTTTGCGTTCTGGTTGTAATGCTTTGGGTGAAGAAACCGAGCATTGGGAAATGGTAGGTTTTGATACTGATATTTGTCAGTCACTTTTACAGGGTTATCTTTCCATAGCACAAGATTTTCTTACCGAAAGCGACTATCTATATATGTACGATGGGATTCGTTTGATTGCTTTTGAGTTGGGATTACGATTTTTTACCGATTACTTAGCGGGTAATGTCTATTTTAAGGTAAAGCATCCAGATCACAATCTTGCTAGGGCGTTGGTACAATTTAAGCTTACTGAAAGTATTGAAATGCAAGAAAGTGCGATTCGGCAAATTATATCAAGCTTTTGATAATTAGTTTTTACTTACTATG
>JBCCSG010000372.1:0-7140 GCA_039200565.1 Cyanobacteria bacterium P01_D01_bin.50 | reverse complement strand
CCCCTATGCGGTTTTTGTGGTGGCAGTAACGGTTTTAACCGCTCCCACTGCTCGTTACTTAAATCCCCACGATTCATGGATGCACCCGCTTGATCGCACTACTTTTTCTAGGATACAACGAGTTTGAAAACACGCCCTAGCAGGTGATTAATAATTTTCTCTGTACCTCAAGAGTAAAACCAGAATCAGGTATAGTATTATTTTATTGAATACTCAGTATTTATACTTCTATCTAATTTTGAACTTGAGCGAAGCGACGCAAGAGGCGAGGGTATACTAATTATATAAACTAAAAATTCACTCTAAAAAAAATAATATTTATTCTAAATATTTAGTTAACTGTATTTAATAAAACTTTACTTATGGTTCGATAGTAAGTAAAAGTATTGGTAATGCGAATCAATACAGGTGTTTTAGTTAACCAAAATTAGTTAAAGTCGAGAATTAAAGATACTTGTGTAAGAAAGTATTAAGCAGTATACCTTTAAGAATAGGAGATAACTGGTATTAAATATACTATAGGATGATGTCAGTATGCTTCCTCTGGTAATAAATTAAATAAGTTAGAAATTCGCCGTTTGCTTATCGCATGATTATTCTATAATTCAGTTTTAAAAGTTATGTATTTTAAATTATGAAAACCCTTGTATCGCATTATCAAAAAATCAAGGAAAAACTTAAATCTCATCTAGAAGCTGCAACTACCGTAGAGGAAGTAGTCAAGATAGTCGAAAATGAAATCAACCAACTTATAGATCTTAACGGTGAATATATCAAAGAATTGACTCCACCACAAGCTCGTCTTGCGAGAAATATGTTGCAGGGGATGAGGGAAAATCTGACTATATTGAATTCAGTTGAATTACAAGAAAGCGGTGCAAATATTTCGGAAAAATCTTTTGATGTTTCCGAAGTTTTATCACCTTTGACGAATGCTATTCAAACGAGCAGAAATATTCAATCTTGGACATCACCTAATTATTATAAAAAGATACTTTTAAAACCATTACAAAAAAGTCGTGTCATTGTCAGTAGTTTACTGGCAGCTGGTTTAGTGGGGACTTTGGAAGGAGGAATAAAGTGGGGTTTAGTGGCAGCGATTATAGGTTTAATAACGGGAGGTGTATTTGGTCAGTTTATTAAACAGGAACAGTTTCCTGATACAGAAATTACTTATCATCAGGAATCTATTCAAATCCAAACCAAAATATCTATAAATTTTGATAAAATACTTGCATATTTGTACCATAATTTTCAACTGATAGACCAAACAATTTCTGCTTACGGTTTAAAGTCAGAAAAATCACCGAAATCTGGTTTAGAAAACAATTTAGATTTATTAGAATATCTACAAGAATTATTGGCAGATGCCCTCGACGAGCAAACTCAACTGCCGATTGCAGTACGGAGACGCATTGAACAAGCAATTACAATTTTAAGAAGTTACGGAATTGAGGCGAAGGTGTATCAACCATCTTTGCCAGCAGATAAATCTTGGGATATGTTTTATTTTGAACCTAGTATTGACCCGAATATTACTGATTACGTGACGCTAAAGCATGCTTTTGTCAAAGATGAACGAGTGCTGTTACCGGGAAGTGTTATTGAACCTGCTGCATCATCTAATTAATTGAAAAATGGTTTAGGAGATAATATTAACAAATGCAAGATTACCATAATACTAGAATAGTTGGGTTCGATTTAGGACATGGAGAAACAGCTTTAACTTGGGTGCGTGCGGATAATCAGGAAACAAATCCCCAAAGTCTGTTAATCAATAATCGTAAAAGTCAAATAACTGCGATCGCGCATCATCCACAACGGGGAATCATCATCGGTGAAATGGCTTGTCAGTTGTCTGATGCTACTGTTTTAGAAATTGGTTTTAAAACTAGAAAGTTTGACGATTTATCTTATCAAAAAACCATTAAAGAATTCGTGAACACGATTTATCAACATTTAATTGATACAAATCAAATTCAAAGTCAAGATGCTAATTATTTTTTCGTAGGTTGTCCTTCGGGATGGTGGATAGAGGAAATTCAAACTTACGAAAAAATACTTTCTGAAACTGTACCCAATACAACAGTTGTCAAAGAGTCTCGGGCTGCTTTGATGCACGCGAAGGAAAGTGGTATTTTTACAATTCAAGAACTCGAAAAATCCGTATTAGTAATTGATATTGGTTCCTCTACTACAGATTATACATTAGTGAAGGGTATGTCCGATACCCCGATAGATTTTGGTCATGATTTAGGTGCATCGTTAATTGACAAGGAAATCCTCAAAAAGACTTTAGAAATTCACCGTCAATATCGAGAGAAACGCGAAGATATTATCAAATTAGGAAAACACCTCAAAGATGAAGAAATCTGGACATTAGAAGAAATAGAAAAATTAGAAACAATCCTGAAACAAAGTCCTATATATAAAAATCGTTGCGAACTTCGCTGCCGTAAAGCTAAGGAAGAATATTTTAATTATCAAGATACCTACGAAGATGATTTAGTGAATGTGGGTAGCGAAAATATTCAAAGAAAGTTCAAATTTTCACCTTTGGTAAATGGTAAAATTATGAACGCCATTCTTAATAAACCCCTACAAGAATTAGATAATAAAAGTTGGTGCGGTGATTTTGAAAATCAGTTGCATACAGTCAAACGAAAATTAGATGAACAATCTATCGTACCCAGCGCAATTTTACTCACGGGTAGCGCTTCTAAAATGGGTTTTGTGATGGAAATGTGTCAAGAAACCTTTCCTAATCTACCTTGTAAACGCGATGGTGAACCCGAATTATGTATTGCCAGGGGATTATCCCGTTGGGGAAGAGTTTATATTCGTACATCCGGTTTCATGGATGAAATTAGTAAATTTTTAGATAACGAATTGACAGGTATTGTCGGGAATCATGTCCCCACATTCCTCGATAAATTAGCAGCAGAATTAGCTGACGGTTTAGTAGAAGAAGTAATTAAACCTTGTGTCAAATCTTGGCGAAATCGAGAAATTAAAACTCTCAAAGCTTTAGAATTGGAAATCGAAAACAAAGCTAAAACTTGGCTGACAGGAAGCGGTGGTAATGCTAAAGTAACCAAATGCTTATTCGCATGGCTCGCAAATGTGCAAGAAGAAGTAAGAGAAAAAACTGATTTTATATGTAATAAATATGGTTTACCTTTGGGTACCTTTGGTAGTAAAACAATTGACTTAGGCGATCATACTGGGAAAGTTCCCACATCCATTTCTTTTAACGATTTGAGTGGACTTTCTGTCTTTGTGGGACACCTTGTAGCTATTATAGTTGGCGTTGTTCTCGCCGGTTTATTTCACGTATTAATTTTTGCCGGAATCATCGCTCCAATTATCGGAATTGTTGCTTACTTCGCTGGTGAATCATTAGTTAAAGAAACAGATATTCCCGGTTGGATACGTAAATTTGTTTCCGATGGGAGAATCAACGATTTAGCACGTCAGAAAAAGCCAGAATTGCAACAAAAAATCCACGAAACATTAACAAAAGATCCTACAATTGCCATTAAACTAGGTAAATCTATTAGTGAATGGTTGAAGGAAACCGTACAGGAACAAGCCGATAGAGCGCGGTTGTTGATTGCTTGACCAAATATTCTGTCGCGCATTCTTCGTCCATATAAAATATAGGCGGGGTGGAGTTAGGGGCGGGCGATAACTATGGTTGTTGCCCAGATTCTTGGGCTTGGATATACTTTTTAGAGTCTCCAATGATGGGCCTGAACAAGCTCAAAATTTAAACGATAAAAGGGCTGAATTTTATGCTTTGGTAACTCTTGGTAAGTTGTACGAAAATACTTTCAATATCGTTCACATCGCTACCCACGGTAAATTTAGTTCTAATCCCAAGCAAACTTATATTTTTGATTGGGACAAACGGATTCAAATCAAAGACTGGAATACTTTACAAACAGTTAAATAATCCTGATATTGCCAAAGCGGAAGCTCTAAGAAATGCTCAACTAGCTTTTTTAATACTTATCCAGATACCGATTACAATCGTCCTTATCATTGGGCACCTTTTATATTAGTCGAGAATTGGCTTTAAAATCATGTCTAATTATCAGCATTGAAACTTGTAATTTTGACCAAAAAAATCGGACGGATTTATCCGTGGAATAAAAAAATTTTTTCCTTGTTTCAAGCCCCTCGATTCATCGATGGGGTAATAATTCTAAATTCTAAATTCTAAATTCTAAATTCACCTTGATAATTGGTTCTTGAGCAACTTTTTTTTAACCAACTTCATTTGAATAAACAATTCAATCCAAATATTATTCAAACTCTTTCCTTGCTTTTCTCCAAAAGCGTATAAATTCAGAGTTATTACTGAGGTGAGATAAAAGCTACATCTGTTAGATTCTTTTTGCACTAAGTATACATAAATATTATTTACAAGTACTTAGGGTGCTAGAATCCAGACAACTCTTTGACGGGTACCCATGAGAATTTTTTTCTCCTAAAAAAATTCTCATGGGAGCCCTTGATACTCTCAGCCTTAAAATGTCTGAGAAACTCCTCCGCTAAACTTAGTTGGAGCAGTCTAATATTTCCCTAGACAATCAAAACAACTACCATTTCTACTTTTGGTTTAAAGCTTTCAGGGTCAATCACTAAACCAAAAGGCGGTACGCTCTACCATAACCTGTATTACTTGCTCAATCTTGTCATACTGCCGTAAGAAAGCCTAACCGTTGTTTCGTGGGAGCCGGCATCTCTCCGTGCTAGGAAATTTCAAAACGTAGATATTTATTATTATTTATACGTAATTATACTATACTTTTTAGTGCTTAAAAGCACTGATGTCGCTTGCCTATCAGGTCTAAAGACAAATGAGTTTCTTATGAATGTGTTCCATTATCGTGTAAATACTCTATCTTTACTATTTATAGGATTTTTTACATCGAATTCTGCGGTAATTACATTAGCGCAAACATCCACTAGTGTTTCAGAATTGAGCAATTTAGAATCAGATTCCAAAACTGATTTGACGGGTACCCTGCCAAATGTTGATAATCCAGAGATATTAGGCTTGAAAAAAAAATCGTTGCGTAATACTTTAGTTAACGCTAAACTAACAGAAAAAATCAAAAATATTAAGTTAAATTTACTAAATACAAAAGATGCACTGACCTTTGACGATTCATCAATAAATGTAGCGACTTATTCAGACAGAATAGCTTCTCAAACCAATAATGAATCGAATGAATTAAATAATAATAAAAGTGAATTAGTAAAAACAGAAAACACAAAACATCTAATTTATAAGTTAGCGCAATTACCAACTCCACCTGAATTTATCATAGCAGATGTTATTCCTATTGAAAGGGATGACATCAAACCTCCTAATCTAGATAATCCAGAAGAAGATATTAAGCTAGAGCCAACTCAACCTCCAGATAAAAAACCAGAAAATCAGCAAGAACTACAAAATCAACAACAAGTAATTCTCAATTCTCTGAGTATAAGTACGATTAAATATCCTTGGATTGTCAATCCAACAGATAATTTTACTTTTGCTCCACAGTTATTTAGACCAAATAAAAAAGCAAACTATATTGATGTAGATATTCGTTTTGCTGAAGATAATCCAATTATTAATAAATTCACTTATGCTAACTACCCGAAAAAAGACCAATTTTATTGGATACTTAATGATAATAAAATAGTCATTGAAACCAAAGGTTCCCAAGCGGGTATCTTATCTCAAGGAAGGGGTATCCGACAGCAAAGTATCCAAGAAGTAACTTCCAGCCAAGCATTTTGGGGATTACAATCTGTATTTAATATTCCTGTTGGTTTTGAAAGTTTAGATGGAGAAGTAGCAACAGAAGAACAAAATTTTTCTATAGCTTCTACTGCTGGAAAAATCATTAATCCAGAGGGAATACCAGCTGGTAGAGTAATTATTAATAGCGGTGTTGATGAAAATAATCCCAATGTCACAGTTCTGAGAAACAGTTCTTCTAATATTGGTAGCGCTTCAAGTAATAGTCCTAATGGTGGTGGAGAATTATTCAGTAACTTAGATGCGGTAAATTCTCCCAAAATTTTGCAAGCTTATCCAACTACAAATTTACAACCCTTATTAGAAACAGGTGAAGTTGCATTAAGAGAAGGAGAAACTATTCCTAAAAATTCCTTGGAATCAGCGGGTATTTTTTGGGGAGATATATTAACAGGAGAAGGTTTTGGTTTTACTCCATCAATTTCTTCTAGTGCGGGAATTAAAGTTGCTCAAGAAGGAAAGTTTGATAATCTCGATCTATTAAATATATTGATCAATCCTTCTTTAAGCCAATCAGAGAGAGATGTTCATTATCTAAATTCTTTATTTTGGACATCACTTGGTAGAAGACAGCCAGAATTTAAAGTCTTATCTGAAAGTGAAGATAGTTATGATTGGTATAGATTTTTTCTTAGCTATAATCACAATCGTAGCATTATTCAATATGACCCAACTAAAGTTAGTGCTACTTATACGAATCTGTTTTCTAATTACGGATTCTCCCTCACAACTAGCTTTAGTGATAGTAAAATTGATGGGATACAAGCTATTAATTCCACATTTGGAATGTTATTGGGAACGATTTTTGAAAATATAAAAGTAGATATAATAGATGATTCTTTACAAGCTGCTCGCAATAAATTTAATAACCAAGAAAAATTTGATGCTTTAAAAACAGTTTCTACACCTGCTCAAAGAAAGCAAATGAATCAAAGACTTAATCTAACTTTGAATTATGCTAATTCATCCAGTAATTTGGAACAGGTATCGGGAACTTATACATTTCCTAGTAAAATCACTCCTAAAAAATCTAGAATATTTCAAGTCAGAACTGGGAATCATAAACGAGTAGTGCAATTTATCGATCGCGATGTCAAGATTATTCGTGAAGGAGATACATTCTTTTCTGACTTAAGGCTTTCCAATGAAAATTTTGGTCCGTTAGCTTATATTGGGGCGCAAATTCCTTTAAACAAAACTGGTATTCAACCTGTTAATGAATCTTCCGCTGTAGAAGTAATCTTAACTAACCCTCAAGGAAGACAATTTGTCCAGCGATTTAATTCATCTGATAACACATCAGTCCCAATTAATACTGG
>JBCCSG010000371.1:0-7178 GCA_039200565.1 Cyanobacteria bacterium P01_D01_bin.50 | reverse complement strand
TAATTCATCAAAAACCTGAGTTAGGATTTCAGGAAGTTCTTACTAGCAAATTTATTGCCCAAAAGTTAGAAGAATGGGGAATTGAACATCAAACTGGAATTGCACAAACAGGTATTGTTGCCACTATAAATGGTACCAAGCAAGCTGAATCCGGCCAAAATAATCGGGTATTGGCAATTCGTGCCGATATGGATGCTTTACCAATTCAGGAACTAAATGAAGTGTCTTATCGTTCCCAACATGATGGATTAATGCACGCTTGCGGGCATGATGGACATATTGCGATCGCTCTGGGTACGGCTTATTATTTGCGATCGATACAAAATACTTTCACCGGTACTGTAAAAATTATATTTCAACCGGCGGAAGAAGAACCTGGGGGTGCTAAACCAATGATTGAAGCTGGGGTATTGAAGAATCCTGATGTGGATGCAATTATTGGTCTACACTTGTGGAATAATTTGCCTTTGGGAACGGTAGGTGTTCGTGGTGGTGCCTTGATGGCTGCAGTAGAATTGTTTGATTGTACCATTTTGGGTAAAGGCGGTCATGGTGCAATGCCTCACCAAACTGTTGATTCAGTTGTAGTTGCGGCTCAGGTTGTTAATGCTTTACAAACTATTGTTTCTCGTAACGTTAATCCGATTGATTCGGCTGTGGTAACGGTAGGAGAGCTTCATGCCGGGACAAAAGGTAATGTAATCGCCGACACTGCGAGAATGAGCGGTACTGTAAGGTACTTTAATCCTGATTTTAAAAGTTTTATTCAGCAACGTGTCGAAACAACAATTGCAGGTATATGCAAAATGAATGGTGCTAAATATAACTTAAATTATCAGTATCTTTACCCACCAACGATCAACGATGCTCAAATGGCAGAATTTGTGCGAAGTGTAGCAGAAGAAGTAGTAGAAACACCTTTAAGTATTGTGCCGGAATGTCAAACAATGGGTGGCGAAGATATGTCATATTTTTTACAAGAAGTACCCGGTTGTTACTTCTTTTTGGGTTCTGCAAATCCCCAAAAAGACTTAGCATATCCCCATCATCATCCCCGTTTTAACTTTGATGAAACAGCCTTAGCGATGGGTGTAGAGATTTTTGTGCGTTGTATCGAGAAATTCTTTAGTTAGAAGTTGGGCACTGGGTACGATGGGCTGTGGTGCATTTTTAATGCACAGCAGCAAGGCAAAAGGGATAAGAGTTTTAGCTTTTACATAATAGTCGCAGCTTATCTCTCTTTTTGTAAACATAATTTTATCTTAAAAAGAGTATTTATTCGGCTGTAAATACGTAAATACTCTTGTATAACATATTTATCAGTTAATTGTGGAGAGAGTCACGATTAATCTTTAAAAAAAGAATAATAAGTGTTTTTATTTAATTAAAATCACGGATAACACCTTTTAATTCCGGAAAAAAGTATGCCAACATTGGCAAGTAATCAGCCCAATAATTTCAAGACAGCATTTACAAAGATTTTTTAGAAAAAATTACTTCACACATCATTAGACATTATCTTGGCGCAAATATAATTTACCGTCAGGGGCTTCTACCGCGCTATTTACCAAATATAAAATACAGAAATTAGGAATAACTATGCGCTCTAAATTAAAAACTTTTAGAAGAGATCTGTCTTTTTGGACTCCCAGCAGAATAGTATTTAGTACTGTAATTTTGACTTCATTTATAGTTTCTGGTTTTTGTACTGTACAATTTTTAGCATCTTTACTTTTACAACCGATTTCAATATCTCCGACATCACTCCCTTGGATCAAGAGCGAAGCTGAATGCAAGCATACGAATAGAGTGTGGGAAAATAATGCATGCTGGGATGAAGAGCATGGTATAACATTTTGAGTTAATTTATTAATGCTCGTGACTTATCTTAATAAACCTTATTTAGAAAAAAACTGGGTTTATAATTTTTATATATCTGAGGGAAAACAACCGTATTGATAGAGCAAATTAGTAATTAGTTTGATGAAGAGATTGAAGATGTAAACTGGTAAGCACAAATGGTGGCAAGCACCCTGGTAGTGAAAAGCGTTACGTTAAATTAAATTATTTCGAGAAAGTGGTAGATGAATAATTTGGGTAAAAAAAGCTGAGAATTAATATTCACCCATAGCCATTTTTTGTAACTGCGGTTGCAAATTTTTGGCACCTTTAAGGATTGTTCCTTCAAGGTTTACGTCATAGCAATCGGTAGAAGAAAGATTTGCAGCTGTCAAGTTGGCACCACTAAAGTTGGTTTCATAGAGAATTGCCTTTTGAAAATCTGTTCCCATCAGGTTGGCTCCTGAAAAATCGGCTTCTCTTAAAGAAGCTTCGGTTAAGTTAGCAAAAAAAACTTCTGCTTGTTGGAGTTTGGCGGCATTAAGATTAGCTTGTCGCAAGTTAGCTCCATTTAAGTTAGCTTGCTGCAAATTAGCTCCAATTAAACCGGCTTCATACATTTTGGCTTTATCAAGTTTTGCTGCTTGGAGGTTAGCAAGAAATAGTTTAGCTCCGGCTAAGTTAGCAGCTTTAAGATTAGCTCCGTGCAAATTAGCTTTATAAAGGTTAGCTCCCATTAAATTTGCTGCACGTAGAGAAGCTCCACAAAGATTAGCATCTCGGAGATTAGCACCATACAACAAGCCTTTATTTATAATCGATCCTGCTAAATTAGCACCCTTCAAGCTCGCTTCTTGCAAATTGACTTCATAAAGGTTGGATTGGCAGAGTAAGGCACCATCAAGGTTAGCACGATAAAGGTCAGTACCGTGTAAACAAGCTCCACATAAATCCGAGTTGCGTAAATCCACTCGTTGTAAGTTGGCATTACTCAAATCTACTCCCCGAATTTGGGCATTCCTTAAATCAAGTTTTTGATTTTCTCGATCCAGACTTGCATTTCGTCTACCAATAACAGTAAGCGCTGCTTGAATATCTGTGGGAATTTTATGTTCCGTTACGGTGCTTGCCTTATTTTGTCCTGTATTTACGCCATTTTCTCTGACAAAAGCCGTAAGAATTTCCATAATTGTCCAATATTCTTGGGGAGATTCTTCAGCAACTCTTTCTAAAGCATAAATGGCCCCAGTGCGAGTAGTAACGTTATCGTGTCCAAGTTGACTAATTGCGCTCATAAAGCGCTCAGATAGAAGCTTTTGCCGATCGATTTCTATATTTTCTTGATGTATTTGGTTCTCTTTTTGAGCCGCTAATAAGGTTTTTTCCAATACGGCGGTACGCTTTGCTCCATAATAAGCATTAATAATTATTGCCAATCCCAGAAAAAACCCGGTAGAAGTCATTAATCCTTGACTTTCATATTCAATTCTTTCTTCATTTGACAATCCTTCTATTTTTGAAATCGCTGTGTAAATAAGAATTGGTGAAACAGAAAAAAATATTGTTATTCCTATTAACCAATTCATCAGGGCGTCTGTCTTTTTAGCAGACATAGAATCAGTATTCCTCACAACACAGAATTCTTACCGAAATGATTGGGATTAAAGAGTATACCATTTGCTTTAAAAATGCAATATCTGTCGAAAGTTGCAGTTGGTTGAAATCTGTAACGTTGTTAGATAGTTAGCAGATTGTTTCTAATATAATGCCCAAGTGATATTCTCTGGCACGGTAAAATTACGTAGATAACCTAGAGGCAATTGGTGCAGAAAAATCGCCTTTTTATAACCTGATGAATATTTTGATTTTAATTTTGAACCTCACGAGTAGCTTTATTATTACAAAAATTAGCTTCTGTGGGATTTGCTCTTTCCAATTTAGCACCGTTAAGGTTTGCTCCCTGCAAATTTGCTAAAAACAAGTTAGCACCACGCAAATCGGCATAGTTAAGATTTGCACTAAAAAGATTTGCTCCACTTAATATAGCACCAGATAAGTTAGAACGAGCAAGATTTGCACCACTTAAATTTGCTGCACTTAGTACAGTACCATTTAAATTGGCTTTTTCAAGGTTTGCACCAATTAAGCTGGCTTGGTAAAGGATCGATTGTTGTAAATTTATTTTTTGCAGGTTAGCTCTATCCAGTTTTGCTCCTCTGATGTCGATATAACTTAAGTCAATCTTCTCTTTACGCAAGTATTTGTCAATATCCGGATGAAAGATGATTTCTAGAGCTGCTTGAATGTCGGCACTAATTTCGGTTATGGGATTAGTTTCGGAATCATTTAAAATTTTTAAAGATCTATTTCTTTTGATAAAGTCAATCACAATATGAATTATATTATCCGATTCTACATGATGTTTTTTTAATATTTTTAGTAAAAATTTTATACCTATTAATCTGTCTTCTATATGGGGTTTATCTATTTGTAGAATAGCGTTTTGTAAGTATTTTTGTATTGATTTATCATTAAATTTTCTCATAATTAATTGCTAATTAAGTATCAAAAAAAGTTTTATAAGTAAGATTATATTTTGCTCATGTTTTACAAAATACATAATTACTAAGTGTTGAGTTTTATCTTTACTATAATAATTTAAGTTATTTTATGTATCCTATTTCCTAAACAACAATTAAACATTCAATACATAATCTTTCAATTTGCTTTAGCTTTTGTCAGAAAAATGGAAGATGAAAGGAGATGGGAAGATTAAATAAATCAAAAAATTCGGTTCTTCGACACTGTTAACTTCTTTATTTCTATACAAAATCTCAAATCAAAGGTAGTTAGATGCAACAAAAAATACAATATTTTGTCAAAGACTTAGTGTTAATTGGTGGCGGACATTCTCATGTCATCGCACTGAAGATGCTTGGGATGAATCCTTTACCGGGAGTAAGAGTAACTTTAATTACGGATTCTAGCGATACTCCTTATTCCGGAATGTTACCAGGTCATATTGCTGGATTTTATACTCGCGATGACTGTCATATTGATTTGCGGAAATTAGCTAATTTTGCCCGAGCACAATTATATATAGATTCTGTAACTAATATTGATTTAGAGAAGAATCAAGTTATTTGTGCAAACCGCTCCTTTGTCAGTTTTGATTTATTATCGATTGATATAGGCTCTACTCCTACAACAATTTCTGTACCAGGGGCTACAGAATATGCAATTCCTGCGAAACCTGTAGGGAAATTGTTGCAAAGTTGGTATGGGTTGATTGAAACAGTTAAGCAGAATCCTCGAAAAGCTCTAAATATCGGAATTGTTGGTGGTGGGGCTGGGGGTGTCGAGTTAGCATTGTCAATGCAGGGGAATTTGCAGCAATATAATTCTAATTTGGAAGTTCATTTATTTGGGCGCGATAATCAGCTAATGCCTTTGTCAAATCCTTTGGTAGGGAATTTGTTGCAGGGGATTATAATTCAACGCGATATAAAGTTGCATTTGGGTGAGACAGTATGCAAAGTTGCACCACATGAAGATATAGAAAGATTTAATGTTATAAGCGAATCCGGATTAAAGATAGAATGCGATTATATATTTTGGGTAACGCAAGCATCCGCACCTCAATGGTTAAAAGCAACGGGAATTAGAACGGATGAACGAGGGTTTATTTTAGTCAACGATAATTTACAATCCTTATCTCATCCACAGGTATTTGCTGCTGGAGATATTGCGACAATGGAAAATCATCCTCGTGCGAAAGCGGGGGTATTTGCTGTACGTCAGGGTAAACCTTTATTTGACAATCTATGCCGCAGTAGCTCCGGAAAAATTCTTAAATCTTATAAGCCACAGAAGGATTATTTAAGTTTAATCGGTACTGGAGATTCCATGGCGATCGCAACTCGCGGATGGTTGACATTACCACCCAACAAATTATTGTGGCATTGGAAGGATCGCATTGACCGTAAATTTATGCAAAGGTTTCGCGATTTACCAGAAATGGGTATGGAGAGTCGGGTAGATCATAATCAAGAGAGAATCCAAAATTCTACAACTTCTAATTTGATACGTTGTACTGGATGTGGTTCTAAGGTTGGTGGTAATGTTTTAGAAAGGGTTTTAGGACGGATTGAAAAGGAACAATCTTTTGAGAAAAGAGAAGATATCGTTATTGGCTTAAGGTACGCCGATGATGCTGCTGTGGTGAAGGTACCTACGGGAAAGGTGATGGTACAAAGTATTGATTATTTTACCAGTTTAATTAACGATCCGTATATTTTTGCACAAATCGCTGTCAATCATTGTTTAAGCGATATTTTCGCTATGGGTGCGATTCCTACCAGTGCTTTGGCTTTGGCTACTATTCCCTACGGTAAAACTTCCGCAGTTGAGGAAACTCTTTTTCAATTATTATCTGGTGCTGTAAAAGCGTTAAATCAAGCACGAGTATCTTTAATTGGCGGGCATACTATTGAGGGGAGTCAATTAGCATTTGGTTTATCTTGTAATGGTTTAGCTGAGGAGGAACATCTTTTACGTAAGGGTGGAATGAGTGTTGATGAGGTGTTGATTTTAACGAAATCTTTGGGTACGGGAACTTTATTTGCAGCGGAAATGCGCCGTCAAGTTAAATGTTATTGGATCGATCAAGCTATAAAATCAATGTTGTTATCAAATCAAGCTGCTGCTGAATGTTTTTTGGAATATGGTGCAACTGCTTGTACTGATATTACAGGTTTTGGTTTATTGGGGCATTTATTGGAAATGGTGAAGGCTTTATCGGTTGGAGTTGAGTTACGGCTTAATCATATTCCAATTTTGGATGGTGCGAGGGAAACTGTGGCAAAGGGAATTTTAAGTTCACTTTATCCGGAAAATTTAAAGGCTTCGAGTTATATTATTAATTCACAAGAATTTACATCGCAGCTTAATTATCCTTTATTATTCGATCCACAAACTTCGGGAGGTTTATTAGCTACAGTTTCTCGTGAAAAAGCTGATGATTGTCTGAAGAGCTTGAAGGAGTTGGGTTATTCGGAAGCTAGAATTATTGGTAGGGTTGTAAGGGAAGAGGGGATAAGGTTAGTTTAAGATTAAATGCAGACTGTCGAAATGAGTAATGAGTAAGAAGTAATGAGTAATGAGTAAGAAGTAATGAGTAAGGAGTAAGAAGTAATGAGTAATGAGTAAGAAGTAATGAGTAATGAGTAAGAAGTAACTCGTCTCTGAGTAGGAGTAATCAGTAACTCGTCTCTGAGTAACAACTAATAACTAAAATCCCCAGACTCTTGATTTAACAACTTTCGTTTTCTTTCAATTCC
>JBCCSG010000370.1:0-7180 GCA_039200565.1 Cyanobacteria bacterium P01_D01_bin.50 | reverse complement strand
GCTGTCTGGCCGCCGTAGGCAAAGTTTGCTTCAACCACAGGCTCTTCGGGGTTACTGAGGTTGATAACTACAGAAGGAAGTGTGGTTGGATTCGGAGGGGGCAATAAAGGTGAGCCGGGAGGAATCACCGTCAATGACGTAGATGCAACGATAGGAGTATCTAGATTGAGTTCGTCGGCGAGGAAGTCTACCCAAATTGAACGATTTGGATCTACAGGATTGCCATTGGTAATTTTTCCTTGGCTATCGTAGGGTGGCACTGGTGGTTCAACTGGGATTAAACCAGCAAGAAATGGAAATTCGTTGACGGCTGTGGTGGTATTAAAGACATTGCCTGGATCGGAGAGGCTGTCGCTAAAAACATATAGCCGATCAAATAGGGAGTCGGCTGAGTTTTTTGTGTTGCCCAGTTTATATGTAAAAAATGCCATAGGGAATACTTGCCTCAATATGTAATGGGTTTTGAAGAATTAAGTTTAATTACGGAAAAATCGGTCAAATAAATGCTAGTTCAAACCCCTAAAACTCTCAGGCTAAAGCCTGGGGCTATAAAAACCAAGCCCACCTGCGTGCGCTAAAAACCTTAATTTTTCCTAGTACAGTACGGCGAATTTGAAAACAAACCCTAGTAGATGCAGGTTACAACCTTTGCAGGCTATTGCTCGCGCCTCAATCGAAGACAAAAAATTTTTAATCTAAGTGTTTAATTTAGGTATATTCGCGCATCATACTATTGAACAGATGCACAATGCCTCTGCCCTAAGTATTTGCAAGTAAAAGATTTTTTACTTGGTAACCCTTAATTACACTTAGATTACGACCAATTTTTTGTATTTTGACATGTAAAAGATACATTTTCAACGAAAATACCTAATCTTTAAATTCATTCCTCGGATTTTAATAACGCTTCAAATTTTTTTTGAGATATTCTGACGAAATCCCCAATTTTAGTTTCATTATTTATCTCAGCTTCAAAGCCAGAATTCTCTATACAGATTCTTTATCAGCATTTGCATTATTTTATATTTACTGTATATTTTTAATGTCTTTGAGGTTGATTAAATGACTTAGGTTAAGAAAATACTAAAAAAATCACCCCAAAACCACTTTGAGATGATTATCTATGACTACTCAATTATCTTTAATAAGGGTTCCTTTTTCTCTAGACATAGCAAAAAAAATTCTCTCAATTTACGATTCTCCCCTATACGTTTATCAAGGCGATATCTTACGTCAGACAATCGCTCGTATTACGAAATCAATTCCCTATCCCCAGACAAAATTCCACTTTGCTAGCGTTACTAATGGGAATATTTCCTTACTGCAAATTTTCAAGGATTGTGGTTGGGGAATTCATGCTAATACTCCCGGTGATGTTTATTTGGCTTTAAAAGCGGGGTTTTCTTCAGAAAATATTGTTTACAGCGGTAGTAATCTGAGTGCTGAGGAAATGGCACGGTTATTAAATTGGGGAATTACGACTTTTAATTTAGATAGCATTGCTCAGTTACAGGTATTTTGCGGTGTTTATCAAAGCTTTTCTTTTAATACTTCTCCAGAAATAAAATTAGGATTGCGTTTAAATTTACCCGAAATTACTGGCGATAGTCGTATTGGCGTACGCCCAAATGAGTTTGCAGAAGCTGTAGAAGTTGCGAAAAAGGTGAATTTAAAAGTTAGTGGTTTGCACTTTTATCGAGGTACGGGAACTAATGCGACTAAGGCTTTTACCCAAGTAATAAATCAAGTTATAGAAACCGCTAAATTATTACCGGATTGGCAATATTTAGATTTTGGTGGCGGTTTTGGATATCCCTATCATCATGATGGAGTTGCTTTTGATTGGGAAAGTTTTGGAAAAGAAATCACTGATATTTTATTAAAACTCGATCGCAACATTGATTTAATTATCGAGCCCGGAAGAGCTGCAATTGCCGGTTGTGCAACTCTTCTTGCTAAAGTTGTTTCCGTGAAATGGCAGCAAGATAAACAAATTATCGGTACGAATACTACAGTTGCTAATTTATCAGTGCCATCGGTACATGGAGGCTATCGGGAAATTGTGAGTTGGAAATCGGGAAAATTCTATCTTACAGATGTTTGTGGAAATACTACTTATTCCCGCGATTATTTAGGGAAAAATTGTCAACTTCCAAAGTTAGAAATAGGAGATATTATCGCTATTTTAGATGTTGGTGCTTACGGTTATGCTATGTCTTCTCATTTCTTACATCGTCCCCGCCCTGCGGAAGTTTTATTAGAAAGCGATCGTCATAAATTAATCCGTCAACGAGAGGATTACGATATTTTATTACACAATCAAATTTTTAATTAATTAGGTTGGTGTTGACAATAGTAATTAAGACAAGGGAATAGTCAATAGTCAATAGTCAATAGTCAATAGTGAGTAGAAGGCGGGAGCATGCTTTTATCTGTAACAAATTATGGTTTATTTGTGTTGACTTAGTTAATTATTAAGGAAATTAAGGAGGAGAAAGTAATGAAATGCGTGAATTGCGGAGTTGATAATAATTTAAAAGAAAGAACTGCGAATCAAGGAAGGTGTAAAAATTGTAATCATACTTTTGCTTTTGAACCTCAAAGTCGTGATGCTAAATATAAAATTACTGACATATTTTTTAAAAATATAATTGCGGATCTTTCTGCTAACGATACCTTATATTTTACTCCCAATCAGTTTATTTATGCTTTACATAGGCGTATAACTAAGAAAAATATTCAAAAAAATCAATGGATAGCATGGGTTATTATTTGTATTGTTTTAACTTTGATATTTAATGATTCTTATCCTTTAGGGACTTACTATTTTATCGGATTCCTCATAATCTTATTTATTATTAATTCTTATTTGCAAAGTAGCTCTGAAAAAAATAAAGTTAAAGTACGTAAAGGTCATGCCAGGTTTATTCAAATTAGCGGCATTTCAATTTTAATAGTAGGTATTTTATATTCACTTTCAATTAATTTATTCTCTTTATTTGTATTCAGCGCTGCTTTAGGTTTGCTGTTAATTTATTTTGGAACCGCACAAATAGATAGCTTGTCAGAAATAGAGGGTTTGCTAGAGCCGCCAGATACATTAATTATCTATCAAACTTTTTTTCAAGAATGGGTAAATCGCTGGCAACAAATTAACGGTAAAATTACAAATATGTTGCCTTCTCCACGCCAGGAAAATACCCCAGCTAATATCAATCCCGATATCACCGCATACAGTTTCGATCGAGTTGTTGTTTGCGATAGTGCAGAAATTGCCCAATTATTAATAGCCAATAATTTCCACTTTGAAAATAACTGCGCCATCTTGAGTATTACCGGATATCCCGAAAATATTTTTGATACGGTAATGGAAATGCTTCGCCGCAATCCCAATTTACAAGTCTACGCTTTACATAACGCTTCTCCACGGGGTGTGACTTTAGTAAATCACCTCCGCACTAGCCCCAATTGGTTTTTAAATTCCGATATCATGATTTACGATTTAGGATTATTACCGCGTCAGTTAATCAAAAATTCCCAAGCCTTTATCGAAATTTCCCAAGAATACGCTTCAGATGCAAAAAATTTACCACAGGATGTAAGACGAGATTTAACTGAAGCAGAAATTGAATGGTTAGAGTCAGGTAAATTTGTCGAATTAGAATCTTTCACTCCTAAAAGACTTTTAAGAGTAGTCACTCAAGGTATTGCTAAAAGTCGTCAATCTGATAATCTTCAATCCGATAGCGATGACAGTACTTTTATTGGTGGCTATGACGATTATGATAACGATAACGATAGCAGTATTACAATTTTTGCTGTTGATAGCTTCGGGTAATCAGTTAACAGTGAGCAGTTAGGAGTTAGGAGTTAGGAGTTATCAGTTATGAGTTATCAGTTATGAGTTAGGAGTTATGAGTTAGGAGTTAAAATAATATTAATTGTTCCCTATCTCCTTGTCTCCCCCCTCTACCCCCTCTCCCCCCTCTCCCCCCTCTCCCATCTTCTATCTCTTCTGCACTTGCAACCAAATTTCTAAACTTACCAATAACCACAATTTCACGCCATAACGCTGCCAAGCATCACCGCGATAATTTAACCACTGCCGAATTAAATCTTGATTTAAATAAGGTGCAATTTCTGCATTCTTATTCAACAACAAACTTTTTGCGCGACGCTGCCAAACCTTTTTAAACCAATACTGTACCGGTACCATCATCCCACTTTTAGGACGCTCTATTATAGCTCTTGGCAATATATCTAAAACTGCTTGCTTTAACACCGCTTTTTCTTGCGCTCCTGCTAATTTATATTGCGGTGGTATCTGCATCGCCATCTCTACTACTCTTTTATCAAATAATGGCGATCGCCCTTGCAAATCATTCACTACTGTCATATTGTTAACTTTTGTTAAAATATGATCTGCTCCTTTAAATTTAATATTGATTGTCATTAACCGATTTAAATAGCTTTCTTCCCCATATAAATAATCGGCAAATACAAAGGGTTTGTCTTTTACCGTTGTCAAAACCTCTGGTTTGAGAATTTGTGGTAAATGAGAGGAACATTTTTTAAAAGAATTCACATAATTTGTTACTAAATTTTTTTCCGTATTAATAACTGTATCGTAAAGCCGATTTAACAACATTGGCTGATTTTTCGGTCCGCCAAAACAGGGATCTCCACCTTCTCCATTCAAGATTACACTGTTATTTCCTCGTGCTATCTTTCCTAATAAATAGTTAGGTACAGTCAAAGGATCGCCAATAGGATCGTCCAAGCAAGACATAACTAAAGGTAACTTTTCCCACATATCATCGGGAGTAATTTCTAGGATATGATGCTGAGTTTTACAATGCTGCGCCACTAAACTGGAAAATTCCAACTCATTGGGACAATTTTCGCCAAAATGAATCGAGTAAGTGTGTACCGGATGGTTGTGAATTTTGGCTGCAAGCGCCGTAATACAGCTAGAATCCAAACCCCCAGACAAATAAACCCCCACGGATTCATCCACGGGTAAATATTCTTCCACAACTTCATCTAAAAGCTGTCTCAACTGCAAACCATGCCAAGTTAAGCTTTCTTCTGTATTCTTAATATCCTCTCGTGCTTGCCAAAAAAACCTTTGATTAAGGCAATTTATCCCTTCGGTAGATAATTCCATTTGCAAAACCATCCCCGCAGACAATTCCCGTAGGTTTTCCCAAAGGGTTTGCTCTCCAGGTACGAAAGCACAGCAAAGATAATCCCGCAACGCCACTAAATCTAATCCTTGGGAATGAAAAGGTAAAAGCGTCGCCAACCGAGGCGCAATAACGCAATTTTTAACAGAATTAGTGTAATAAATAGTACGGCAACCAACACCATCTCGCACTAAATATAGCTGCCTTTCATGGTTATCCCAAATACATAGCGAGAACATTCCCTCTAATAAATCGAGACATTCTTCACCTTTAGTTTCCCAAAGATGCGCTATTATTTCTTTATCAGTATATTTTTTATTTAAATGTAATAATTCCAGCAATCTATAGCGATTGCTTAACCAAACATTTCCAACTACAATAAAACGCTTACTGTAACTTTTAACAGCTTGAGTTTTGATTACAAAAAAATTTTCAAAGCTGTAAGTAACATCATAATTGCTGGCATCTATCTCTCCCAAAATTACATACCAATCCGGTACAATTTTTTTGATATCGGGGATTTGTCTTCTATTCCACTTTGGAGGCATTTTCATGACGATTGAAAACTATTAGTTAAGATTTGAAAATAAAAATACTGCAACAGCGACATTAATAATTGAGTATGAGTTATGGATGGAAATAGTATATTTAGATGTAAATTCAGGGATAATAGATAAATAAATTACATTTGAAATCTACAATTTTATTTGTAATTTTAAACACATTATCTACTCCATAAACTACTTCAATATAATTACTGAATATTGGAATGATTAATTGTGATGATTGCTATCTATCCCGGAAGTTTTGACCCTATAACTTTAGGGCATCTCGATATCATTGAACGTGGCAGTCGGCTATTTTCTGTCATTATTGTTGCTGTATTGCGTAATCCCACCAAAACTCCATTGTTCAGCGTACAACAACGTTTAGAACAAATAAGACAATCTACCACACATCTAGATAATGTAAAAGTAGATGCTTTTGAAGGTTTGACAGTCGAATACGCCCGAATGCAAAAAGCACAAGTGTTGCTAAGGGGTTTACGGGCAATTTCCGACTTTGAAGTTGAACTGCAAATGGCACACACCAATAAAACTCTTTCCACCGAAATAGAAACTGTTTTTTTAGCAACTTCAAATGAGTATAGTTTTTTAAGTAGTAGTGTGGTAAAAGAGATTGCAAGGTTTGGTGGTTCTATCGATCATCTTGTTCCCCCTCACGTTGCTCTGGATACATATAAATGCTTCACCCACAACCAAACGGTATCGAACCCAATCAAAACGGAAGTAGCCCCCCCTCTCAAAAGCCTCCCCAACAATCGGGAAGCGTAGACATTCAACAGGAGTTAAACCGTTTAGAAGAGATACTTCTCACCAGTTTTCGCATCCCTTTGACACGACGTACTTTAGTAGATGAAGAAAAGTTACTCGAACAGCTTGATTTTATCCGCTTATCTTTACCCGAGGCTTTCCAAGAAGCAGTATTAATTATTCAACAAAAGGAAGAAATTCTTTTGGAAGCGGAAGCTTATGGACAGCAAATGGTGGAGGTGGCACAAGCGAAAAGAGCGCAAGTGCTCAACGAAAGCGATATCATTAGACAAGCTGAACAACAAGCCGAGCAATTACGCCGACAAGTGCAGCAAGAGTGCGAACAAAGAATGCAAGAAACTCTTGATGAAATCGAGCGTAAGCGACGTGCTTGTCAGCAAGAAATCGAGGAAATGCGTCGTCAAGCGATGGAGCAAGCCGAACAAATTGCCCAAGGAGCTGATGAATACGCCGACAATGTTTTAGAAAATATTGAACAAGAGCTTACCGAATCATTACAGATTATTCGTAACGGCAGACAGCAGCTTTATCCCGAATCCAAACCACCGCAACGCGGTTATCCTCTCAAAAATATCAAGAAGAAGTAGGAGGCATGATTTTAAACCATTTTAATCGGTTCATTTTTAGACAGTAAATCTATTATTAAGAAATGTTTTTAGC
>JBCCSG010000369.1:0-7210 GCA_039200565.1 Cyanobacteria bacterium P01_D01_bin.50 | reverse complement strand
GGACGAGGATTCAAATAATGATAATTTAGTTTTTATTCGTCTTTAAAAGACGAGGCTTTATACCATGTTTCGGGCTTATTCTTCTTACTTTTTACTTCTTACTTTTTACTTCTTACTTAAGCCCGAAGGGCTTCGGTAAAACCTTACAGCGAGGTACAACACCGACAGGCATTCCTACACCTTTCGCCGCGATAATTCCGGCAACATGGGTACCATGCCCGACTTCATCATCGGGTATATCATCGAAATCTAAATAATCTCCCAGAAACTTATCCGCACCATCGATAATGTTGACAAAATCTTGTCCCGGTAACAACACATCTGCCAATTCTGGATGCGACAAATCAATCCCAGTATCCAACACCGCAACCGTAATTCTCGGTACCCCTAGAGTAAAATATTGTGCATCTTCTAAATAAATTTCCTTGCGTGATCGCCAATCTGATTTTAGGTGCCTCTAATCCGAATGAAAATTATACTGAAGAACCTTTAATAACTCAACTTCAATCCCTGGTAAAAGATAAAAAGTGGAAAGATTGGTTAGTTGTATTTGGCAGCATTTTAGGAACATCAGCACCAGCAGCAAAATCAGTAACTAACGGAAAATACGACCAAGTTGATATAAATGCACTCAAAGAAGCATATAATTACACTTTAGTTCAAAAAGGTGGCTTTGGCGATCTCAACTTTGCCCATCAACACGCTAAAGTTGTAGCCAAAGAATACAAGTCTCAAGTTGATTTTATTCAACAGCCTGAATTTATGGGTGTTGGTATTACTTTGGAGCGCGTATTACATCCAATACGAGCCAATCCGGAAAAATTAAGAACTCGCTTTTTAGAATTAATCGGGTTACCTGAAAAATTTAAAAATGAGTTAAGAAAAAGTAACCCGATAGCGAATCCCGCAGAACTATTTACTTATGCTAAAAACAAAATACAGGAAATAATTCCAACCATTAGCGAAAAAGAAGTTGAAGAATTGATTAAAACTGATATTCAACTTTTGACAAATTGGGTAAAAGAAGATTCAAGAAGAGCCTTAGTTTTAAAAGATTCAGCATTTTGGCAAAAGAATAATTATCCCTTCATTCCTACAATTATAGAAAAATATCTAATCGCAAAAGGAGAACAAAAGCTTCTCACTGAAGAAAAATCTTTTGCCGGAATTGATTTAGAAAAATTTGCTCAACTCAAACCGTATTTACGAGATTTTATTGGTATAAATAAAGCAGATGACAACGAACTAAAATCTATTAGTAATTTAACACCGATTGAAATAGCTTTATGGAATTCTCAAAGAGATTTTGTGAAAAATCTCATCGAAATAGATGAAAATACTAAATACAAAAAGCTTGAAGCCGAACTTGATAAATTCAAAACACCTTTCTACAATCAATTAAAACAACTAATTAAAAGATATCTGATCTCCAAAAATGCAGAAGAACTATTATCGGTATTAAACTATGAAGATTCATCTGTTTTTACCATAGACGATCTGACCTTTGGATTAGAGATATGCTTAGATCACTTAGTAAAACGTCTGAAAAATTCCAGAGAACTACCTAAAATTGATATTCAGTTAATTCCATCTTGTGGTATGTCTATCGTTAAAGATGCCATCGTTGCTCAAAAAGATGGTTATGTTTTTAACTGCGATGGTGCAAGTAACGGATTCAATGATAATCAATATGTAGGTAGCGATAAATCAGCGAATAACTCTTCTCATAGTAATCTCATAAAAATCACCAAGGATACACCACCACCATTAACTTACAGCTTTACAAATATGCCGGCTACTTATATAGTTAATCCTCCAGCATCATGGGCTGCAAAATCAATTGATATTGATGATTTATATGCAGAAGGTGCCGGAAAATTACATATTTATCCAACACAATTGATATCAGAAAAATTAGCTGAGGGTAAAAGTATTATTCCCCAGAGCCTTTCGAGCTTTAGTTTTGCTTACTCATCCGAAAAATCTGTTTTAATTAACGGCATGAAAGTCCTCTTCGATAAATCTGTATCAGTTTATCCCGTAAATCTGATGGAGAAAGATAAGTAGGTAGACATCTCAAAGAGTTCCGCGATCGCAATAATTTTTTCTACTCACCCTCCTAAAACTTCCTTCAAACCATAATTAAATCATAATCAATCCTCCCTTGACTGATGAAATTTAGGGGATAAAAATATTAGTTAAAATGAAGCAATTTATCGCAGGAATCGATCATTTAGTTCTAACCGTTGGCAATATAGAAGCAGCATGTAATTTTTATAGCCAGGTTCTCGGTATGCAGGTAGTCACCTTTGGTGAAAACCGTAAAGCGTTGCAATTTGGAGAACAGAAAATTAATTTGCACGAAGCAGGAAAAGAATTTGAACCAAAAGCATTTTATCCTACATCAGGTTCAGCAGATATTTGTTTTATAAGCAATAAACCGCTTTCTCAAATCAAAAATCACATCATTTCCTGTGGTATAGATATCATAGCAGGTCCAGTAACGAGGACAGGAGCTATAGGAACAATTGAATCTATCTATCTACGCGACACCGACGGAAATTTGATTGAAATATCGAATTACCGGAACACTTAACAAAATATAGAATCATCCGATACTATGATTTCGGTACTGCTAAAAGTAGACTATTAATGTTTAATTGGAATAAATATAACGTAATTGCTTCTATTAACGTGAAGGGTTCCCGGCGGAATTTTTTTCTTCTAAAAAAATTCTTATGGGTACCCGTGAGTATGGTTTTGCTAATTACTGGTTGTAACGAAAGCAAACTAGCTCAGTGTCAGCGACTTATTAAAACGATCAATGAAGGAACTTCTCTAATTGAGAAAAATAAAGGCTCCCAAGTCACATTAAGCTTGGGGTTAGCAAAGGATTTGAAAAATGTTACCAAAAAAATAGAAAGACAAAACTTCAAAGATCCTAAACTAGAAGATTTCAAAAAGCAATCTGTTAAACACTTTGAAACTTTCAGTAAAAATATAGATACCGCAGCTAAAGCCCTAGGCTCAGCTAAAACGGCTAAAGTCTCGTCAAGTGGTAGGGAACAAGTCAGAAAGGCTAAAAAAGATATCGAAATATCCCTCAAACAAGTTTCAGATGCCGCGAAACAAACTGACACCTTAGCAACTGAACTCAATGACTATTGCGCTCAGACGGAACAATAAGAATTAGCAGATGGGAAGAGGGGGAGACAAGGAGAAATAATTTTTAATCCTAACTCCTCACTCCTAACTCCTAACACCCACTACTGGCTTTGATACTGAGAATCAAAATCTACATCTGAATTCAAATCCAAACTAAAAGCCTCCCGCAGTCGAGTAATGATACCTTATCTGCCATCTAAGAAAACGGGAGTTTTGAACCTCGACCAGTTTTATAATAACTATTAATAAGTAAATAGCTAGTGGTCTGTCCCATTAATCTTGATGGGTGAACTTAGGGAGGGGGTAGATGGGGAAGAGGGAGTAGAAAAAAAATGATTTTTTTATACCCATCATAATTAATGGGTGTAGAGACGTAGCATTGCTACGTCTCCCGACGTTTGAAAGAAAACGAACCCGTCAAAACTAATGGTACAGAACACTACTAGGAGTTTTATTAAGGGGAAAAAATGCGAAATCTAACTCCAAAACAACGACGACAAGAGTTAATAGAGCAATATGTTTTCTCACGCCGTACTATGATGGCATTCATGGCTTTAGCTTGTACTCCTGGTTTAGAAACTTTAATCAACAGGGGAACTAAACCAGACCTACCCGAGCCACCAGAGAATCCTACCATCCCCAGTTTACCTCAAAAAGATTCACCCGCAACTCAACAAGAACGCCAAATGCAGTTGCAACAGATTCGGGAAGAATATCGGCTGGATTTGCGGTTACCTAATTCACCCCGAGTAGAAACTTTACCAGAGCAAGAAGCATTTTCTGAAGGATATAGAAATAACCTAGCAATTTTAACGGAAAAAATAACAGCCAATCAACAAGAATTTCAGGAGAATCCTAAATCCCTTGAAAGCTTTGATGATTATGCTGCGCTATTTCCTATTTTACCGTTACCCGATATTGCTCAAACCTTCCGCAACGATGATCTGTTTGCCAGACAAAGACTTTCTGGCCCCAATCCGATGGAATTAAAAAATGTTCTCACGCTGGATTACAATCTTCGCGACAAACTTGGGATAACAGACGATGTTTTTAAAGCAGTTTTAAGTAAGAGAAAAGGCAACAAACGCATTAATCTTACAATGCAGCAAGCTACTCAAGAAGGAGGTTTGTTTGTCACTGATTACGCATTACTCGATGGTATCCAACCCCAAGAAAACAAGTTTATCACTGCTCCAATTGCGCTCTATTTGGCTCAAAGAAATCGCCGGGATTTTGAGTTAATTCCCATTGCTATTCAGTTGGGACAAGTACCGGGAGAAAGTTTGCTTTGCACGCCTTTGGATGGTGTAGACTGGACTATAGCTAAGGTAATTACCCAGATGGCTGATTTCTACGTTCATCAGCTTTACCGTCACTTAGGGCAGACTCATCTGGTAATGGAATCAATTGCATTAGCCACAGTACGCTCTCTCGCTGCTCGTCATCCGGTAAATGTACTCTTAAAGCCTCATTTTGAGTTCACCATGGCAATCAATAGCGTTGGTGATACAACCTTAATTCAGCCAGGAGCAGCAATTGAATTTAGCTTCGGTGGTATTTTAAATGATTCGTTAAAACTTACCGAACGAAGTGTATCTGATTATTTTGAGAACTTCAGCCACTTTGCACTTCCCACCAATTTACGTCAGCGTGGTGTTGATAGTTCTTCTACTTTACAAGATTTTCCCTACCGAGATGATGGATTGCTTATCTGGAATAGCCTAGAAGAATACGTAAGTCGATATATTGGAATTTATTACAAATCCAACCGAGATATCCGCCAAGATTCCGAATTACAGAATTGGCTACAGACTCTACGTAAACCCATTAGTGAAGGAGGTTTTGGTGTATCATCTCTGCCAGAAAGGCTGACAAATCGCGACCAATTAATAGACTTTTTGACACAACTTATTTTTACCGCAGCGGCTCAACACTCAGCTATTGCTTTGCTTCAATATCAATATATGGCCTTTATTCCGAATATGCCTGCAGCAATTTATCAGCCTATACCTACAACTAAAGGTACCTTTGTCGATGAAAAAAGTTTAACAAGTTTCTTACCTGACATAAATGCATCTCTATTTCAAATTCAATTCATGTCGCGTCTTGGTACAAAAAGCGACCCTAAAGCATTTACAGATTTTGGTAAAAACAGTTTTCAAGATCCTAGAGCTATCAGGGTTCTCCGAGGTTTACAGAATCGTTTAGAAATAGTAGAAAGACGGATTGAAAGACGAAATAAACGTCGCAAAGAATGCTACCCTGTTTTTCTTCCCTCTCGCATACCTAATAGCACTAGTTTTTAATTTTTAGCTGGATTTGAAGCTATTGATAATTTTTCACTGCAATTGACGACGCGCTGCTTCTAACAGTAACCTTTGTTCGGCGCGGTAAATCGCTTGAGATGTCCGCTGTAATGCTTCAGGTTCAACCGATATAGAAGTAATTCCCCATTGCACCAGTTTTTCGATGATTTCAGGATACAATGCAGGTGCTTGACCGCAAATAGAACAGGGAATACCGGCTTCTTTTGCCATCTCGATTAGCTGAGATATGGCAGTCATTACCACTGGATGACGCTCATCAAAGTTTTTTGCCAGGAGTGCTCGATCTCTATCTACTCCTAATAATAGTTGGGTTAGATCATTTGTACCAATTGAAATTCCCTGCACTCCTGCTTTAACATATTCTGGCAGCAAGAATAGCACGCTTGGCACTTCCGCCATAATCCATAGTTCAAATTCTTTGATGTCGGTTAACCCTGCTTGCTCAACTTTTCGACGACAAAAAGAAAATTCTTCTACAGTGCGAACGAAAGGCAGTATTAAACGGATGTTGTGATATCCTGCTAGCTGTACTTTAGATAGCGCGATAAGTTCCATATCAAATACTTCAGAATTAAGTAAGTAGCTAAAAGTACCGCGCTCACCTAATGCTGTTTGTGGTTCCCCTGGCAACAGTCTATCATCCTTAAGGTTTGGCAATTCGTGGGTTCGCCAATCTAATGAACGATAATAAACTGGTTTGGGAGAAAAAGCACGCACGAAATCAAGTATCCTTTTTGTCCATAAATCCAGTAATTCCTCGTGCCTTCCATTTCTAATCCAGGTATGAGGGTTTTCCCGATTTAGTATGCTTAATACCATCAATTCCGAGCGTAATAATCCCACACCATCTACTGGCACAGAAAGCGCTTTGTCTATCATCGCTGGCTGACTTAAATTCACCAGCAGCTCCGTGGAAGTCATGGGTATATTTGTAGAGGGATGAGAAATTGAAGGGGAAGAGAAAGAAACCCATGCCGGATTGGGAGTTGGCATAACCTCGGAATTAACAATCTTGTCTTCTACTACTACATCATCAATATGCTCTTGTGCTGTATTCAAAGCGAGGCGATGTACCTCTCCAGTATCGCCATCAATTAATAGGCGATCGCCATTTTGAATAAGTGTTGTAGCATTATGAACGCCAACTACTGCGGGAATACCCAATTCTCTGGCGATAATAGCACCATGACTAGTTAAACCTCCTTGCTCGGTAATAATGCCGCTTACAAGTTGGAGCATTGGTAACAAATCGGGGGTAATTTGAGATGATACTAAAATTATGCCTTTTGGTAATTGCTGTATTATGCGATCGGGATTTTCAATTACGAGAGCATTTGCCGAAACTCTTCCTGTTGCTGTACCTATCCCCTTAATTGAGAAATTATTAGAGAAAGTATTTATCGGTTGACTAACTTTTGTTAGGTATAGTTTTTGCTCGTGTTTTTCTTGAATAAAAATCCACTTGACTAAATAGTCTGTACCAAGTTGACTAATAAGCTGATTTGCTAACTCCCTTAATCGTTGTAAATGTTGTTGCGATAATACGTGCTGTTGCTGTTGGGCTTCTTCTAACAGACATACTTGCAAACAACTTTTTTCTAAGGTTAATACCGATTTTCGCTTGTCTTGACAAGGAAATTCTTGAATAGCTGCATTTTCACAATGATAAGCAAGTATTTTATTCCCTAAGTGTTGTTCGCTGACTACACCAGTTTTTG
>JBCCSG010000368.1:0-7217 GCA_039200565.1 Cyanobacteria bacterium P01_D01_bin.50 | reverse complement strand
GTAACCTTGAAATTTGCGCTGTTCTTTCCGCCTGGAACCGTGACAGTTTGTTCAACAGTGGCTACCCGGCTATTGCTACTCTTCAGTTGGACAACTAGCCCACCAGGAGGTGCGACATCGCTTAAGGTGAGTGTTCCCCTTGTGCTTTCGCCTCCTTGTACGGTAGACGGTTTTAAAGTTAACCCAGTAAGACTAACTGTCGGAATTGTGAGAGTTGGCGAAAATTCTGGCAGCTTGCTTGGGTTATCAGACAGTGCCCACAGTGCCCCAAATCCGCTTGCCACTAGCAAGATACCAACAGCCCACTTGAGCCACGGTCTAATAGTAAAAGGTGGTGGAGGTAAAGGTTCAGGTGGAGGTTCAGGCTCAGGTGGAGGTGGTTCTAAAAGGAATTGCAGGTTATGATTAGTTATCTGGGCACCTAATTCGTCATTTAACTCTTGTCGCATATGGAGAGCTTGCTGGAGATAATTGCCAGCTTCTGCCACCTCATCCAAGCAAAGGGAACGAGTACCTAATTGATGTAGAGCAAAAGCTTCAGTTGCCGTATCCCCAATAGTATGCGCTGCCTGAAGTATCTGTTGCAGTACTAACTCCCACGTGCCCCATTGTCCATTCAGAGCCAGTACACCTTCAACCGCTCTTCCCAAGCATAGTACATCCTCCCAACGACCAACTTCTACAGCCCACTCCATAATTTGCAGGATGGCATCGGATTCTTCTAATAAACGTTCTGGTACTTCCTGATGTTGTTGAACCCAATTCGTGAAGTAAGTTGCAGCCCGTTCCAAAAAAGGTGTCAGGTTCGATTTTTTCTGCAAATGCTCAACCAACGTACTAGTAAGGCTGTAGCGAAAATCCTCAACTTGCACTAAGTTGCGCCTTAGTAATGTCTCCAGTATAGGCTTAACTTCAGGAATTTCAGTCAAAGAAGCTAGTTGTTCTGCCCCAAGAGCCACACCACCAAAAGCAGCAAGCACTGCTATAATTAGCGTTTGCGGTGTTTTTAACTTTTCTAGAAGATATTTAGCCCAACCTTGGGTAGAAGCAGCAGACTGTATTTGCTTGGCTAGAGCCGCTAGCTCTATATTTTCCTCCCTTGCTAGCGCTACTGTCTGAAGAATCGCCAATGGATGCCCTTCTAAGGCAGTACAGATTTGTTCAGCAACAGAGCGTTCCTCTGGGCTAAGAGTATGTCCCAGTTCTCGTGCTACCAGAGATACGGCTTCATTTAAGGGCAGTCCGCGTAGTCCTACAGGATGTCCTTCGCCCCAAAGTTGTCGCTTAACAGAAGCAAACAGAAAAGTACAGCTGGGTAGATCGTTTATCAAACCTAGCACTTCTTCCCGTGTCAGCTTTGCATTATCTAATAGAATGAGAGCTTTTTTGTCCTTGAGAGCATCACGAATTTGAATGTCTGTAGGCTTAAAAGGAGTGCTACTAAAGTAGAAAGCATTAAATAGAATTTGGAGTACATCAGAAACGGGTTGGTAACGGACTGAATGGTGATAAACAATCCCGTCAAGGAAAGCAGGAGTAATAGAAGGATGATGAGCCAAGTACCTTAGTAAAGCTGTTTTACCTATCCCGTCAGAACCATAGAACTCCACTGTTTGGTTATACGGTAGAGAATCAGATGCCACTTTTACTTCTTCTCTACGACCCAATAACAATGGAAAGGAACGCGGACCCAAGCTAACAGGTACGGGACGTGGTTGCGGATGCTGTAAATTCTCACAAAGACGGGTATTCACCACACCTCCTTTGTCCGAACCAACAACAAGAACAGCCTGATGAGCCTTGATCTGCCCTATTTGAATCACCTTACTCTGATCGCGGGCAGTTACCTCAAGGATTTGTTTTAGGCTACCGGAGTCACTTGCTTTTTCGGAATAAGACATTCTCTAAATAATTACTTGGCTATACTTAACTTAGTTCTAATTTAGGAACTGCTTCAAGATGCTCAACATACAGTGTTGGAGTAATGATGAAAGATGATAACTCCAATTACTTAAAGCTGTCGTAAGCAACTTATGTTGTCATAAAATTCTCAAATATTTTTAATAGTTTCTACGTTATCATTCGTGACAAGTTAAGCTTGTATAGCAGTTGTCAACTTGGTTTTAGAAGATGTTTGAAGAAAAACTCAGGAGTCCCTCGCTGTTTGTCAGGGAAAGGAGCGACAATCAATTTAGTGGTTCCTTTTTTTCGTTTCTGTTTGACAATTCCTAAATCTTGATTTTCTGGTGCTGCAAAATATTTGATTGGGTCACTGGCTTTACTACTAAGTTTTCTAAACCATACTTCTAGAATTGAGCAATCGACTATCCAAATTTTTTCAAATTTTGACAATGTGAATTGAACACTTTCAGGAATTTTTCGCTTATTTCTACTGTGCCATTTTGATTTAAAATGCGGCAATAAATCCTTAAATATTTTCTCAAATAACTCGGCTGGAAATGTTAAAAATCGTTGAGATATAGCCTGTTGGCTTACACCACAAAAAACCTTCACGTCCTAACATTCTTGTAAGTTCCGTAACTCCGGCAACATCCCCCCATAGTAATGTTAGAACTGCTGCCACCATAAATGGTAAGTTGAGAATTCTATCTCGCCCGCTTCAGTTGACGATAGTAATTTTCTTGTGCAGTGATAGCTGGTGTTACCAAAGCTTCTAGTTGCTCTGCGATTACTTCATCTTCAACCATTGGTCGCTGGGTCTTTTTTGCATGGTCTCGGTTAGTTCGGTTCTTACTCACAGTTCCCGCCCAATTGCTCAGTTACTTGTCATAAATGAGTCTCACATAATTCTTTCTAAAAATAAATATTACTTGCTTCCGTTAATGATTATCATTATTGCATTTCTCAGAGGAATAGGCTGCCTACGGCAGCCTATTCTCCTGCCCCTCAATATGATTATCATTATCGCAACAATATCTTTATATATTTAGATGTATTGACATTTATAATTTTTGTTTAACTTGTCACCAATGCTACGTTATGGGGTTGTGGTTAACCCTTAGCTTTAATTTAATTAACCAGCATATTTATGACAGTACCCTTGTGGGTAATTTTTTA
Organism: Cyanobacteria bacterium P01_D01_bin.50; assembly: GCA_039200565.1. Taxonomy (GTDB): domain Bacteria; phylum Cyanobacteriota; class Cyanobacteriia; order Cyanobacteriales; family Nostocaceae; genus Rivularia. The sequence goes on along the minus strand of JBCCSG010000368.1, from coordinate 4,139 downwards.
ACTATATCCAAGGAACTTACAGATAATAAAATATCCCACCGTCGGTGTCGCCCGGTAGGGCGCTGAATTTTCACAGGATGTGGAAGTGCGGATAGTTCACAGGGCGAACGTTCCAAGGAATACGCAAGCTATCGCAAATAGGCATAATGCCACAGTGGCTACCAGGGAGAAGGGCGTAAATATTCGGATTTTGATTCTTGTTAAATATTACCACAGCACATGGTAGTATTTGGCAGGCTCGATTGCTCCGCAATGGCTCCGTCACTGTTGCGTGGACTAATGATTTCTTCCGGAATCATTAAATTTACCTTTGAAGTCGCATTTATATTGAGCCAATCTGGTAGGCTTTAATACATACTTTAAGGGTGGAAGATGATTAAGGGGCAAGCACTTAAGCCACAAAAAATCTTGATTCTGGCAGCAATTCCCCACGGTTTGCGCTTGGATAAGGAAATTAGAGAAGTTGAAGAAGCCATCCGACGTGCTGTTAGGCGGGATATATTTGAGGTTGACATCCGTACTGCTGTCCGTCCCCAAGATATTCGTAGGGCGATCGCCGAGGAGAAACCCCAAATCGTGCATTTCTGCGGACATGGTTTGGAGGATGGTAGTTTGCTGTTAGAAGATGATGGGGGACAGAACAAAGCGGTTTCACCATCCGGGCTGGCATCGCTGTTTGAATTACACGCGGATTATGTGGACTGTGTGCTGTTAAATGCTTGTCACTCTGTCAAATCTGCTGAGGCAATTAGTGAATATATTAAATATGCCATTGGCATGAACCAGGAGATTCAGGATAAGTCAGCAATCGGGTTCGCTCAAGGTTTCTACGATGGTTTGGGTTACGCAACTTCTTCTAATCAAGCTGTATTCCCAAGAGCTTTTCAAGAAGGTTTGGTAGCGATTAAATTAGAAAACCTCTCCCAAGCCCAGATTCCAGTTATTAAAACCAAAATAAATATAGATAAACCACATAAACCAATGGATGTTTCTTTACTGGTTAAGTTTTTAGCTCCTTGTCTGCCATTTTTACTGAATGTAGGTAATAAGGCGGTGGAAGGAGCAAGCCAGAAGCTGGGTGAGGATGTTTGGCGAAAAGGGACAGCTATTTGGAGTAAATTGCAACCAAAGGTAGAAGCTAAAGCAGCGACTTTGGAAGCAGCTAAAGATGTAGCAGATGACCCAGAAGATGAAGATTTACAAACTGCATTGCGGGTACAACTGAAGAAAATTTTATCAGCCGAGCCAGAACTGGCAGCAGAAATTGCCAAGATTTTAGAAGAACCTGTGCCACAACCAGCAGGTGACAATATTCAGATGAGTGGTAAGTCCTACGACCAAAGTACCTTTACGCAAGTGGGGAAAATAGAAGGCAAGGGCGACATTAATTTTTAACTACTCAAAGAACGGAACCACCAGTCAAAATCTTTCCAATTAGTAGATACACCTGCTTGTAGACTAGATTAATTCTAATTTTATTTTTAAATTAATTATAAGTAACAAGCCAACTTTTTTACATTTTAGTATTTTTTTGATAAACTTGAGCCGAGATGTGACCAAAAACCTGCTGTCCGGCCTTCAAAAGCCTTGATTTCTCGTCACAAATAAAGGCGTCTTTGACTATGATGTAACAAATTTTCAAACGCTTTCATAATAAGACTTTTCAGACCATCTTACAGGAAATTACACGTATCTCGGCTTCATGCCCTCTAGATGAGAGCGAAAAATTTCGGGGGAGATGGGGTAGAGAAAGCTGTAAAATAACCCAATGTCTAATTCTTCCGAACCAGTCATTTACCAGTTAAAAATATTACTACTCAGTATTACACCGACAATTTGGAGAAGAGTACTTGTCAGCAGCGAGCATACGATAGAAGACTTGCATTACACAGTTCAACTAGCGATGGGGTGGGAAAATATACACCTGCATCATTTCCTAATTCATGGCAAGTATTATGGGATTAGCCAACCGCGTTGCACCACATTTAGCGACCGCGCAGAAGAAGTAAAACTCTCATCATTCGGCTTTAGAGAAAAAGAGAAATTTTTATATGAATATCACTTTAGCCGCAGTGCAGCAATGGGCGCATGGCGTTACTGGTGGCGGCATCAAATTAGAGTAGAAGCAATCTTAAAACCAGATAAAAACAAAACTTATCCAATCTGCACTGGTGGTAAAAGTATTTGTCCTCCAGAAAACTGCGGTGGTCCTTGGGAATTTATGGAGCGAAGAGAAGAGTTTTTTATTTCAGATGTGTTGAGACGTTTTACTGATATGTTAGAAAGTCAAAATTTTGACATAGATAGAGAGGAAGCCCGTGAACTATTAACTTGGCTTTCAGTTTATCAAAACCATTTTGACCGTCAAAAAGTTAACCAACATTTACTAAAATACTTTACGGGAGATAGGGAGTCGATGTTCTTTGAGTAGAGGATGTGAAAATGAAATTCAAAATCCAAATAGTTGTCGAATCAGATAGTGGCGATACCCAAATTATCCAAGAAGTTACGCAGATTAACCGCAATTGCTTACAGCCTGAAAATTTAGGACTAAGTTTAGCAGAGGCAAAAATATTACTGCAAAATACTCAGAAAGTCTTAGTTGAGCAGCAGATAACTGAATATGAAAAGCAAAATTCTGAGTGCCAGCTATGTGGAAAGAAGCTACTGCATAAAGATAAACGTTTTATTACATACCGAACACTGTTTGGTAAGTTGCGGTTAAAGTGCAATCGCTTGTTTCATTGTACTTGTACCGAACAACAGACTCGTACTTTTAACCCAGTAGCAAAGTTATTATCTGAACGCACTTCACCAGAACTGCTGTACCTTGAATCAAAATTTGCATCACTGATGTCCTATGGGCTTTCCAGCAAATTATTACAAGAGGTGTTGCCCATAGAGGGTGAAATAAACGCTGCATCAATACGTAACAACCTGCACGCATTTGGGAAGCGTTTGGATTCGGAGTTACCAGAAGAGGCGGGGGTACTATTTGAAGGCTGCCCAAGAGATTGGGAAGATTTACCAAAGCCAGATTTACCATTGGTGGTTGGCATGGATGGAGGTTATGTACGTTTCTATGACAGAAAAACATCAAAATCGGGACACTTTCAAGTAATTGCAGGTAAGAGTATAAAAGCAGATAAAACATCTAAGTGTTTTGGTATGGTTTATTGCTACGACACCAAACCCCAACGTCGTGTCTTTGAGGTGTTGAAATCCCAGGGAATGCAAATGAACCAGCAAGTTACATTTTTATCGGATGGAGAGGAGAGTATACGTGACCTTCAGTATTACCTCAATCCTCATGCAGAACACATACTTGATTGGTTCCACATTACAATGCGAATAACTGTAATGAAACAAGTTGCCAAGGGCATAACTAAAAAAGAACCATTAACTGGTATTTCAAGCGAATCTATTCAAGAGAAATTAAAGAAGCTGAAGTGGAGTTTATGGCATGGAAACGTGTTTAAAGCATTGTCAAAAATTGAAGATTTAATAGATGATGCGGTTGTTTTAGGTTCCGAAGATTATGATGGGGAACCAAGTCTTGAAGCCAAGAAACTCTGGTCGCATTTGGAAGAATTTGAAACTTACATCTCAAATGACGCACAGTATATTGCAAATTATGGAGATAGATACCATAACGGAGAACGCATCTCAAGTTCATTTGTAGAGTCCACAGTCAATCAAGTTATCAGCAAGCGCTTCGTCAAAAAGCAGCAAATGCGCTGGACCCCCGAAGGAACTCATCTTTTAATCCAGGTACGAACGCGAGTTTTAAATCAAGAGTGGGCTAAAAAATTTCAATCTTGGTATCCCGGATTGAACTTGGAATCTACATCGACTCTATACGAGGCGGCTTAAAGTACTTCTTATCTGCGCCCGTCGTGGATTCATGGATTGTGAGTGTTGTATCCATGTCTTCTAGGCACCTCTCCAGATGTCTGGGAACCAAAAGTATGTACGTTAATATTTAATTTTCAGACCTAAAAGACTATAATTTCTGACTTAAAAGTATGTATTAAGCCTAAAAAAACGCTTACTCAAAAGTAACTTTTTTGTTGATAAAAGTATCGACAAGTATGAAGCTGCAATTATTATAAGTTAAATCATTAAAAGTTAAAAATATT
>JBCCSG010000367.1:0-7218 GCA_039200565.1 Cyanobacteria bacterium P01_D01_bin.50 | reverse complement strand
TACGCCACGCCAAAACCCCACCTACAATTGACCAACTCAATACCCATAAACCTTCTAACCACTCCGGAAAATACCAAATTAAAGGTCTTCCATCTAACACCGCACTAATAAGTTGACTCGTTATTTGTGCGTGGATAAATAGGCGAGGAACTCTCGGTGGTTCTTTAGAATTACTATAAGGGGTAAGTCGTCCTCGATCACGACGGCGGCCGTCATTACCAATAATTACCAAACGATCTTTAAATAAATTAGGATTTACTTTATTTGTCAAAACCTGCGTTAAACTAACAGTCTTAGCAACATTACGGTGATTGCGGTAATTAATTATAATTTGATAACCATCATTTTCAATATTTATATAGCCACCCGAATTTTTTTGTAAACGAGGAAAAGGCACATTACCCAAATAAAAAACATTATCTGGAAAAGAATGTTCAATTCCTTGTTTTGCTAAATATTTAATCGCTAAATTACTGGAAAAAGAAAAACGAGTATGACATTTACTATCTGGGGAAGATGTAGCAAATAGCAAACCCCGACGAACAACATGATCGAATGTGTTATCAGGAACTAAATCACTAAAAGCTATATTCGTAATTAAATCGCTAAAAACATTATCTCTAACAAAATTAGGTGGTGGTGCTATTTCTGGTTCCCCCATAGCGCTGAGTACACAAGCCGCAGTAATATTATCTTTATTTAAAACTGTTGCTAAATTAGTTTGTTGGGAATGTTTAATTTGTAAACCAATAACACGCGGTTCATAAGATTTAATTTTTTTCAATAATTGATTAACGGTTTCATCGGAGAGCGAATTATTATTACTATATCCCTGTAAATCTTCTTGAGTAACAGTTACCAACAAAATTCGCTCATCGGGTAGCTCCGAAGGGCGCGAAAGCATCATTTTATCGTAAGCATCCAACTCCCACTGCTGCAACCATCCAAGCTTCCGTACCCCCAATACCAAGACAGTCACACCCAAACTGGTAACAAAAATCGTTCGCCACCAGCTTGTAGAAATCGAATCTTGAAGAGAATTATCGCGGGTACTATCTGCAATTTGGGGAACTTGAGTATTATCCCTCACTAGCAAAGTATCCGGTTGATTCCTTAAAAACGCAGCACGGAAATTATCTAAAAGTCTCCTAATCACGGTATAGTGGCAGCAGCCTGAATTGGTAGATGTATTATTTTTACTATAATCGAGGATTGAATGTAGGGCATAGGGTATGAGCCATAGCAGAGCCACTGCTTCCCGACGTTACCCTCGGTTGTAACAAGCAGTGTCATGGGTAATCGATTATAATGTTGAGCTTAATACTCTCCTAACTCCTAACTCCTAACTCCTAACTTAATAACAGACGTAGCACTGCTACGTCTCTACAACTCAAATCCCACCACGCCTACGTACTCTACCTTTCCAATTAATAGTTTGTTTAGTCTCTCGTTTACCTAGGGAACGAATTGCTTCAATTTTGACGCTAACTTTTGTACCTACACGTAAACCTTCTTCAGGAATTGGTAATTTACCCAAAGCTAAAATAAAACGGTTGTAATCGCGGGTAACAAATTCTGGGGGAATATCGGCTTCGTATTCAGTATCGTCAAAAAAGTCATCGCTTTCAATTTCGTACTTTACTCGAAACCGAGTTTTGATAATTTCTGATTTACGAGCTAAATCTACTATACTTAACTTTAAATTTTTTCCATTTCCTGCAAAATCGGCAACCTCCAACTTAGTTACTTCTTTTTGAGGAATCGCATGATTAACTACCAGTTTTGTTAAATCACCTTCTCGGTTACTGCTAATATCAAGCCACAGCTTTTTCGGAAAATCAACTTCTATTTTACCGCTGTTATTTAAATTCAATTTGAGATTAGCTTTCTTAAAACTACTTATCGGTTGCTTCTCGCGCCAAATTACCAGAAAATCCCTTTCTATACGCTTATCAAATTCCCGATATTCATCCGCAATTACCGAACCTGGTGCTAGTAGCGAAATCGCACCTCTACGATTAATCCAGCGATTCTTGGATAAACGAATTGATTTACCTTGCAACTGTGAAAGGTTTAATTCTGCTCTCGGATTATCTACCGCAAGCTGTTTTTTACCCTTAATTAAACTCAAAGTTCCTAAACTTCCTCGATTTCCATCCCTACCATCCGAACCATCACGCCCATGGCTACCCTGGTAACAACGATAACGACGCTTTTTACATTTGTAACTATCCGTACCTTTTTTCCCTCTACAGGATTCAACACTCCAACTACGACGGCGACACCTGCAACCCCTTGCACCTACACCACCACGCCCGCCGCGCCCTCCTTCTCCTCCTTCACTGCGAACTAAAATACTTTTTAAATCGGTAATATTGTTGTAAAAAACAGTTAAAGAACCCCCACTTCCACCACTTCCACCATTTCCACCTCTACCACCATCACCGCCATCCGGTGCATGTATATTGCGCTTCACATTGCCATATCGACGACGACAGCGGGGGCTCGCGCCATCTTCACCATATTCACCGTCTTCACCATCTCTACCCGATAGATCGAGACTAACAGGTGAACCATCAGCAAATACAGTAGTGTCTCTGCCACTCCCTCCATTTCTACCACTACGCCCATGACTTCCATCCCTTCCGTCGCGATCGTAGTATCTTCTGCGATAATTATCGTCATGCCTTGAATCTCTGGCTATTTTTCCAGACTCCAGACACAAAAGCATATCGAATTCAGAAGCATTGCCGGGTAAACCATTAGCCAATAAGCCAAACACGAGTAAAAATGATAGCTTTTTCAACACAAGCTTAAACATTTTTATATTCATTTATAGTTTAGTAGAGAATAATTTTAACCACCATATTTAAAGTTTATTTTCCGGAATTAAATCCAAATTTTAAAGTACATAATTATACTTTTAATCTAAAAATTTTCTGATAAATTTACGCGGATTGATACAAAATATAGTTTTATCAACTCAACTCCAGACGTAAAAGTTGTAAATTAGTGCCCTTCAGTTTTTATTTTTAATAATGTCAGTTTAATTGATATCTATTGCCATTAATTTTAAATGTATAACCCCTAACTCCTAACTCCTAACTCCTAACTCCTAACTCCTAACTTCTTACTTCTTACTTCTAACTCCTAACTTCTTACTTCTAACTTCTAACTTCTAACTTCTAACTCCTAACTCCTAACTCCTAACTCCTAACTTATTCACAGCATCCATTCTACAAAAAATCCTAACTGTCTGTCTTTATTTCCATTGGCTTTTTGCTCTCCAAGCTCAGTAGAGAAACGCAGACTATTTGTAATTGCATAGCTTGCCACAAGCTTAGTTAAAATAACTTCTTCAGCAGTACCAGGAGAAACCCAACTGCGAGTAAAAGCAATATCCGCACCACCACCACGAGATAACGCTAACAGCAACTTCACACCTAAATTTACTCCCTTTGTCTCGTAATTAGACATTTGTAAATTTCGATATCCTACCAAAGCAGCAAAATTCAGGTAACCACCCAAAGGTAATAAATAATAATTTAAATCTGTACCGTAATTTTCAAATTTGTTATTAAATGCTTTCTGATATTCACCGCTAGCAGTGAATTTATCAAAAATAAAAATATCCTCAAAACCTACTTTCACACCACTATTTCCGTCAAGTTGAGAATAACCCAATCGTAAACGAGTGCGGAAACTAGGTTGATTTTTGATCTCTTTTAATACATTCGGTACTTTCTTTTGCCATCGTTGTAAAACTGGGCTGTTTTCGATAACTTCTGGATTTATATCTAATTCTTCAGCAATTTCTTTTTTCGTTTCGCACCAAGCAGGAGTTGTTGCGAATATCAAAGTAATACTCAATCCAAAAGCGATATTCAAGGCAGTTTTCAAATTTAGTGCCCCATTTAATTTAGCAATATCCTATAAGGATATTGCTACATTTACAAAACCAGGCCAAAGTCAGGCTCAAAAGTTACTAGCATGGCTGTTAACAGGCTTTGATATCAAATCAACCAGCAATAGTCAAAGCTACTGGTTTTATAGGTATAGGTAAGCTCTTGAAAATACACCTTTGAGAAATAAACAAGCTAGCGAATGTAGTATATAGTATACGTAATAATACTGTTTTTTTAGATACAAGTTAATGACTGAAATAATTAGGGAATCATAAATCCAGCTATGTAAATAAAAATATTTTGACAACATGAAAAGGATTGCTTTTATATCTGGATTTGTCACTGGTTTACTAACTTTGGGGATGACTTTACCAGCTTCTTGTGAGGTACTATCCGATGGAACTACTAATACCACTGTCAACTCAATTGGCAATAATTTTACTATTCTTAACGGTATTCAAAGAGGTAATAATTTATTTCACAGCTTTGAGGAGTTTTCTATTCCTAGAGGAGGATAGGCAACTTTCAATAACTCTAGCGCTATAGAAAATATTATTAATCGGGTAACTGGTGGAAATGTTTCTAATATCGATGGATTAATTAAAGCTAAGGGTAGCGCAAATTTATTTTTAATTAACCCTGCCGGAATTGTATTTGGGGAAAATGCGAGGTTGGATATTGGTGGTTCGTTTTTGGGGAGTACTGCACAAAGTATTTTATTTGAAGATGGGTTTAACTATAGCGCTATAGTTTCAGAACAAACACCACTGTTGACTGTAAGCGTACCTTTGGGGTTGCAGATGGGACAACAATCGGGAGCAATTAAGGTAGAAGGAACGGGACATAATCTAATTGGAGCAAGTCCATTTTCACCTCTAAGACGCAGCCAAAATAACATTAATTTACAGGTACAACCGGGAAAAACCCTAGCACTAGTGGGAGGAGAAATTTCCTTGAATGGTGCTATCCTCACAGCAGAATCAGGAAATATAGAATTAGGTAGCATTGGAGAAGGAAGCGTTAATTTAAACCAAACTAACCAAGGATTTACATTAGATTATGGAAGAGTTGTAAACTTTCGAGATATTCAATTGTCGCAACAGTCTTTAATTGATACTAGCGGTGAAAATGCTGGAAAAATCCAACTACAGGCTAGAAACATCAATATTAATGATGGTTCAAAAATTTGGATTCAAAACCGAGGATTACAAGAATCGGGAAATATCAATATCAATGTTTCCGAATCACTGATACTTAACGGTACTAACTTGGATGACAGTATTGCCAGTGGTTTGTTAACCGAGACATTAACTGAAGGTAGGAGTGGAGATATTACTGTTTCTGGTACAACACTTGCGATCGCAAATGGTGCAACAATTGCTAGTAGCACGTACAGCGATGGAAAAGCTGGAGATTTTAAGATTGATTTTTCAGAATCGGTAGAGTTATTTGGACTTTCACCGATTACCAATAGAAGTGGTGCAATTAATCCTACGACTTATGCTGCTGGAAATTCCGGTATTATAAATTTATCAACAAAAGAATTAACTATTTTAGATGGTGCTGTAATTGGTTCTATTACTCTCGGAAGCGGAGATGCCGCAGATGTTACAGTGAATGTAACCGATACTATAAAAGCAATTGGTATTTCTCCACTTTTTCAGCCCAGTGCTATCAGCTCTCCCACTATTGGTAAGGGTAATGCTGGTAATTTAACTGTAAATACAGGACGTTTAGTCGTTCGGGATGGAGGTAGAATTGATTCTTCTACAAGTATTAGTGGTGCTGCTGGTAGTGTAACCGTGAATGCTTCCGAATCTGTAGAAGTTAGCGGTACAGCACAAGGCTCGCGCAATCCTAGTTTAATTATCTCTTCTGCAAATATTTTAGATGAAGCCATCAGAAAACGTTTTGGATTACCAGATAAACCATTTGGAGCATCGGGAAACGTGGAAATTAATACACCGAGGTTAACTGTAAAAGATGGTGGTTTAGTCAGTGTTAAAAATGATGGTTTCGGAGATGGGGGAAACTTACAAATTAATTCAAATTCATTGAATCTGGATACAAAAGGAGGTATTACTGCTGCAACCGAATCAGGAGAAGGTGGTAATATCAAAATTAATTTACAAAATTCATTAATTATGCGCCGTGGTAGCTTCATAGATACCGAATCATTTGGTACGGGTAACGGCGGTAATATTACTATAAATTCTCCGATAATTACCGGTTTTGAAAATAGCGATATTATCGCCAATGCAGTCGAAGGAAATGGCGGTAATATCAACATTACAACGAGCGGTATATTCGGTTTTGAATTTCGCGACGAACTAACCGAAGAAAGCGACATTACCGCAAGTTCCCAATTTGGTGTTAACGGTAGGGTAGAAATCAACAATATTGGAATCGATCCGGGTTCTGGTTTAGTCGAATTACCCGCAGAATTAACCGATTCATCTCAACAAATGAAGAGTGGATGTTCTAATAATAATGACAGTAGTTTTGTCGCTACAGGAAGAGGCGGAATGCCACATAACCCCAGTCAGTCATTGAATTTAAACCGCACTTGGTCAGATATTCGCGATTTATCGGCATATCGTCAGCAAACTAATAATATTTCTCAAGTTGCAAGTATTTCTAAAAAACCAGCCATTGTAGAAGCTACTGGTTTTATACGTAATGAAAATGGAGAAATTGAACTTGTCGCTCTTGAAAATACCCCTTTGAGAAATAAACAAGTTAGTCAATGCACCCGAAAACATACTTAAACCCTCTCCTCTCTAAAGGAGAAAGGTTTGGTGAGCGGTTCTCAATTAACTATCAAATAAAAAATAAGATGAGCATAAATTGCCCATCTTATTACTTTTAATTTATAAATCTTTACAAAACCCAGACTTAGCGAACGCTACCTTCCGCAGCAGCAGCATCAATCGGCTTGATAAAGTACAACTTCACAGCTTGCCAACCATTAGAAACATAATAGGGTAGCTTCTGGAATATTTGTAGGAATTTTGGCGTATTAGAATTGACGATCGCTCTAAGCTTCTCGTTATTCTTCACGCAAATTTCCAAGCGATCGTAAAATTCCGGAGTCTTAACATCCAACATGACTGGGAATACACGCCCAGCAGTTTCGTTGGTTTTTTCAATTACATCTTTATCGTATTCCCGCGCATCTAAACCGATCGCAGCATAGAAATCTTTACGCTGAATATCGTTTAAATACATGGTGGCAAACACCGATAATAAGAAGAAGCGACACCATAACCGCGCTTTCCAATCATTTAAAGTATTGGGTTGTGCCCTCATGATC
>JBCCSG010000366.1:0-7228 GCA_039200565.1 Cyanobacteria bacterium P01_D01_bin.50 | reverse complement strand
TGCCGTACCCTGACTGTCTTATTATTTCGTTAACTTGGGTGGTGCGTGACACAAAAAGCAATATTTTTCCTTTACAATCAATCGAAGTGTCACAGCACCCTACATAGGTAATTCCTGTTAATTTAAAAATAAATCTCAAATAATGCCACTCGCTTCAACGGTACTGGTTACTGGTTGAATAGAAAGGCTTGTGTGGGGTAACCTTAATCGTGCCGTTACCAAAGCCACAACTGTTTTACCGCAAAGCAGTGGCTCCAAAATCTAAAATCCAAAATTACTATGTCCGTATCAGTTATTCAAGCAGTAGAAACAGGAGTCGCTGTGTACAATCGCAGCCACTGGGGACGCATTAAGGTGTCAGATACCGATCGTTTGCGTTTTCTACACAATCAAAGTACAAATGATTTTGAACGCCTTAAACCAGGGGAAGGATGCGATACAGTTTTTGTTACCTCTACTGCTCGCACTATTGATTTAGCTAGTGCTTACGTCACTGAAGATGCAGTTTTGTTGCTAGTTTCGCCAAATCGTCGCGAATATCTGATGCAATGGTTGGATAAATATATTTTCTTCGCTGACAAGGTACATTTAACCGATATAACTGACGAAACTGTAACTTTTAGTCTTATCGGTCCTCAAAGCGATGGTATTGTAGAAAAATTGGGTGCTTCAGCAATTATCAACCAACCCTACGGTACCCACACTTCCATCTCTCCTAAGGTTGCTGATACAGAAGGAATTATCGCTGTTGGTAGCGGTTTAGCTTCTGCAGGATACACCTTAATTCTAAGTGCAAGTCAAAAAGAGAAAATTTGGCAACAAATCATCGAAGCGGGTGCCCTAGAAATTAGCGATCGCGATTGGGAAATGTTGCGAATATTACAAGGAAGGCCGCAACCAGAAAGCGAATTAACGGATGATTATAATCCTTTAGAAGTGGGTTTATGGCAAACAGTTTCTTTTAATAAAGGTTGTTATATCGGACAAGAAACGATCGCGAGATTAAATACTTACAAAGGTGTAAAACAAAATTTGTGGGGGATTCGTTTAAATGCTGCTGTTGAAACTGGGGAAGTAATCAAAGTAGGCGATCAAAAAGTCGGAAAACTTACTAGTTGTACCCAAGATGGCGAGAATTATTTTGGATTGGGTTACATTCGCACAAAAGCCGGTGGAGTCGGTTTAAAAGTAACAGTAGGAGAAACAGAAGGAGAAGTCATTTCAATTCCATTTGTTTCTCATGAATATCCGAAAGTTTAAAGTTAGTAGTTAGTAGTTAGTAGTTAGTGGTTAGTTGTTAGTGGTTGGGAGTTGGGAGTTAGGAGTTAGGAGTTAGGAGTTGGGAGTAATAAGTAAGAAGTAAGAAGTAAGAAGTAAGAAGTTAGGAGTTGGGAGTTAGGAGTTAGGAGTTAGGAGTTGGGAGTTAGGAGTTGGGAGTTAGGAGTTAGGAGTTAGGAGTTAATTGCTCACTCATCACTACTCATTACTCACTATTCCCTATTCCCTTCTCCTAATTAATTAAAAAGGAATAAAAATAGCTTCTTCTTTATCCCAATCAACACCTTGACAAAATTCATCTATCCAAGAGGCAAGATTTGAAGTTTTTTTGCTTGATATCGGCTTGACTTGTTCGGCTTCTGTTTCAGGTGATACTTTTACTATTTTTCCTCCTTCTTCAGCTTGATTACACATAGTAAGTAAAGATAAAAATTCCTCTTCACTTTCTAACTGAGCAACCATACTTTCTTCTGAAAAATCTTTCCATTCTGTTTCCACTGATGTTGAAGTTGATGTTATTTTGTGTGGATCAGAAAAGCTTTCAATTTCAGTAATAGCCGTTAAAACTGGTGATGGGGGTTCTTCAATTTCTCTCTCATCTCTTTTCTCTGCACTAAATGTATCGAAAATTACTTTATTGATCGCAGTATTATCATCAACTTGAGAGTCATTTGCAGGTTCATCTAAATCCTCAATTAAATATAACTGTTGTTCGGGATTAAAATTAAGACCTAATGCAGCAATAATTTTGTCTGGATTGTTATTTAATTCAAGTATAAAAGGGAAAATCTCATCTAGTTTTGGTTCTAAAACAGATAAAGTGGCCAAAATAAAACCGCTAGAAGGGCGACGATAACCATCATAAGTTCCCCAAATTCGCATTTTTGCCAACCAGGAACGATTTTGATGATAGTACCTCACCCATTTAATTTTCAAAGATTCGCGTAGCTGCTGAATATTCATTTCTATATGCAGACTTTTATCAGCCAGTAATTAACCATTAACCCCGAAATCAAATCAATGATGAAGCACCTGTGTGAATTTTTGATCGCTTAATAGATGCCGCTCAATCACCTGCTTGACTTCCGAGGGATAAACCTTACTATAACGAACCATTTCTGGCAATATTAGTACCATTGGACCATTACCACATTGTCCCAAACAACTGCGACCTGTTACAGTTACTCCAGGAACAAGATTAGCTTCAAAAGCTGCTAAAACTTTAGCGGCACCTTGTTTTTTACAAGCACGATTTTGGCAAACTTGAATAAATTCCATCTTTATTGATTATTTTTAGTTGGTAGTAACGCTGAGGAGAAGTCAAAAGTCAAAAGTCAAAAGTCAAAAGCCAAAAGTATTATAAGATAAGAGTTTAAACTTTTTGAAACGGGTGCAATCTTTACATCGTGTTGTAATAGTCACCAATGATATATCGCAGTTACAATCAAAATTGCTTATGAGAAGGATTCAGAAATCATAGTCGAGCACTCAGTATACCCCATATCTAAAGTCAGGGGTTTCTTTCCAAGGAAAATTTTATTTGTCTCCACGATTAAAACGTTCAGCTTTAAACCACGAAACATCGACCAGTCGCACCGCAATTCCCAACTGAATTCTGGCTCAATCGGACTGAATTCTTTTTCGGTAACAAATTAAGATTTTACCGTTTGATGTGGTCGAATACAACTGGTGTTGGTGATAAATTTTATATTGCCAGGAAGTTTCGATCGAAATTAGAAATTTAAGTCAAAAAGTTCGCAGAATTTGACTTGATAAAAATACGTATTTCTGTAGTTCAATATCTTGGCGATATCTTGCCTCGATCCTTTTCAAGGTTTTTTGCTCAAAAGTAAGTAAAAATTTTGTGGTTATTTCTTACTTTTTATATAACAGAGGGGACTACCCAGATACGGAAGCTGTATCTGGGCAATTCTTCTACTGAGCAGACACACCACCATCTACTGGGAGGGTATGTCCTGTGACAAAGGAAGCTGTATCTGAACTCAACCAAAGAACTGCATTAGCAACTTCCTCGGGTTGACCAATTCTACCCATTGGCACAAATCCTGAATAGGAGTGAGGATTCCCTCCAGTGCCGACTTCCAGTAAGGGTGTTTCAATTGGTCCTGGTGCGACTGCGTTGATACGAATTCCTTGCTGTGCGTATTCAAGGGCTGCGGCTTTAGTCATACCTGTAACAGCGTGTTTAGTAGCAGTATAAACAGACCAAGTGGGATAACCATTCAAACCAAAGATAGAACTGTTATTAACAATGGCTCCTCCGCCATTCTTGAGCATTTGGGCAATCTCATACTTCATGGACAACCAGACTCCTTTGACATTTATATCCAATAGATCGGTGACATCTTTTTCTGAGTGTTCTGCTAGTGGTAAGTGCGAACCATCAATTCCAGCATTATTGAAGGCAATATCTAAACGTCCAAACTCGCTGACAGTGCGATTGATTAGAGCTTCTACATCTTCACCCAAAGCAACATCAGTTTTCACAAAGATGGCTTTACCGCCATTTGAACGAATCAATTGGACTACTTCTTCTCCTTTGGAGACATTGCGGTTAGCAATAACTACACTAGCTCCAGCTTCTCCAAAGGCTATCGCTGTTGCTCGACCAATACCAGAACCGCCACCTGTAACAATTGCAACTTTATTGTTGAGTTCCATTTTATATTCTCCTTAATTTGAGTAAAATTTAAGTCAAAAATCTGTACCATTTCCTTACAACCTCAAGCTGCATCTGAGGTGGAAACATCGTTGAATCTTTCTTTGCCATACAAAAACTGAGAATGTTCTCCCAAATCTTGCCCTGCTTTCCACAAATGCATTCCCAATCTCAATTGATCGGTTTCCCACTCATCCAAGGCTTTCTTGACATCATGATTCTGAATTAATAAAGCATCTGTAAGAGCGATCGCATTTGCAGCGGCTTTTGAAACACCTGCTGCTGTGTGGGGACGAGGAATAAAAGCTGCATCCCCAACCAAAGCGATGTGATTGAATGCCATTTGCGGCACGCCTAAATCTAAAATGGCTTGCACAAACGGTTCTTTGGTAGCAGCAACAAGACGTTGAAAGGGTGGCGCTAGGACTCTATCTGCATACAATCGCATCTGCTGTTCAATTTGTGGAGCAATCGTTCCTGGCGGAATGGAATAGTCGCGACGTTTACCATTTCTATCGGTAAGAATGGGCGTTAATTCCGTCGCTTCATCGTAGTTGACATACCACACCCAGTTAAAGCGACGCTCTCCGGGTACAAGGGACTCATCCTCACCTGGAACCAGATATTGGAGAATATGGGAGTTGGGAAATTGTTGAAAGACAAATCGTTCTGCAAGCATAGCAGCAGTCTTTTTGTCAAGTTCTCTTTCATGAACCAATCCGCGATAGGCAACATAGCCGGCGTAGCGAGGTTCATAACTGGGGAGGAGTATTTTTCGCACAGTGGAATTAGCACCATCAGCACCAATTAATAAATTGCCTGTATCAGAAGTGCCATCGGCAAACATCGCTGTAACCTGCTGATCATCCTGCGTCAGGGTTGTCAGAGTTTTTCCTTGGTGGTAGCGCTCTGGGGGAAAATGTCGCCGCATATTACTATACAACAAGTTCCAGGATGTCAAAGTCTGACGCATAAGCATACGTCTCCAAATGCTGCCATCTTGTTTTAAATACAATCGCTCCCGTGCTTCTACACCAAGGGGTGCAGAGTAGGCAACACCTGCCCGCTCAAATGCTTCTATTATCTCTGGTTGTAATACTATTCCACCACCGCGACTATCGAGATTGTGGGGCGATCGCTCGTAAATATTCACTTCCCAACCAATCGATTCTAACAAGATTCCTGTAAACAATCCGCCTAATGAGCCGCCGATGACAATGGCGCGTTTACCTGTTTTATTCATCATCAAACCTCCACTAACTCATTTACAGCTTTTTGCAATGCACTTAAGAATACTTCAACAGGTTGGGCACCGGATAAAATTTCTTCACGAATACGAATACTAGGAACACCACGAATACCTCTTGAGACTGCTTGGCGTTCTAACTCACGCACTTTTTGACTACCTGCATTACTCTGGAGAAATGTCTGAACTCTGTCTCTATCGATACCAATATCAACTGCCAGATTGGTTAAGGTTTCAACAGGACTAATATCTTGCCCTTCCGTAAAATATGCCCTAAATATACGTTCCGCCATTTCAGTTGCTTTACCCTGTTGTGCCGCAAACCAGGTGAGGCGATGTGCTTTGTGTGTATTGGGTGTAACTTCCATCAAGTCGTAACGAAACTTAATGCCATCGTCTTGGCATGCTTTGATGGTTTTCCCATCTAATTGCTGGGAATACTCCCAACTACCAAATTTTTGAGTGCGGTAAGTTTTGCGCTCCATTCCCATTTCCGGCATATGGGGATTTAACTCAAAGGGATACCAAATATGTTGGATGTCTACCTGATTGTTGAGTTGAGCGATCGCTTTGTTGAGTCGCGTTTCTGCTACCAAACACCAGGGACAAATAAAATCAGAAGTAATCTCAATCGTAATGGTCATTTTTGTCTCCTTTTTTTAGCGACATCTTTACCTTAACCTCATTCATTTAAGATGTTAATATAGCTTTTGTGCCAAACACTTTTGCATTTCACGCAAAAATAAAGAATGGATCAATTTGCTGCCATGGAAGCCTTCGCGAAGGTAGTTGAGGGGGGTAGTTTTTCAGAAGCTTCTCGACAATTGGGGGTAGCTGTTTCCTCCGTTACTCGCCAAGTAAATGCCCTCGAAGCGATGCTGCATACTCAATTGCTCAACCGTTCCACCCGCAGCATTACCCTAACCCCACAAGGACGAAAATATTACGACAAAGTGGTGCAAATTCTTGAAGACGTGGAAGCGGCTAATCTTTGTGTAGCAGAAGATTCGGAAGTGCCACGGGGTTTATTGCGGGTAAGTCTTCCGGTTGCTTTTGGACGACTTTACATTGCACCATTAATTCAAGATTTTCTGGTGCAATACCCAGAAATGCAACTGGATTTAACCTTTAGTGATACACTCGCTAATCCAGTGGAACAGGAACTGGATCTAGTCATCCGTCTTGGCAACCTCCACCGTTCCGGCGCTAATTGGATTGTCCGCAAACTTACATCTTATACCCGCTCAGTTTGTGGTAGCCCAGCTTATTTTCAACAGTATGGCAAACCAGTTCATCCGGACGATTTAACTCACCATAATTGCTTGTGTTTTAGCTATTCCACCGGGTATGAAATTTGGCGGTTTAAGCGAGAAAAAGAGGTGTGTGAAGTCAAGGTAAAAGGCTCCCTGATTGCCAACAATTCTGAAGTTCTCCTTAAAGCCTGCTTAGATGGCTTAGGGTTGATTCTCATGCCCACCTGGTTGACTGAAGAAAGTATTAATGCAGGTAGGCTTTGTGTTGTGCTGCCTGATTTTCAATTTTATCCCCATATGGATATGGATACAGGCATTTACGCGCTTTATCTGCCAAATCGCCGTTATGCACTTCGAGTTCAAACCTTCGTTGATTTTCTTTTGAAACGGCTTTCTAACTCACCAAAGATCAAGGTGAATTTAGAATAAGACATGAAGAATTTAGAACTATAACCCCATCGATAAATCGAGGGGCCCCTCAACAATGACAGAAATGTTTGTTTTTCTCCACGGATAAATCCGGGCCGGTCAAAAAAAGCCATTCCTAAACATATAAAACATATAATCCTAATAAGCTACTGTGCATCTCAAAAGTATTTTGTTTATAATTTTGAACTATTAAGAGGAAAACCATTTACCGAAGCCCTTCGGGCTTAAGTAAGAAGTAAAAAGTAAGAAGTAAAAAGTAAGAAGAATAAGCCCGAAACATGGTATAAAGCCTCGTCTTTTAAAGACGAATAAAAACTAAATTATCATTATTTGAATCCTCGT
>JBCCSG010000365.1:0-7239 GCA_039200565.1 Cyanobacteria bacterium P01_D01_bin.50 | reverse complement strand
TTAATTAAAATTATTCCTGATATTAATGAGTCTCTTCTCAATAGAGTATTTTTTATTAATTTTTAATTAAGATTTTTTAGAAAGTTAGCACTTTTATGTGTGATTTATCACTTTTACGTAAGTACAAAAAGTATTTACTATCACTACTAAAATAGTAAATAAGTATTTTTATCGAGAAGAATCCAAAAATTAGATCGATGAGATTTGTGAAAGAAGATTTTTTTGCTTTTGTTCAAAATCAAAAGTATTTAAAATAACTAACAATCTCTAAAATACGTGTTTTTATTGAGAAAAAACCGCTATTATATAAATTAGGTTTGTTAAAAATACAACAATAATGTGTAAACTCGATATACACTTTTAAGAAACTGAAGGGAAATTAATAGTTACTTATTTTTAACTTAAACATATGGGTTTAATTCCCCGGCAACCTACGGTGAACGAATTGGGTTGGGGTCTAAATCCCCATCCCAATTCCAGCCTTCTTCCTTCTTCCTTCTTCCTTCTTCCTTCGTTTTAATTCTTCCTCATCGAAGCCTGAGCAAATTAGATGGCTAGAGAAACTGCGATAAGTCCAAAGGACATGGTTCGAGCGATCGCAACATTTGTAATCTTGTAACTTGCACGTTTTATAACTCTTAAATAGCATAGCTTTTATGCAACGCCGAAATTAGATCAGAGTCGTGATGCGCTTTCACGGCTAGACAAAGCAGCAACGCCCTTAATTAGTTTACAACCTGAGAGAAAACTTAAAAGCAAATCAAAATAATTTAGAACAAAATGATAGGAATTTAATTATGAGGTTAGAACCACTTTATCAACAAGATCGGGAACGCGCTAAGCTTGAAGGAAGGGAAGAAGGCAAACAGGGCTTAATTAAATCGGTGAATTGGTGAAATTGATGCATCATTAATTGAACGAGTTCAAGCATTATCAATAGAACAATTAGAAAATCTAGGAGAAGCTCTATTAGATTTTGCTAATGTTTCTGATTTAGAGGCCACTTTAAATCAAAATTAATAATTAATTAGTTGTTAAATAAGCAGTAGTACATATGTATATAAAATTTTTCGTTATTATCCTTATCAAAAATGATTATTATTATGTAAGCAACAGTAATAAATAAAGAATAGTTTCATGTATACTACAGACTCTCTGAAGGCAGAACTCAATGCAAAAGGGTGGCGATTGACACCACAGCGCAAAGTCATTTTAGAGGTATTTCAAAATTTACCTAAAGGAAAACATTTAAGTGCAGACGAGCTATATGAATTGCTTGAAAAGCGTGGGGAAGGAATTAGTTTATCAACAATTTATCGAACTTTAAAGTTAATGACACGGATGGGAATATTACGAGAGTTAGAATTAACAGAAATACACAAACATTATGAACTTAATACAACTGCTCCCAATCATCACCATCATATTGTTTGCGCTCAATGTAATAGGACAATTGAATTTGATAATACAACTGTCCTCAAACAAGCTATCAAGCAAGTTGAAAAATCTGGTTTAGAACTGATTGATTGTCAATTAACTATTTATGCAGTTTGTCCAGAAGCTATAAGCGAAGGTTTTCCTGCTGTTATATCTGAGAATTGGGCTTGTTCTCGTGCGAAAAATGCAGAAGACAAGTTAGAATAAAATTTGGTAAGTAATTAGAGATAAATGTATAAATGAGGCATTGACACATTCCAAGGAAGTTATAAGCTTTTCAAGGTTCTGACGAATGGTGTCGATTTTAGCGTAGCAAAAATAACAGCACCTTGCTGTATGTAATTAAAATCAATATTGTAAATACCATGTACTGTCAATAATGTAGATATAAAAATTAACAGCTTATAACGGACACTAAGCACAAACGTAAGGAAACATCGCCCGTAATTTGCACTACAACAATCAATCACCTCTACTGATTTCAATATATCATTGAGTCTAAAGATACTGAGTCTGTAGTTTAACCGAAGTTTTAGACGAATTGCAACGTAACCCATTCTATGCGCGGGGAATGCGTTGCATTGCAATCTTTTCAATTACTAATTGGTTCAGCTTTCTCAACAGAATTATCCCCTACTCCCAAAGTCAATTCTAAGGACCTTCCCTCAGGATATGCTTTTACTACTTGTCTGTAAACATCGTAATTTGTAGGTAACGTCCTTTGTTGCGTACCTTCTGAGTAAATTAATTTGTACTTTACAGATTTTAATAATTCGGGTCTGCTTGCTTCTTGCTCAGAGCCTTGGCGCTCTTCTACCTCATCAACTGTTGGTCGCGGTGGTAATGCAGGCCACCACAAACCTCGGTCATCGGGTCCGGTAACTGCTCCTGGTGGTTTCAAGCCATTACGATTGAGTAGGGAAGTTGTAGCAAATTCTTCTAAACGTGGTGATGGTTCCGAATTCAGATTATTCGCATATTCTACTTGCCAGGTATAAGTTGTGAGTGCTGTAGCTTCATATTGGCTTGTAGTTACGTTGGTGCAACCAGCGATTGATCCCACCCCTGCGCTGAATGCAGCCGAGGCAAAAAGCGAAAACAATTTTTGAGCGCGTTGTTTTTCTAATCTCACCACTTTATTTATTGCGCGACCCACTTTAAAAACTCGCTTATAGCTAAAAAATACTTGTATTACTTGGTAATCAATGCTTATATGGCATTTCTACCTCATATATCCTATAACAATTTGAGGAATACTTACACTAGACAAATACATAATACACATGTAGTATATTATTATGTAGATTACAAATAATACAAACATTTTATGATATGTAAATTCTCTTCAACTATTAGTAGTAGCCGATCCGTTAGGGGTGGGATAGATGTAAGTAGCGAGGCGTTGAAAATAGTAATTAGAAATAGTGAATAGTGAATGGTGAATAGTGAGTAGAAACAAGGCTTTGGGCTAAATTTACATTCTGTAATATATTTTGGTTTATTTATGCCGACTTACTTATTTGTGCTATTTGCGTTTGAAAGAACATATTTGTTTGACAGCGATAAATCTACCTCAGCCGAATGGCTAAATCTAAACCAATTTATTCAAAGCGGGAGGTGCAAATGTTTAACAGCACCGGTATAGGTCAAAAGGTATCAACCAAAAGACTCCCGCATCTGACATTTCAGAGGCAGGAGTTATTTTTTAGGAGTTAATAAAAAAGATGGAAACTCAACCACCAAGTCCGCAGCCGCATATACTACAAAATTCAGTTGTAGTGTTCTCAAAAAACTACTTACCACTAGCACGCATTAATATCAAACGCGCCGTTGTCCTATTAATAAAAGGTCAAGCAGAATCAGTGAACTTTGGTGCTACAAAGCAGTGGGAAGTCCGCTCTCCCAGTGTTGCATTAAAAGTACCAGAGCACATCCGCTTAACCGCTAGTAATGCCAAACGGCAATGGAAAGTACCACCTGTCAACCGTCGTGAAGTTTTAAAACGAGACAATCATAGGTGTCAATACTGCGGTAGCACCAAACATCTAACCCTAGACCATGTAATTCCTCGCTCCAAAGGCGGACAACATACCTGGGACAACGTTGTTACAGCCTGCGAACGGTGTAACTCAAAAAAGGGCGATCGCTTATTACACGAAGCTGGAATGGTACTTCAACACAAACCCAAAGCTCCAATTCACCCAGCAGTTGCATTTGCAGAACAGTTCTGGAGCGCACAAAACCTAACTGAAAACGAGTAATCTACTCTTGTAAAACCCTGTTAGAGAGGGCAACACGGCAATTATACAATATAGCCCTCTCCCTTTTAAAAAAAACTTGTAGTACGGTACTAATAACTTGTACTATTTTATACATCATAAGCGGATTAAAGTACTACAGCCTCTCAAAAAGGTATAGCGAAGCTGACAATTCCCGCCACTGCTACTAATGCAGGGATAGCGTAACGGCAACATCACAGTCTCCAAAACTGTTGTTCTAGGTACAAGTCCTAGTCTCTGCGTTTGTGGTCTGCTCCTCTCCGCCATCAAATCTGACCGCAACAAAACTTTATATTCTAAATTTGTATTTTTCTCAAAATTCCCAGATATAGGTATAGATGTTGAATTTGAGAAAGATTATTTAAGGATTATGGAAATAATAATTGCATTTGTATTTATTGCCCTAATAGTCATGCTACTTATTCAATCAATTAATGAGTCGGGTAGCGGAAATTCATCCAGTAATTCTCAAAAAGGAAATAAATCTTCTCGTCGTCGTAGTTCTTCTAAGCATAGTAACTACAATTCATATTACGATAACTCTTACGGTGGTGCTGCTGCTGCCGCCAGTTCCCAAAGTTCGGATTCGGGAAGTTCTTATAGCTCTGATTGTGGAAGTTCTTATAGCTCTGACGGTGGTGGCTCAATTAGTTCCGATTGCGGTAGTTCTAGTGGTGGTGACTGTGGTGGTGGCGGTTTTGGCGGTGGTGACTGTGGTGGATTTTAAATTTTGAAAATCTACCCAATCCTCCTTTCCGGCATCTGGGGGGTTGGCTCGCTTCTATACAACCCATTTCTATGCCATTGCCTTACAAGTAACCCCATCACTTAATCCAGTAGGTGGGGTTTTGTGCTGTGTAGAGTGCAATATCGCAGTTGCTTATACCCTTCCCTCCCAGGGCGCTCATATCTTGTACCTATCCGTATAAAACACGAAAATTTATCAATATACGCGATTTACTTTTTCTTGAAAAATTAAGGTTTCAATCAGAATGCTGAGTGATTAAATTACATTAATGAAAATTGGTGCAATATATCAGTAATATTGTTTCAGTAGTACTATAGGAATCCGTTTTGATTTTTGTTCTCGCAGCGTGGCGTAGCAATAATGATTTATATAGGCAGGCAAGAGGCATTCATGCGCTTAGGCAAAAGGATTGTAGGATATTAGGGTGTACTGGGTTTTTTTCAATTTTCAATTAGGATTTCTGTAGCTAATTTTCACTTTACTTACCTCTGAATCTATCAAAAATAGCAATATTGTGAAACACATTTTTAGACAAGCTGTTATCCTACTTTCGGTATACTACGCCCACATGGTAGAATACCGCGCCGAACTAATTTTATGGGTTTTAACAGGTTCCTTGCCTATAATTATGATGGGAATTTGGACAGAAGCAGCGCAAGGCGGACAATTTGGTTTATCTTCAACAGATTTTGCTCATTATTTTATCGCAGTATTTTTAGTCAAACAGTTAATAATGGTTTGGGTAATTTGGGATTTTGAAAGGGAAGTTGTAGAAGGTAAATTGTCACCGCGTCTTTTACAACCTTTAGATCCAGTTTGGCATTATGTAACATCTCATCTTTCTGAAAAAGTTGCGCGCATGCCCTTTGCAATATTTTTGATTATATTATTTTTCGCACTTTATCCCCAAGCTTTTTGGATACCAAGTTTCACAAAATTAATCTTATTTATTCTGGCTTCAGCGATGGCTTTTGCTCTCCACTTCGTCATTCAATATACTTTAGCTATGTTCGCATTTTGGACGGAAAGAGCATCTTCTTTACAAGATTTTTGGTTTATATTCTATTTATTTTTATCTGGAAATGTCGCGCCTTTAGAAGTATTTCCCGAAACTATCAGACAAATAGCATCATTCACGCCATTCCCTTACTTAATTGACTTTCCTGTAAGTATTTTAATCGGCTTATCAACCGATATTACAAGAGGTTTTCTATCGATGTTAGGCTGGTTTCTGGTATTCTTAGGAATAAATCGAATTTTGTGGCGGCAAGGATTGAAAAAATATTCCGGTATGGGAGCTTGAACTGTTCATTGTTCATTGTTGGCTGATTCAAAGAAAGCTGCTACGGTTTTATTAAATGATTCCGGTTGCGTCATGAAACACC
This sequence comes from Cyanobacteria bacterium P01_D01_bin.50, assembly GCA_039200565.1. Taxonomy (GTDB): domain Bacteria; phylum Cyanobacteriota; class Cyanobacteriia; order Cyanobacteriales; family Nostocaceae; genus Rivularia. The sequence goes on along the minus strand of JBCCSG010000365.1, from coordinate 1,390 downwards.
AATGATTTCCAGGTAATTTGGATATCTCTAGGTTTTCTAAATAAGTTTTGTAAGGCTTTAATTGCCAGTTTTGACGGTTAACTCCTTTTTCTGGTTGTACGAAGAGGGTAGGAGTATTGACTGATGACGTTAAACCGGGTACGCGCATAACTTCATCAAAAATACCGTCTCGTGCGGCTATAGTGAATTTACTACCCCAAGTATTATCGGGTTTTTGTTCGATGCTCGCTTGAAAAACTTTTTTTTGTAAAGGTGTCCAATCTTGATATTGATTTAATTGACGTGCTTGTTTTTCGGCTTGTTCATAATTAGCAAATGGTCCCATTCCTTTGAGAAAGGGTAAGACGCGATATAAAATTGGGAATGTTAGTTTGAAAAAATCTGGCATTTTCCAGATAAAAATCGGATCTATCAATACCATACTTTTCAAACGTTGAGGATTCTTTGTTGCCCAAATACAGGCTAATTTACCGCTCCAGGAGTGTCCTACCACATGAGCGTTTTCCCATCCCAAATTATCCATCAAAGATTCTAAATCGGCGATCGCACTTGTAAATGTATAGTCTGAATCCGGTTTACTGCTTTCACCATGACCGCGCATGTCTGGAGCAATTACATGGTAATCTGTTTTTAGATAGTCTCCGAAGCTAGACCACACAAGGGCATTATCTGCTAAACCGTGGAGTAATAATAAGGGTTCTTTTCCTTGGTTCCATTCCAAGTAAGAAATTTGAATATCGGGTAAGGATAAAGTTTTACGAGTAGACATTATAAATCTGCTATCATTTATCGATTATTACTTTATTTAAGGTGTATATCTATATTAATTATAAATTAGTTTTTTACAATTTATTGTTCATTTTTATCAACGTAAAATTGGAAAATATTCAGTAATTTACATTTAGCTAGGACTTAAGCAAAAGCAATGTAATTGCGTCATTATTCACGAGCGGTGTTAGCGGAGCCTTTCAGTCAGGACATAGTAATCTCAAAAATCCTGGGTTAGCGTTCATGCAAAGCATGCGGTGAGCGCCTGTTCGATAGGACATATGATTCGGTACACTTCGTTTCGCACGCAATGAAAATTTTAGTGATGACCAAACAATAAAATGGATACAAGCCCCCGGATTTATCCGTGGAAAGATAAAAATATTTTCCTTGTTTCAAGCCCCTCAATTTATCGATGGAGTAACACTTATTACCTTGATACTTTTGACGAACGCAAGCGGTTGACCTTCATATTAAAATGGATACAACGGAACGGTACAGACCGTAGAAATAAAAAATATCTTCCACCTTCGATTTGGGGCGACTCGATTCGATTAGGTGGGTACTTGATAATTGATAATTGATAACTGAAATGACGAAGTCGAATAGAGACAGTCGTCTC
>JBCCSG010000364.1:0-7246 GCA_039200565.1 Cyanobacteria bacterium P01_D01_bin.50 | reverse complement strand
GCACCATAGTATTCAAAGATACGGTAGTATCTACCAGTGCGATCGCCAAATTGATCCATTACCTGTTGGACAATTTCCGGACAAGCATCATAATAAGGGTTGATACGTTCGCGGCCTTGGAAATAGACATCGGGATTTTGTGCAGTACCGCGCAAAACGGGATTATCAGGATTTAGAGCGCGATTTCGATGTGCAAATACTAATTCATCATCAATTAAAGCCTTTAAATCAACTTCAGGGATGAGTTCTACCTTTTGAATTTCATGGGAAGTGCGGAAGCCGTCAAAAAAGTGAAGAAATGGAACTCTTGCTTTGAGAGTCGCAGCTTGAGAAATCAGAGCAAAATCATGAGCTTCTTGTACCGAAGCCGAGCACAATAAAGCAAAACCCGTGGCTCGAGCTACCATTATATCACTTTGATCGCCAAAAATCGATAAAGCATGGGTAGCTAACGAACGAGCTGCAACATGGATAACGGCGCTGGTGAGTTCCCCGGCAATTTTGTAGAGATTGGGAATCATCAACAGCAATCCCTGAGAGGAGGTAAAGGTAGTAGTCAGGGAACCCGTTTGTAGAGCACCATGTACCGCCGCAGCAGCACCACCTTCACTTTGCATCTCAATCACACTGGGAACAGTACCCCAGAGATTGGGATTGCCCCCAGATGTGTAATTATCAGCCCATTCTCCCATTGGCGAAGAGGGAGTAATGGGATAAATGGCAATAACTTCATTCAAACGGTAAGCAATGCGAGCCACCGCTTCATTTCCATCAATAGTTGCAAACTTGTTCATAATCTTTATTTTCTATAAATGAAAAATACCCGATCAAAATTCTAACTCCGGGAATTTTTTTGGTGATTCTAAATTCAAAGTTTTAATTAATTTCGATAAAATAAACATTGATATACCAGTATCTCATTTTGAGTTATGGCAATTTTCATACTTATTATGTGATGTACTCATACAGAAAGAAGTTGAATATTAAAGGGTTTAGATAATTTATGAGAAAAAATAGGGGTATAGGTTCGGGTAATTGTATGGGGATACAAGTAGCAAAAATAATATTTTTAAATTTTAAAATGTTCTGTTCAATCTTTTTAGGACTTATACCGATATTTATGCAAAACACAATAAAAGAAGAATTAATAAGTATTTATGACCAAACAATAAAATGGATACAAGCCCCCGGATTTATCCGTGGAAAGATAAAAATATTTTCCTTGTTTCAAGCCCCTCGATTTATCGATGGAGTAACACTTTTGACTTTTGACGAACGCAAGCGGTTGACCTTTGATTGTGGAAATTTTAACCCCTCAAGCACTCGCTCTTATTGCACCATCAGAGATAATTCAATATTTCAAAATGCCACAAGATTGTACTGATAATATTCTTAGTTTATTTTAATTCAGTTCTTGCACCATTCTCAATAACCGCCTGGGAATGAATTTCCAGGCTAACAGCCAAAGTCTGATAAATCAGACTGGGTAAGTTTTTCAGTACGTTTTAGCGTACTTTATATGTAGACAAGATTCATTTCAAGGCGTAATTTCGGGTTTAACGACAATGGTGTAAGATGTGAGCACTCCAGGAGGGGAAGTCAAAAATCAAAAGTACTAAATTTCCCTCCCTACAAATGAAACTAATACATTTAGAGGGCTTTAATTGAAACTCTTACTATATAAGGGTTTAAAATTTTTTAGTTGGGAATTTTAATGTACTTATGTTAAAAGAATGGGGCTGTAGTTAGATTTCCTTCACCCTTCATGCCAGTTATAAAAGTGACATACAATAACCACAGCGAGAATTTACGATACGATATATCTATATACATCAGGAAGGAACCCCTGAAAACTTACATTAATCCGTTAAAAGGCGGTCAAAAAAAGTGAATACAGGCGATTAAGCAGAAACATTTTCTGCTTTGAGATAACAAGCACATACGATACATACACATTTTCCGCAGCAAGTTTGGCGAAAGCTGAATTTTAACTTTGCGGTAAGTATAATTCCCACTAGAAAGTTAACAACCAAGAAATTTTAACCAAACCCATAGCAAAAAGATTATCTAAGCAGTAAAATTATTTCTTCGACAACAAGGGATCGTTTTGAGAATCCTTGGCGAATAGAGGATACAGATTTGATAACTGCTTTAATCTAATCTACGTTATTACATAGTTGCAATCGTCTACATTTTCATCACCCGTCAGACGAATGTAATTATAGTACGAAAATTCTTTCAATGTAAATACAACCCTGTCTGTAAGGAGAAGTAATTATAGCGTTACTTCTAATACTACAGAGACGACTAACATACAAAAAACTATTTTTTGAGGTAAATAATCATGAAATTCACAGTTGCTTCTTTAATTTCCTTAGTTGCTTGCACAGTTGCGATCGCCGCACCTACAACCGCTTTCGCCCAAGAAAAAACTCCAGAGGAGCCTCTCAATTACTTTGGTGTAGGTGCTTCCAATCGCGGTGCGGCATTTGAAAGCAAACTTTCGATTAATAACCGCTTTTCAGTACGCCCAATGGCAACAAGTAAATTGTTTGAAGAAGGCGAACGTCATGCCACAATATATGTACCCGTAACCTATGATTTCAGTCAAACTTCGAGTGGATTACGCCCATTTATTGGTGGAGGCGCTGGCGTAACTACCGATGACAGACAGTTTGGCGGCGTTGTCACTACTGGCGCAGACTACCGTATAAACAAGCGTCTTACCGCAGTTGGTAGCGTTAACGTTGGATTCTTTGATGACAGAGATTTTACCGCAGTTTTAGGTGTAGCGACTAACTTTAATAAGTAACGCACTCGAAGTTAGTTAGGATTTATAAGTCTTAACGACTAATAATGAATAAATATGTAAAGACCTTGCAATCCAATGTCTTTACATATACCATCCACTGATATAAATATCAGTTTTTTCAATTACAAGCCTACAATTCGCTAGGTGAAATATTATGGCTGCATCTCCTAATAAAACTACGAAATTATCACCACTTGTAGCAGAACAACACTTGGATGAACAACGCTTACATGATGTGTTGTTGTTGCTACAAAGTTTGGTAGTTCGAGAAGAATTAATTATTAAACCAATATTAGATTATCTTTATGATGTTGCTTCACATAACTTAATCAACAATAAGTGTAACTCGCTGACAGTGAATAAAACATTGAAATTGATAGCCAAAATGCCCAAGTCAGCCTTTAAAATTGTTGCTTGGCATTGGTTTAAAAAAAATTTTCCTCAATTAATTGTGAATTGGCTGCAAGAACAGGTTACATTTAACAACGAGGCAAAAATAATACCAGAAATTGTTGTAGATAGTCAAACTGAAAAATCCAAATCATTAGCTTTATCAACAAAATCTCCAAGTCAGGAAGTAAAATACCTGCGTTACCAAGTCAGGGTATTAATCGGCATTTTAGTTACTGCGATAACTGCCTTTAGTGGTGGTTTATTTTGGATGAATTACGAACTAAAACAATCACACTTGGAAGCGATACAAAAATTAGAAACCCAAATTGAAGCACAACAAAAAACTGCAAATCATAATAACTAAGATGGAAAAAAAAATTACGAAGTTGAAAATAGTAATTGGGAATAGTGAATAGTGAGTAGTAACAAGGCTTTTAACTAAATTTATATTACTTAATATAGTTTGGTTTATTTATGCCGACTTACTTATTGTTCAACTATATTATTGATACTTCCGTTTTATCTTCTGAAATGAAAAAATCTCAGCATTCGCAAAAAAGAAAGTATTTCACTTACTTTAAAAGATGTTTTTATTTTGTTGCATCTGTTGCTCTATGTTTTTTACTTACTACTGTTCCTTTCTCAACAACTCATGCTCAAGTACCCACTCCCACTCAAAACGCTACTCCTGCTACGACTCCAACCAATAAAGTAGCACTTGTAGAACTTGGAGGAGAAGAACTTTTTAGGATTCGTGCTGGAGTCGGAGCATTTTCTCCCGAAGAGCGTGCCATAGCGGTAAGTAATCGTATTACCAAAATAGCAGAAGATCCGACAATTGCAGTAGAAAGAATTGCGATCGACGATAAACCTTTAACTACAAATTTAACTGTAGACAATCGGCTATTAGTAACTATAACAGATGGAGATGCTCGCGCCGCCGATCTATCTCGACAAGAATTAGCGAAAGACTACCTTGAAAAAATTCAAAAGACAATAACTCAATATCGCATTGAGCGCAGTCCAGATTACATTCGTCAAGGAATAATAAATAGCGCGATCGCAACAGTTATTTTGGTAGGAACACTAATTCTATTTGCTATAGTCTTTCCTTGGTTTTATAGAAAAGTCAGTAATTTACAAGGTACGCGAATTCCAGCAATCAGAATTCAAAACTTTGAACTATTACCCGCTACCCGAATATCTCAACTGTTAATAAATTTGCTCAAATTTATGAGATTTTTATTAACCTTAAGCGCATTGATAATATATGTACCCTTAGTAATGAGTTTCTTCCCTTGGACAAGGCAAATTAGTTTAAGGGTATTTAGATATTTTTTGCAAACAGCAGAAACTTCCTGGGAAGGATTTCTTAGTTATTTACCGAATATTTTTGCTCTGAGCATCATTCTTTTCATTACTTACTATTTTATTAAGTTAATGAGAAATTTATTTACCTCTATAGGTAACGGAAATCTCACAATTCAAGGTTTTTATCGAGAATGGGCAGAACCTAGTTTCAAATTATCGGTATTTTTAATTGTAATTCTTGCATCAGTAATAGCTTTTCCTTATCTACCTGGATTTGGTTCTCCCGCATTTCAAGGAATATCGCTGTTTTTAGGTTTACTCTTATCTTTGGGTTCTAGCGTCGTAGTAGCTAACGTTGTCGCTGGAATTATTTTAATTTACACCCGTGCTTTCCAAATTGACGACAGAGTAAAAATTGGTGATGCTATTGGTGATGTAGTAGAAAAAACGTTGTTTGTTACCCGCATTCGTACTGTAAAAAACGTAATTATTACCCTTCCTAATTCCAGCGTTTTTACCAGTCAAATAGTTAACTATACCGCTGCAGAATTAGATCCAAATCAAGCGCCGTTAATTTTACATACTACCGTAACTTTAGGTTATGACGTACCCTGGCGGAAAGTCTATCAAGTATTAATTGACGCAGCAAAATCTACAACACATCTTCTTTCCGAACCAGAACCCTTTGTATTGCAAACAAGTTTAGATGATTTCTATGTAAGTTATGAATTGAATGCCTTTACTCATAATCCTAGTGTAATGGCACGCATTTACTCAGAATTGCATCAAAATATTCAAGATAAATGCAACGAAGCGGGAATTGAAATTCTTTCACCACATTATTCAGCCGTGCGAGATGGCAGTCAAATTACAATTCCAGAAGACTATCTTCCGAAAAATTATACAACACCCGGTTGGGGAATCTTTCCTCAAAAAAATATACTCGACATCTTGAATAACCAGCCTTATAATCCAAACAAAAATCACTCGAAAGAAGGTCAAGAGTAACTTTATTAAACTCATGATTTCTAGGGTGTGTTAGCGACATTGTAATGCACGATCCATAAGTTTTTCGTGCCTTACCAAGTTCTGTTCTTAGCACCCTAGAAATCTTTTTAAGTTGCTATCTCAATTGTAATTATATCAAGTTCGGCTATTTACTATATAACCCAGAGCGATTCTAATTCCTCATTACTAATTACTCAACCCCCACAGATAAATGGGCTTGATAGATGTAGCGTTACTTTTCAAGATATTAGCGATACAAATCCCTACATTCAACCCGTCGTAATAGATGACACCGCAAAATCTGGCACATCGATGCTAACACCCATTTTTAACTAATATATTATTTAAATATAGAGAGCAATCTCCAAGATTAATTCCCCCGCAGGAGGCGGTTAAATAAAGTGAAACACACATAATATCGGCGGAAGATAAAAACTTCCATTGATATGTTTGATTTGGCAATGTTTGCGAGCAGTAATCGAGTCCGGATATTGTCTGAAAATGGAAAATTGTGTTTTGCTATTTCAGGGTTAATTTACTAATTATAAATTACCAAATAATAGTTCCAAAACCAATAACTAATCGCAGCGAGTAATTTAGTACAGTAAGAATTATAATGAATTCTGCTAGCAGATTCACTCCACGAGATAGATTAGCTTGAAGCGATCGCATCTTTACAAAAATTGCATAACTCTTCAAAGTCGATGCAATTTAAATTACTTGATTTCGTATTCTCAATCACCTAGAAAATTTGACAAATAATACAATAAATAGAACTAAAACTATGAAATACGCTGTAACTGCTTTACTTTCTTTGACTGTAGGTTTTTCTGCTGTAATTGGTATGCCCGAAAATGCTTTCGCGTCAGAAACTACTAAGGAAGATGCGAAACAGTTAACTACAGTAAATTATATATCTCCTAATACCGAAAGCAAACAGATATCTCAATTTTTTGGTGCTAATAAACAGCCAAAACGCTCTGGTGACAACTATGTTGGTTTAGCAACAGTTGTAGGAGGAGACACTGATTTTATTGACGCAGCAATCATTAGTAAAGTCAAAGTTTTGAACTTAGATTCATCTAAAAGTATATCAGTAAGACCTTCCGCTGTTTTCAGCAATGGTGATTTAGATTTACGCATCCCCGCAACCATCGATTTAAGCCGTATAAATAGAGATTTGGGAGAATTGAATGGTAGAATTACTCCTTACGGTGGTGGAGGAGTTGCGATTGATTCCGATGGAGATGCAGATTTGATGTTAACTGCAGGAATGGATGTTCGATTAACTCCTAGAATTACAGGTACAGCAGCAGCAAATGTTCTTTTCTTAGGTGACACGGAATTTGATGCAACTGTTGGTGTCGGTTACCATTTCTAATTATTAACAATTCCGAAGCACATTATTAGTGAGAATTAATAAACCCGGTTTTTTAGAAAAACCGGGTTTTTTTACCGTGTAAATTGAAGCTTATGTTTGTAGTTGCCCTATCTTCTCTTTTCTCATTGTTAAACGAAGACAGCGCAACTACGAGCCTTTTATCTATGGTGAACCTTGTTTCAAAGTAACTCCATTAATTGTGTTAATTTTCAACCCATTAACTTTATTATCCAAGCCTACCTGAGAATTATAAGCTTGATTGCCAGCAATATTGAGATTAACATATTGCTGACTTTTTCCATTTAAGGTAATCGCTTTTTTGGCTTTGACAAAAATATTAT
>JBCCSG010000363.1:0-7255 GCA_039200565.1 Cyanobacteria bacterium P01_D01_bin.50 | reverse complement strand
GGGGAAGTCAAAAATCAAAAGTCAAAAATATCAAGGTAATAAGTACTAAATTTCCCTCCCAACAAATGAAACTAGCACTTTTTTTGGCTTCGGTTGAAACCTTTGTTATGTAAAGGTTTGAAAATGTGCTAGTTAGGAGTAAAGCTGCGTATCACAAAAGGAGGGTGGTGCCCTACTCTATGCTGCTTATGTTTTCTGATTTTCTTGATTACCGAAACCAATTATCACTTTTTTATACAGAAATTTTCTTATTAAGAGCGCATAATGAAGAGATTATTGGATGCAGGTATCCGTAATATTTATTGCTGTTATATATAATACTTATAAAAATGGGGAAGTCAGACTTGACATGGATGATTTGAGAAAACGTATTGCAGCATTACCTCCAGAAAAGAGAGCGCTATTTGAGCGTCAACTCCGAGAAAAGGGATTGCACCTTGATAGAGCAACTATCTGCAAACGGGAAAATCTCAACGAATTACCCTTGTCTTTCGCTCAACAAAGGTTATGGTTTCTACATCAATTGGAGCCAGATACTACTGCTTATAATATTGCGATCGCGTGGCGTTTTACTGGTAATTTAGATATCGCGGTACTCGAAAGTTGTCTGAATATAATTGTCCAACGTCATGAGATTTTACGGACTGCTTTCGTCGCTGTAGATGGACAACCAAGTCAAGTTATTGTTCCCGAATTATTACTAGGGCTACCTATTATTGACTTACGTTCTCTTGCAGAAGTAAATCGTCATACTGTTGTAGACAAATTAACTAAACAAGAAGCTCGGTGTCCCTTCAATTTAACCGAAGCTCCTTTATTGCGAGTAAAATTACTCCAGCTTACTGACAAGGAGAATATATTACTTTTAACATTACACCATATAATTGCCGACGGTTGGTCTCGGGGTGTTATTCTGCGAGAATTAACAGCACTATATAAAGGTTCGACCTTACCAGATTTACCGATCCAATATGTAGACTTTGCAGTTTATCAACAGCAATGGTTACAAGGTGAAGAACTTACAGCACAAATAAATTATTGGAAACAGCAATTACAAAATTTATCTGTATTAGAATTACCTACCGATAATCCCCGCAAACCAGTACAAACATTTCGTAGCGCTACCGAATCTATTCTGATTTCAAAAGAAGTATTGGACGGTTTAAAAAACTTGAGTAAAAAGCAAAGCGTGACGTTATTTATGTCAGCTTTAGCAGCTTTTAAGGTATTGTTACATCGCTACACTTCTCAAGATGATATTGCTATTGGTTCACCAATTGCTAATCGTAATTGGCAGGAATTAGAACCTTTGATTGGTTTTTTTGTAAATACTTTAGTATTACGAACTGATGTTTCTGGTAATCCAAGTTTTTTAGAATTATTGCAGCGAGTAAAAGAAGTTGCAGCAGCAGCTTTTAAATATCAAGATTTACCTTTTGCTAGATTAGTAGAAGAAATTCAACCCGAGCGTAGCTTGAGTCATAATCCTTTATTTGGGGTAATGTTTCAGGTACAGAATGAAGCTTATCAGTTACAAAATGCAGTCAATCCAGACTTAGAAATACCGGGTTTAAATTTAGAGCAGATGTGGAGTGATTCCGGTTCTACTAAGTTTGACATGACTTGGCATTTAGTAGAACGAAATGAGGGCTTATTAGCTGTAGTTGAATATAGCACGGATTTATTTCATCGAGATACAATTGCTCGGATGTTGGGACACTATCAGGTTTTATTAAAGGGTATTATTGATAATCCCCAGCAGCGATTATCAGAATTACCAATTTTAACAGAAACAGAACTTCAGCAGCTTTTGGTAGATTGGAACAATACATATACAGAATATCCGCTAGAACAAGGAATTCATCAATTATTTGAAAAGCAAGTTGAAAAAACACCGGATAATATTGCAGTTGAATTTAAATCGGAAAAACTTACTTATCAAGAATTAAATAATCAAGCAAATCAACTTGCACATTATTTAAGAAATCAAGGTGTAAAACCAGATATGCTGGTGGGAATTTGTGTAGAGAGAAACCCTTTAATATTAGTTGGATTATTGGGTATTCTCAAAGCAGGTGGAGCTTACGTTCCTATTGATGCAAAATTACCAAGCAGTCGCATTGCTTTTATGCTTGGGGATTCTCAAGTTTCTATTTTAATCACTCAAGAAAAAATATTATCTCAATTACCCACACATTCAGCACGAACCATTTGTCTTGATAGCGAATGGGAAAATATATCTCAATTACCTATAAATAATCCTTCACTACAAACTGTTCCAGAAAATTTAGCTTACGTAATTTATACTTCTGGTTCCACGGGTAATCCTAAAGGAACATTATTAACCCATCGAGGTTTAACAAATTATTTAAGTTGGGCTACACTTGCTTACAATGTAGCTCAAGGAAATGGTTCACCAGTACAATCTTCTATTAGCTTTGATGCAACAATTACTAGTATTTATACTCCTTTAATCCTAGGAAAAACAGTTACTCTAATACCGGAAGAACAAGAAATTGAAGCTTTAAGTAATTTACTAAATTCTGATAGTGATTTTAGTTTGGTGAAATTAACACCCGCTCATTTAGGGGTATTAAGTCAATTAAATAATGTAGAGACGTTATACATAACGTCTCCCCAAAATGTAAGCTCTCCCGAACATATAACGTCTCCTAGAAATCTAACCAGAGCATTTATCATTGGTGGAGAAGCTCTGTTAGAAAATCACCTTGAATTTTGGCGGGATAATTATCCCAATACCAGATTAATTAATGAATATGGTCCCACCGAAACTGTTGTAGGTTGCTGTATTTATGATGCTTCAAATAAATCTACAACTAAAAATGCTGTTCCCATTGGTAGAGCGATCGCCAATGTGCAGCTTTACGTATTAGATAAATATTTGCAACCAGTTCCCGTAGGTATTCCTGGGGAATTGTACATAGGTGGAGCGGGTGTAGCACGGGGTTATTTAAATAAACCAGAATTAACAGCAGAAAGATTTATTCCTAACCCATTTATTGAAGGCAGAAGGCAGAAGGCAGAAGGCAGAAGAGAAGAAGAAAAAGGAGAGAGTAAATCCAATGCCCAATGCCCAATGCCCAATGCCCAATTACCCATTACCAATTACCCATTACCTATTACCAAATTATACAAAACAGGTGATTTAGTCCGTTATTTACCAGACGGGAATTTAGAATATTTAGGACGTTTAGATAATCAGGTCAAAATTCGGGGTTTTCGGATTGAATTAGAAGAAATTGAAGCTGTTTTAAATCAATATCCACAGATTCAATTCAATTGTGTGATTCCTCAGAGTGATGATTCTGGTAATCAGCGATTGGTTGCTTATATTGTTTCTTCTCATCCCATAGTTAACAACCAAATTCGTCAATTTTTACAGGAAAGACTTCCCGATTATATGGTTCCATCGTTTTTTGTGGAATTGGAAAGTTTACCTTTAACGAGTAATGGTAAAGTTAACCGCAAAGCTTTACCGATACCAGATTTATCTCAACGAGAGAATATAGATAATACTCCACCAACTACTGAAAACGAAATTATCTTAACTCAAATCTGGTCTGAGGTTTTAGGGGTAAATGTTGGAATTCACGATAACTTTTTTGAGATGGGGGGAGATTCGATTCTCAGTATCCAGATTATTGCTAGAGCAAATCAAGCTGGGTTGAGTCTTACTCCAAGAGAATTGTTTCAATATCAAACTATTTCTGAGCTTGCTACCATTGCCGGAATAAAACCTCAAATTCAAGCTGAGCAAGGTATTCTTACGGGTGAAGTACCGTTAACACCGATTCAATATTGGTTTTTTGAGCAAAGTTTACCGGAAATTAATTATTATAATCAGTCTGTTTTATTGGAAGTTGTACCAAACTTAAAACCTGAGTTATTAGAACAGGTTTGGCGAAAGTTACTCATTCATCATGATGCTTTACGTTTGCGATATGTACAAGATGGTTCACAATGGAAACAGTTTTATGTAAACCCTAGTGATAGAGTTCCCTTCACTACTATCGATTTATCGCAGTTAACAGAAAACGAGCAAAATATTACAGTTACACAAATTAGTTCTCAACTACAAACTAGTTTTAATTTATCAGAATCATTATTACAATGCGTATTATTTCAGCTTGGTGAATCAAACAATCATCGTCTTTTAATAATCATCCATCATCTTTTAATTGATAGTATTTCTTGGCGCATATTATTAACAGACTTAGCAACAGTATACAAACAAATTGAAACTAGTGAAAATATAGAATTACCACTAAAAACAACCTCATTCAAAACTTGGGTAAATCAATTAATTAATTATGCTCAATCGCAAATAGTTTTAGATGAATTAAATTACTGGTTATCAAATATAAATTCTCAAATTGTTTCCTTACCTGTAGATTATCAAATTGACCAAAATCAAAATACAGTTGCTTCTACTGCTGAAGTAAATATAATCTTAAATGCAGAACAAACAAAAGCTTTATTAGAAGAAGTTCCTAAAGCTTACAAAACCCAAATAAACGATATTTTACTAACAGCACTATTACAAACTTTTAATCAGTGGACAACCACACCAACCTTACTTATAGATTTAGAAGGACATGGAAGAGAAGATTTATTTTCAGATGTAGATTTATCTCGTACAATTGGTTGGTTTACAACTATATTTCCAGTGCTTTTAAAGTTAGATGATAATCGTAACTTAGAAGTAAATATTAAATCAGTCAAAGAACAACTGCGACAAATACCCAATCGCGGATTCAATTATGGTTTATTACGCTATCTCACTAAAGATAAAAATATAAAAACCAATTTAGAAAACCAACAACAAGCCCAGATAAAATTTAACTACTTAGGAAAACTGGACTTTACATCCACAGATTCCTTAATTTTAGGACTAGCAAAAGAATCCACAGGAGACAATCGAATTCCTCAAGGAAATCGTCAATATTTAATAGAAATCAACTCATGGATTTCCGAAAATAAACTACAACTAACCTGGAACTATAGCCGTAATATTCATCAACAAGCAACCATTGAAAATCTAGCACAAATATATATTACTAATCTAGAAAACTTAATTGAACATTGTAAATCGACCGAATCAAAAGGTTATACACCCTCAGATTTCAAAGCAGCCAACCTTAGTCAACAACAACTCGATCAATTTATGTCCAAAATTAGAAAAAGAAATAATTAGTTAACAGTTAACAATTAATAATACTCGTTCGTAGTTGCGCTTTAGCGCTAAAGCGCAACTACATACCAATAATTAACAATTACCGATTAAAAATGGATAATATAACAGACTTATACGAACTTTCTCCCATGCAACAGGGAATGCTATTTCATTCTCTATACTCCCCCGAATCTGGAGTTTATTTTGAACAACGTAGCTGTAAACTAAAAGGTAATCTCAATATTTCAGCTTTCAAAATTGCATGGCAAAAAGTTATAGAACGTCATACAATTTTACGCACAGCTTTTTATTGGGAAGAAGCAGAAAAACCCCTCCAAGTTGTTTATAATCAAGTTGATTTATCTTGGATTGAAGAAAATTGGCAAAGTTTAACAATAAATCAACAAAATGATAAATTAGAAGAATTTTTACAAGCAGATAGACAGGAAGGATTTGATTTAAATCAACCTCCCTTAATGCGTTGTGCTTTATTACAAATACAAACCGATGAATATTATTTTGTTTGGAGTCACCATCATTTATTAATGGATGGTTGGTGTAACGGAATATTATTAAAAGAAGTTTTTAGTTTTTATCAAGCAGGTTGTCAAAATCAATCTTTATTTTTACCTACTCCTCATCCTTATAGAGATTATATCGAATGGATACAGCAACAAGATATTGCAGCAGCAGAAACATTTTGGCGAGATAAACTCAAAGATTTTACAGCACCAACTCCGTTAATTAAAAAGGCAAGAGGCAATAGGCAAGAGGCAATAGGGACAACGGTTAGTATTAACAGCGAACAACAAATTAAATTATCTGTTGATTTAACTACTAAACTTCAGAATTTAGTACAACAAAACCGCTTAACTTTAAATACTATTACTCAAGGAATTTGGGCAATTCTTCTCAGTCGCTATAGCGGTGAAAATGACATCGTATTTGGAGCCACAGTATCAGGTCGTCCGGCGAATTTACCTGGTGTAGAATCAATTATAGGTTTATTTATCAATACATTACCTGTACGAGTAAATTTATCTGCTGATGACGAATTATTACCTTGGTTGCAGCAATTACAAACTCAGCAAATTGAACAAGAGTCTTTTTCTTATAGTTCGCTGATTGATATTCAACAGTGGAGTGATGTACCTCCGGTCGTCGGATTATTTGAAAGTTTAGTTATTTTTGAAAACTATCCGGTTTCGATAGATACTGTTTTACAAGGTTGGAGTAATGATTTACAAATTAGTCAAACAAAAGGTTTTGAACGTACTAATTACCCTCTTTCGCTAACAGTGATTCCCGGTGCAGAACTGTCGTTACGAATTAACTATGATAGCAACCGTTTTGAATCGGCAACTATCAGCAGGATGTTAGGTCATCTAGAAAATTTATTGCAAGGTATTGTCACAAATCCACAACAAAAAGTTTGTGAATTACCTTTGTTAACCGCAGCAGAAAAACAGCAATTATTAGTTGAATGGAACGATACGAATTGCGATTTTTCAAAGGATTGTATTCATCAATTATTTGAAGCACAAGTTGAACAAACACCAGATAAAATTGCAATTGTTTTTGAATCGCAACAGTTTACATATAAAGAGTTAAACGATAAAGCAAATCAACTTGCTCATTATTTAAAATCCATTGGTGTAGAAGCAGAAACACGGGTAGGGATTTGTTTAGAACGTTCTGAAAAAATGCTCGTGGGGTTATTAGGTATTTTGAAAGCGGGTGGGACTTATATTCCTTTAGATCCAGCTTTTCCAGAAGAGCGTTTGACGTTTATGTTGGAAGATTCCGGAGTGAATTTTTTAGTCATGGATTCTGGGGAGACGTTTTATAAAACGTCTCTACATCATGTAATTAATCTTGATACTGACTGGGAATTAATTACTCAACAATCTTCTGAAAATTTACCACCTCAAACAACTTTAGAAAATTTAGCCTATATTATCTACACTTCCGGTTCCACGGGAAAACCCAAAGGTGTGCAAATTTTGCACGGAGCGTTGGTTAACTGTCTCGAATCAATGCAGCAAAAACCGGGAATTACAT
>JBCCSG010000362.1:0-7276 GCA_039200565.1 Cyanobacteria bacterium P01_D01_bin.50 | reverse complement strand
GGTGTCGGTGTCGGTGTCGGTGTTGGCGTTGGTGTCGGTGTCGGTGTTGGCGTTGGTGTCGGTGTTGGTGTTGGCGTTGGTGTTGGTGTTGGTGTCGGTGTTGGCTTTGGAGTAGGTTTCGGTGGTGGTGGTGCGGCGTTTTCTACTTGTAAGCGCATCCGATAATTTTGGGATGCGGATGATGTGGAGACGATAACGAATTCGTAAAATCCATTTTCCCTCAAGGTACCAGACCAGGAACGTCTTGTGGAATCTTCTAGCAATACTCTTTTACCGGAGGGCGAATATATGGAAAATAATACTTTGGAAGAAGCCGTTAAGCTGACTTCCATTTTTTGTCCTCTGCGAAGCTGGGCAATGAAAATTTTACCTTGTAGATTATTTAAGGTACCGCTTCTGGTAACGCCTATATCACCGCTGGCAAATTGCAGTTTCTCGAAAGCACTGCGTGCAAATACCGCATTTACTTTGTCGAATACGAATCCATGCCAAACTTGCCCTACGGGTTTATTGATGAATTTTTTACTTTTTTGTTCAGGGAATTCTTGGAAAAATGGCGCATCGGCTAAGTCGTACATCGAACGGCTGCCGACATTAATGTTATTGACTCTGACTTTCCAGCGATCGCGATCTGCTTCTGTAAAGCTTCCAAGTCGGCGACGAGCATCGGAACTCAGTTGTGACAACTTGTTGAGCAATTCATTAGCTGTTTCATCCCATTGTTTGCGCAAATCTGCATCTTGGGGTTCATTGCTCAAGGTTTGTCCGCTTATACTGGGGTTTTTCTCCCAAAATATTTGGTTGACTAGCTTTACATAAAAGTTATAGTCTATACCCAATTGTTGGCGGCGTGCTTTTAATCTCTCTTTACGTTGTTGCTCTTCTGTCGGAAGTGTTGAGATTACTTCAGAATCTGGTTTAGATCCTAAAAGAGAAACACTAAAGTAAGTGACACCGCTTAAACCAACTATCGCTAAAAATATTGTGGCAATTTTTCCTGGTGTGAACCAAGTTGTATTTTTAGGTTGAGATTGGAAGTTAGCGGGTGAAGTAGCTCTCGGTTGGGGGGTTGGAGGAGCGGGTTTTGCAGCAGGTGCCACAGCCAAGGTTGCTTCTGTTACCTGTGGAGGTGGTGTTTGTTGTGGTGGATTACTGTTTGTGGAAGCAAGATTAAGCGCTCTTATTAGTTCGTTGGCGCTTTGATAGCGTTCTCCTGGTGTAGAAGATAGCATTTTATCTAATGCTACGCCAAATTCAGGACTAAGATTGACGAACTGTCGCCACTGCCATTGCAGGTTATAGTTATCGATTAATTCTGCTGGCTGTTTACCTGTAAGTAAAACGAGTATTGTTGCAGCCAAAGCGTATAAATCGCTATGGGGAGAGACTAACCCAGTCTGCATTTGTTCTGGGGGAGCATAACCGACTTTACCAAGTAAAGTAGGCATTGGGCTTGTGGGAGGGCTACCGGGTGCGTAATATTGGGAAGCTACGGTTGCTGCTACTTGTTTGACACCACCAAAGTCTATTAATATTGGTAATTGGTCAGTTTTACGACAAATTAAGTTATCGGGTGAGATATCACGGTGAATTACACCCATTGAATGAATATAATCTATTACTGGTAATATTTGCCCTAATAACTGTTTTACTTCGCTTTCGCTAAATTTTATCCCTTGTTGAAGACGGTTATCTAATAAGGAACGATAATTTTCTCCCTCAACATAATCTTGGACTAAAATTAAATACTCTTTATCATCAATGCTGA
Organism: Cyanobacteria bacterium P01_D01_bin.50; assembly: GCA_039200565.1. Classification (GTDB taxonomy): domain Bacteria; phylum Cyanobacteriota; class Cyanobacteriia; order Cyanobacteriales; family Nostocaceae; genus Rivularia. The sequence goes on along the minus strand of JBCCSG010000362.1, from coordinate 5,508 downwards.
GGCGTAAAAGTTCCCGAAAACGGGGTATTTGAGTATGTTGTAGCTTGTAAAGAACACTTGCTTCTCTTTCAAAAAGTTCTTCAGATTTTTGTAAAACGTAATCAGTTTGAATTTGAGGTGAAAATTCTTTTAAAACGCAAAGTTCGCTAAAGCGGTTGATATCTTCTGCTACATAAGTTCTTCCAAATCCCCCTTGTCCTAATTGACGTACTATTAAATAACGTCCGCCTAATGTTTGTCCCGGTTGAATACCCGATTTTACTGGAGTATCAACCAACTTTTCGCCGCAGTGCAGACAAAAGCGACTTCCAGCCGGATTTTCATGTCCTTTCGAGCATTTAAGGGATGTCATGAGAGAGTTAGGAGTTAGCAGTTAGCAGTTAGCAGTTAGCAGTTAGCAGTTAGCAGTTGTAGAAAATAAAAATTTAAAGTCCAGTTTCGGAGTTACCCTCGATATTCAATTTTTTCTCATATAAAACAGTAGAAAATTGACATTTTAAAATTATCGTGTATTATTTTTCTATTTGGTAATGCTATGGACAAAGAAGAATGTAGGCTATTAAACCGGTAATTACCCTGAGATAAAACCTTTATTTAGGGGCAGACTTGAAAACAAGTTATGGTATAAATCAATATACTATTTAAATATTCAAATTTTTTGAATATTAGTTTAAGACTTGCCCACTAAAAATGTAAAATTAAGTTATAAAACAGCTTGCGTTACAAATCAAGCTGCACTAGCCTTCACAAAATCTCGTTAAGATGTGTAAACTTCACAGTCTTATAGTTAAGCGGATAGCTCTTCGCATCACCATTACGGGCTTATCGCTAATTTACTTTTTGACGAATTTGCTCATCTGCGAAACCATACCAAATTTGACCAAAAGTCTGTTGTGTAAGTTTCCCTTGTCTTTCTCCAGGAAATAATCGGTCAAATTTACGGTTTGTATCTCTATTTAAATCTTCAATAGTATAATTACCAAATTCTCCTGCTTGCGCTTGTTGTTGCCAAGTTTCATAATCTCTTCCGCTATAACTTCCCAACTTTTGTCGAGTTTGCTTACTCAGATTAGCTTTTTCTAGCTTTTCGAGCAAGTCTTGGGCAATACCGTACCATTTCTTCCGCAAAGTTTCATCTTCTGCACTGCTGGTTAAAGTACGTCCGCGAGCTTGGGGATTCTGAGTATAAAAAATTTCATTTACCGTGCGGTTAAAAAATAATTCGGGAATTTGTAACTGCTGACGACGACGTATAATTTTTCCAATATTGTTTGTATCATCCCGGCTCAATCCTGTATTGGAATTATTATCATTACCGGGCAAACTAGGTAATTCAAGTGAGGGTAATTTCGGTAAAGAAACAGTGGGAAGGGAAATAGAGGTGATAGCATTGAAAACTCCACTTATTACTGCCCAAGTACCGGCAAAAACTAAGATAACAACACTAGTACTTACCAAACTAACGAAAAAAGGGCGCAGCCAAATAGGTACATGTATTGCCTTGGCGAAAGCTTGAGTTTTGTTGTGAAATTTAGTCGCAACAGCACCGGCATTTTTGTATCCGGGAGCAACTACTGCTGTATGAATCTTACTAATATTCGGATTTACTTTTTTAGCGGGAGTATAAGCAGCAGAAGGCTGTAAGTCTTTTAAAACTTGTTCAGCGCTTTCATATCTGTCGCTGGGTTTATAAGCCACCATTTTCTTCAAGACTGCTTCAAAGTTGGCACTAACTTTGATTTCTTCTCCCCAGCGCCACTTACCTTGATAACTATCGTAAAGTTTTTGCGGTTCCTTGCCAGTAAGTAATACCAGCGCCGTCACTCCCAAAGAGTACAAATCGCTGCTGTGAAACGCTTTACCTTGACGTAATTGTTCCTCGGGTGCGTAACCCTTCTTACCCAATAACGTGCGATTCCCAGGCAATTGTGTAAACCAGAATCCTTGAGAAGCGGGTAATTGCTTAACGCCACCAAAATCAATTAAAACCGGTACATTATCTTTTCGTAAAATCAAATTATCCGGTGAAATATCGCGGTGAACTACATCTTTTGAGTGGATGTAATTCAATACTGGTAGAATTTGTGTTAATAAGTTAAAAACTTCTTCTTCGCTAAAACAATCTGCGCTCGCGAAACGTTTGTCTAATAAATCTTGATAATTTTCACCCTCAACATAATCTTGTACCAAAAAGAAAAAATCTTTCTTGCGTAATTTTACTTGTAGCGAAAAGTGCAAACGGGGTATTTGGGGATGCTGAAGCTGTTTAAGCACATTTGCTTCCCTTTCAAATAATTCCTTTGCTTTTTGTAAATCTTTCTCTTCTTCTACTTGGGGTGCAAATTCCTTGAGTACGCACTTTTGATGGGATTGCTGTATATCTTCTGCCAAATAGGTACGTCCAAAACCTCCCTGCCCAAGTTGACGTAAAATTTTATAGCGATCGATAATAATCTCCCCAGGAGGAAGAGGCAAAGGTTCGCCACATACAGTACAAAAGCGGTTATGTGAATTGTTTTCGTGGTTTCTAGTGCAATAAACCTGCATGATGCCCAAAAATGAAAGGGTTTTTGCTAATAACTACAACGTCGTCGGATGAATTTACGTATATTTAGTGGTGAATTTTTAGTTGCTCGCGGAGTTATCAACTAAGAATTTATTAATGCCCCATGCCCGATTCCCTATCTAATAGATGGTTATAATAGTTGTTTTTTTAAATTACAACAAGCGCTATGAACTACAAACAACAAAGCCAACGTGCAATTGAAGGATTTGAAAATTTTTTACATACTTCTCTGGAAACTTTATTACAAGAGCATCTTGACAAAAATCCTGGTGTGGAAGTAATAAAATTATTTCACGATGTAGTCGTAAATGTACCGGCATATCAAGCTTTTTTGACACAACAGCAAATTAATCCCGATACTATTCAAACTTTTGAAGATTTTCAAAAATTACCACCACTTACCAAAGAAAACTACCTCAAATGTTACTCTCTAGCAGATTTCTGCCGCTACGGAAAAATTGAAAGCTGTGATATGATAGCGGCTTCATCAGGCTCTACAGGTAAACCTACATTTTGGCTGCGCTTCTTTACGGATGAGTTGGCGATCGCTACTAGATTTGAACAAATATTTTACGATAGTTTCTCTGCTGATACCAAACGGACTTTAGCTGTAATTTGCTTTGCTTTGGGAACTTGGGTAGGAGGAATGTTCACTACTAATTGCTGTCGCTATCTTTCCAGCAAAGGTTATCCTATTACCGTAATTTCTCCAGGTTCAAACAAAGCAGAAATTTTACGAGTAGTGTCAGAATTAAGTCCAAATTTTGAGCAAACTGTGCTATTAGGATACCCACCTTTCCTTAAAAATGTTATCGATACAGGTATTGCTAGCGGTATGGAATGGTCGCAATATAATATCAAATTTGTGATGGCGGGAGAAGTATTTAGCGAAGAATGGCGGAGTTTAGTAGGGGAAAGAATTGGATCTCAAAACCTCTGTTATGATTTTGCTTCGCTATACGGTACTGCGGATGCGGGAGTTTTAGGTAATGAAACACCCTTAAGTATTCGGATTCGGCAGTTTTTGGCAGAAAATCCGGATGCTGCTCGTACTTTATTTGGAGAATCCCGTTTACCGACATTAGTTCAGTATGACCCGATGAATCGTTTTTTTGAAGTCATACCAAATTCCTCAGATTCTTCTACTCAAGAAGGAATTTCCAGAGGTACGCTATTATTTTCTGGAGACAATGGAATTCCCTTGGTACGCTACAACATTTTAGATAATGGGGGAATAATTACTTATGAGGCAATGCTTCAGTTTTTATCTGAATGGGGATTTAACCCTATAGAAGCATTATCAAATGGCAGGGGAATTCGTAATTTACCTTTCGTTTTTGTCTTTGGACGTTCTAATTTTACAATTTCCTACTTTGGCGCGAATATCTACCCAGAAAATATCACAGTTGGTTTAGAACAACCTTTAATCAAAGATTGGGTAACGGGTAAGTTTGTCATGCAAATACAAGAAGATGCCGATAAAAATCGTTTTTTATCCGTAGTTGTGGAATTAGCACCTAAAGTTGAAGCCAGTGAAGAGAAAAAACAAACTGTAGCGGATTCTATTCTGACTCAACTAAAACGTCTTAATAGCGAATTTGCAAATTATGTTCCTCCAGAATATCAAATGCCACAAGTGAGATTATTGCCAATGGGAGATGCGGAGTATTTTCCTCAGGGTGTGAAGCATCGTTATACGCGGAGTTAGGGAGATGGGGGGATGGGGAGATGAGGGGATGAGGGGATGGGGAGATGGGGAGATGGGGAGAGAAACAAAATTACATTTTTAAGCTAACTAAATCTAGTAATTTATGCCAATTTTCGCCTAACCAAGCAGTAGTTTTAGTTAGATGGGGTTGGAGTGTTGCGATCGCACTGGCAAATCCTGCGGTTTTCTTGGCATATTCCAAAGCTCGCTCTAATGGCTTACCCACTTCATCTTTATCAGGCTGTGGCTTATTTAACTCTTCTTGTGCTTCGGTAAAGGCATTATTAATTTTAAGACGATCCGAGCTTTCCAATTGTCCTATTATTTCACGTAAGGCGTTAATTTCTGCTTGGATATTGACGCTTTCAGGTGCGGGTAAACTTACTTGTTGATTTTGATTCTTGATGTTGGCAGTGCTATTCTCTCCCGTTATAATTGCACCACCAGTAATACTAGCGCTTCCCCCCATAGAAACTGAACGGTTTTGTACGCCTTGATTATCGTTATTCATATGATTATTCTCTTCAGATTTTACAGGGTTGATTTTTTCTTCTTTTAGATAACGCGATCGCCGAATTTTAATTTTTGGGGTTGCATATTCTGGAATTCCCTGTAAATCAATGGCAGCACAACCCATTTGAAAACTATCTTGATAATTTCTGTTGCTAAATAAAGCTGTATAAAATCCCTTGCTAAATTGAATTGCTGCCTCATCTCCAATCGCTTGATTCATTCCGATTAGGCAATCAATGTGTTGGTGAATAGAATCAGCTTGTGTTTCGCTATAACAAGCGTTGAGTACAATACATTCGATTTGTTGTTGAAATAAATCAAATAATTTTGCTAGGGCTTGAGTACTTACAAGTTTTTGGTGTCCTAAATTATCTTCAAAGGCTAATCCATCAGTATCTTTACCATGTCCGGAAAAGTGAACAATTGTTGGTTGATGGTGAGATAGGAAGCGGGTTAAATCGTCAACTTGTAGGGCTGATTCGGTGATGATTTCAAATTCGTCTCGATTGTCAGATAGTTGGAGTATTTTTTTGATTTCTCGTATTTCTTCATCCAAGCGGAGATTTGTTGTGTCTTTGGGGTTGGCGGAGAGGATGAGGATTTTTTTCATGGTGTTGTTTGGTAAGGTGATAATACCAATTCTGTATGAGGCTGCGCTGAATCCCTCTCAGCCTGGAAGGCTGGAGCTACTTGTACAAAGCCAACCTCCGTTGGCTAAATT
>JBCCSG010000361.1:0-7289 GCA_039200565.1 Cyanobacteria bacterium P01_D01_bin.50 | reverse complement strand
GTTATTGACTGACGACAAACTAAAAGGAGATCACAGAGGAATTGAAACTGTGATGCGCCAAGTTTTTGATGCTAGTTTTAATCGTCTGAGTACGAAATTACAAAGATTACTATTAAATGTCAGCGTCTATCGGATACCTTTCAATATTGTCGCAGCATCAGCCCAATTACCTGATGAAGAGTTGACAGAACAAGAATTGCGGCAGATAGTTAGACGTTCATTGTTACAAGAAAAACGAGACGAAGATGGCGAGAAACGTTTTAAATTTCATCCATTGATTTTGGGATACATCAAGACAAAATCGGATGACTTAACAAAGGCGCATCAAATAGCTCTTAAATATTATTATAAATCAAAAGAAAAAGAACCAGAGCCCTTAGAAGTTTTTTATCATCATTTAGAACTCAAGCAGTATGAGAAAGCTCGGCAAATATTATATTATTTGCATGAATCACTCCATAACTTTGGTCAAAATTCGCTTAGGGTTGAGTTATACGAAGAGCTACTGCAAAAATGGCAACCAGTTTCACAAGAGAATAATTCGGAAATCGCATGGGCATTAACATATTTAGGTTTAGCTTATGATTCATTGAAGGAATATGAAAAAGCCATTGATTGTCACAACGACTCGCTAGAAATATTTAAAGAAATTAAAGAACAAACTGGAGAAGCGAGTGCTTTAACGCATCTGGCTCAGGTTTACAACTCTTTGGGAGAATCTCAGCGAGCAATTGAATATTTTCGAGAAACATTGAAATCTTTTCAAGATATAGGTGAGCGCCGTCATGAAGCTGTTGTTTTGAGTAGTTTAGGTAGTGCTTATAAATCCTTAAAAGAATACCAAAAAGCAATTAATTACTACGAGCAATCCCTGGCTGTCTTCCGTGAAATTGGCGATCGCACTGGTGAAGCCAATTCTCTGAATAATTTAGGTAATGTTTATGCTTCCTTAGATAAATACCAAAAAGCGATTGATTACTATCAACAGTCACTAACTATTGAACGTGAAATTGGCGATAAGCCCTTAGGGCATGCGCGAAGCGATCGCTCTGGTGAAGCCACTTCTCTAAATAATTTAGCTGGTACTTATAATTCTTTAAAACAATACCAAAAAGCGATTTATTACTATCAACAGTCACTGACTATTAGACGTGAAATTGGCAATCGCAATGGTGAAGCAGCTTCTCTGTATAATTTAGGTTGTACTTATGATTCCTTAAAACAATACCAAAAAGCGATTGATTACTATGAACAGTCGCTGACTATTGAACGTGAAATTGGCGTTTGCAATGTTGAAGCAGCTTCTCTAAATAATTTAGGTTTAGCTTATGCTTCCTTAAAAGAATACAAATTAGCGATTGATAACTATCAACAGTCTCTGAATATTAAACGTGAAATTGGCGATAAGCCCTTAGGGCATGCGCGAAGCGATCGCTCTGATGAAGCGGGTTATCTGAATAATTTAGGTTTAGCTTATACTTCCTTAAAACAATACCAAAAAGCAATAGATAACCACGAACAGTCATTGACTATTAAACGTGAAATTGGCGATAAGCTTAGTGAAGCAAAAACCTTACAACTCTTAGCACAACTTTATCATCTAATTGGTAATCCAAAAAAAGCTTGTATAACAAACTTTCAAGCACAACAGATTTTACAAGAAACACAAACACCCATTGAAGAATGGATTATCCCCAAGTGGCTTAAATCAGTAATTAAATTCGCTCAAGGTGGCAAAGGAAAATTGATTTTATGTTTCATTTTAGGAGTTATTGCTTTTCCCTTTGCTTTGGTGTGGATATTAGGGTTAATGCTGTGGCGAGTAATACGCGCTCAATTTTCACCAATTTAAACGCAGAGGAGCGCTAAGGAAACGCAGAGGAGCGCAGAGGTTTAATTCTCCCCATCCCCTTCTCCCCTTGTCTCCCCCTCCCCTACTTCCTCACCGGAGCCAAAACAACTAAGAAATCAAACTGCTCTCGCTCATCATTAGAAGCGCTCGTAGCGCTAATACTATAAACTGAACCAATAGCTTGTTTAAACATACCGAAATAAGGATTATTGCTATATTTCGGCGGTACAAAACCGTACATCCATGACAGGAAAGAACCCATATTCATGTAGAAATAACCTGTATTTGGATTGGGAAGAGAATTAGTTGCCGTATTAAAGTTGTAAGCTTTATCTAAAGGTATATAAGGCTGCGGTACTAAATCTGCAATTGCTCCATATCCAGTTGTCACAATTAAAGTATTGTCATCTACCCAACTATAAGAAAGTAAGCTTTTTGCAGAATCTCCATCAAAATCCCAACTGGTAACTGGTTGGTTTTTGATACTCTTTTGGGTAATTTGTACCTCTCCCTTGGATGCAGAGGCAATAACGCTTCCTAACTTATTCAGAGTTGTTTGTGCAGCAGTGCGATCGCTAGTTTCAATAGCTAAACCGATTCCCATATTTAGGTTAGGATTTACCGCTTGGAAAAATCCGCCTTTAGTGGGAAACATGAAAAAAGCAAATTCACCATCCATCCAATTGATGATATCGCGTTCAAAATCTAATCCCGTATTACTGCGGATAAATTGACGGAACATTGTTAAGCCATCTTTGAAATCCTTTTGTGAACTTAACACATTAGCTATAGTTTGCCATCTTTGATTCAGATTTTCTCCGTTAACAGCAGAGTATGTTGCTGCTGGCATTCGAGATAATATCGATTGTGTTTGAATATTCGCAGCCAGATTATTTCTATTGAATGTAGGTGAAGAATAAGTATTTACTTGAAAACGTACCCCTTCTTTTTGCAACGTCAAGAAAGAGCCGACACTTTTATATTGTTTAAATTGTTCCGGTGAAATGATACTATCCAAATTAAGAGAGGGTAAACCTAAACTGGGGTCTTTAATTGCCTCTTTAAGAAAAGCAAGATAACCAACTGGATCTTGATACATGGCAAATAGTGGTTTACCAGTTTGAGATTGTCTAATTGTTTTCTGAAACTGAGAATTTTGAGCTAAAGTGGCAGATTTTTGTTTACTAGTATCAATCAACTTTTCAATCGCTTTTCTCGAAGAAGCCATTGCAATATGTCCCGGCAAAATACCTATTACCGTACCATTTTGCGCTCTCAAACTAGTCTTTGTAACAACATTTGGTTTAACAACTTTATTTAAAGGAGATTTGGGAATCGCAGGAATTTTACTATCTTGCTTAGATAAACCAGTTTTCGTTTCTAAGATAGTAATTCCTTTATACTTTCGCCCATTAAAGCCTCCATTTGCTTGAAGTTTACTCAAAAAAGACTGCAAAGCTTGTTCGTCTTTTACAGGAGCTAACATCACAAAATTGGATTGGATAGTAACTCCAGAAGCACCATCCTTTGGTAAAAATGCAAAAGCGACTTGCTCTCCCAACCAAGGTTCAATCTCTGTTGCATATCCAATTTTTACTATCGATGGAATTAAAAAAGAAATTCCATTCCAAGCTGTTTGAAACAACTGAAAATTACCAGCTTTTTTCCAACTTGCAGAAGAAGTATCAAGCATCGCTACCAACGGTGCATTACTTGGTAAAAAATTCGCGAATTGAGTATTTGTTTCCCTCCTTTGAAATCGATTATTGAAGCTAAGAGGCGTTATTTTTTGAGCAATTTTTTTGTTTAATACATTCTGTTCAGAAAAATTAGATTGTAATTTAATATTACTTGCAACATTTGCTGAAACAGCAAAATTGGAGCAACACAGCAGATTTAATGTTGCAATAGCTCCTGCTCTTACCAATAATTTCATCTTAAATTCCTCACATGTACCTACTTTTTTTCTAACAGATAAAAACACAAATTCACTTAGTAGTATTATCTAGGAATTTTATGAAGTCACAATGAAGAGAAATGCTCAATAATTAAGAACTTATGAATCAAACTACAGATATTTGTTAAAGAATTGTGAAGCTGTCTTTACCGCAAACTTAATTGCATAGATAGTAGGTGACGTTATTTTAAGCACAATGCAGCGGCATTCTTTATTTGGCGTTGCCTACCTCGCTATGAATTATATCTACCTACACTTTGTAGTAAATGTGAAACTTATGTAGAGACGTAGCAATGCACTTTCCGTTTCAATGTGAAATCACGTTTTCATATTTTGATTCAGCAACGCCCTTTATTTTTTTATAGACTCGTTGACTTATTACCTTGATATTTTTGACTTGCGATCGATCAGTTGAGCTTGCCCATGCATTCTATGAGTCAAAAATAGAGATAAGTGTAACTTATTTATCTGAAAAATTCTGATTTAATTACTAATCGAGAGAAAAATTTGGTTAAACGCCCTATTTTCTCCCAATATCACAATTGAAGCAAATATAACAAAACGGCTATTTCTTAAGTATGCCGCAGCAAATTTTGCTTGATAGATAACTTATACAACCGTTTGCAAAAAGAGAGGATTACAAAATGGCAACTTACTTTTTGACATTCGTTACCCCTGAGGGAGAGAAAGTAATCGATTGTCCTGACGATGAGATTATGTTAGACGTAGCAGAAGAAGAAGGTATAGATTTACCTTACTCTTGCCGTGCTGGTGCTTGCTCGACCTGTGCTGGTAAGCTTGAATCTGGTACCGTTGACCAAGAAGACCAATCTTTCTTAGATGACGAGCAGATTAGAAGCAGGATTTGTATTGACTTGCATCGCTAAGCCAACTTCAGACTGCACAATAAAAACTCATCAAGAAGAAGCATTAATATAAAAATTAAGAGTTGACTTTGCACTAAAGTAGTGATTTAAAAGCAGCATCCTAGGATGCTGCTTTTTGATTGAGGAGATGGAAAGATAAGGAGAATAGATAATTTTTACTAACCCCTAACTCCTAACTCCCAACTTTCCCGCTTAGCGCAATTTTAGTTTCCATTTCCGCCGCTCGTCTTGCAGCATCAGCAACTTTGAGAGCATACAAACTTTCTTCTGCACTCACATACAAAGGAGTTCCATCAAAAAGATAATCTAAAACCATAGTGGTATCTTTAAAAAACAAACCGCGACGACTACCAACTTCTATCGGAGTTGTTTTTTCAGTATTAATAAAAACTCCATCTTGAGAATTGAAAATCAATGCGCCATTTTCGCCGTGTACCTCAAATTTTCGTTGAGCTTCCCACATAGCTTCACCTTTAGCGTATACAACTTCAGCTAAAAGCCCATCACTAAAATTAAGTTGAGTTGTACAAAAACAAGATTGATAAAACTCCGCTTCCTTCCCCCAAAATCGGTAATGACAATTAACCGCCATCACTTCACCAAATAAATTTGTCAGACGATTTACTCTCGAAAGCGCACCCATTAAAGGGAAACCAAAAAGTTGATGATTATAAGTCCACTTTCGCGGTGCAGGATTCTCCGGTTTGATAGTACTGTAGCGCGCGTAAAACACCTTGCCAACCATCGCCAAATGCTGTTTTAAAGCTTGATGCAAACCACCCAAAAGTTCAATATGCTCCACATGAAGAAGTTTATTTTTCAACTTCGCTTTCTTTACTAACTCTGATGCTTCTGCCAAATCCAAAGTCAGAGGATATTCCACAACAACGTGTTTATCAGCTTCCAATGCCGCACACGCAACAGCACCATGCCCTGAATTCACATTGCTAATTACCACCAACTCGATATCTTCTTCTATTAACTGCTGCACAGAGCTTAGCGCCTTGCACTGAAAATCCTGAGCAAAAGCTGCGGTTTTAGAAGCTATATTCCCCACAACCGCTACTAAATCCGTTCTTTCATCCTGCAATAGCGCCTGTGCCCTTAATTTTGCCGCATAACCAGTACCAATTAACCCTACTCGCACTTTGATAAAATCCCCATACCGCCGAAGAATTATACATATTACCAAAAGTTTCTAGCATAATTGCCTTCCTGCTTAAATTTATAAAGGCAGAACTCTTATATATACCATCAATTTTAATAATCTTCTTGATAAGTGATTTACAAAATCACAATTTATTTTAATGTATATAACCTTTTCTAATAGTCTCGCGAAAAGAAGCTGAAAACGATAAGTTTAGCTTATATTTATTGACTGTCCTTATTTCATTACTAATCGAGACAAAAATCTGGTAACAAACTCTAATTTTTCTCGTAGTATCAGAATTGAAGCAAATAAAAAAATACGGCTATATCCTTCAGGAGCAGCCGCATGGTTTGCTTGAGGATAACTTATACTGCCGTTTGCAAAAAAGAGAGGATTTACGAAATGCCAACATTTAAAGTAACACTCGTCAGCGAAGCCGAAGGTTTAAACCAAACTATCGACTGTGATGACGATACTTATATTTTAGACGCAGCTGAAGAGGCTGGTTTAGACCTGCCTTACTCTTGCCGTGCTGGTGCTTGTTCCACCTGCGCTGGTAAGATTACTGTTGGTTCGGTAGATCAGTCCGATCAGTCTTTCTTAGACGACGATCAAATGGAAGGCGGATATGTATTAACTTGCGTCGCCTATCCAACTTCTGACTGCACCATCGAAACTCATAAGGAAGAAGAGCTTTACTAAGCATAAAAATAACTCAAAGCACAAATGCCAGAGTTAGCTTTATAATTAAATATTTCTTTGAAAGCAGCAGCGTATCGGGAAAATGTTATCCGAAACGCAGAGGCTGCTTTTTTATTTGGGCATTGGGGATTGGGCATTGGGCATTGAGCAGCACAGATAAAAAGTAATTCACAACAAATTCACTACTCCTAACTCCTAACTCCTAACTCCTAACTCCTAACTCCCAACTCTTACCAATGCCCAATCCCCTATCCCCAATTCCCAATCCTATTTCTTACTAACCTTCACCGCGTCGCTGAGCATCTGAATCTGAGTGCCGGGATAGTAAAATTTAAGGATTTCTCCATTTTTCCAGCCTAAATTAGCTAGATTCATCGCGCCAATTTGACTCAAACCTACTCCATGCCCTAATCCACCACCAACGAATTCGTATCCCCAAAGTCCGGGTTTTCCTTTGTTGAGTGCTTTTAGGTAAAATAAGGTGCTTCTAGGTGCGAAGAAGGCGCTACGAACTTCGTCTTTATATAAATGGAAGGTGCCGATATCTGTGTCAACGGCTAGTTTAAGGATTCTGCCTCCTTTAGAGCGTTCGACAACTTCAATATTTTTAACAGTTTTGAATTTCGCAAAGGGACTGTTTTTAACTTTTAAAAATTTCTGCAATCCCTTGGTGATATTCTCTATACTGCTTTCTCTGCGCCAGCGAAACCATTTTTGCTCGCTTTCGTTAAATCCTTTATT
>JBCCSG010000360.1:0-7300 GCA_039200565.1 Cyanobacteria bacterium P01_D01_bin.50 | reverse complement strand
TACTAAATTTACTTCGATGTTGCAATCTGAATTCGGAAATGTAAAAATAGAAACGCGACGAAGGCACGAATTGAAGAAAAATGAAGTTTCTTCTTTAGAAGATAGTTTTGGTGCTGTTGTTTGGCAAAAAAAATTAGGACAAGGAAAGATAATTTATTCTACTACTCCTTTTTTAGCAGCTAATGCTTATCAAGATAATGTCAGCAACTTTCGTTATTTAGAAGATTTGGTTAAACAAAATAAAAACACCATATATGTAGATGAATACATTCACGGTTATAAAGACGCTAAAGTTAGAGAAAGCCAAGGTGAAGGGGATTTATTCAGTTATCTTACTCAAACTCCTTTGTTCCCCGCATTGATACAGGTAGGATTTTTACTGTTAATAGTGATTTTGGCGCAAAATCGCCGTTTCGGTAAACCAATTAATTTAAAAACACGAGTTGTGGATAATAGCGAAGAATACATTCAAGCTTTGGCACAAGTTTTAGAAAAAGCTGATTGTAACAACTTTGTAGTTGAAATGATAGGTAAAGAAGAACAATTACGATTGCAAAAAGCTTTATCTCTAGGCCAAGAATTACTTGATAAGCAAATAGTTATGAATGCTTGGATCGAACAAATTAAAACTCCTACAACTCAACTTAACGAAGTATTAAGCATGCACAATGGAAAACATCGCATAAGCGAACGACAACTGTTAAGCTGGTTGAAAAAATGGCAAACAGTACATGCAGAAGCCCAAAAGGCGAAAAATGCCCCTACAGTGCCCTTGTAATCAATAACATCGAGTTGCTAAATGAGTTATAAAACTTGATAAGTAGGTTGGCGTTGAAAATAGTAATTAAAACAAGTGATGGGGTGAATAGTGAATAGTGAGTAGTAATAAGGCTTTGGAGGCAGTTTACATTCTGTAATATAGTTGGGTTTATTTGTGCCGACTTACTTATACAAATAAAGAAATATTTTTAGAACTAATAATCTAAAGAAAGCAAATTGAATAGCTAGTACAGTGAGCGTGTAAATAGCGCACCCATATCAAAAACTTAAAATCTTTATAAAGCAATACTTTTGAATGCCATAATGCCAGACTTCCGCACAGCGGTACTAGATATCTACTTGCATCCATGTGTCTATAAAATTCGCGCCTAAATTAGTTAAGCACACCAATGAGTAAAACCAAACCTATAATTAACAACCTCGTAGAAGCTCTGAATAAAGTAGTTGTGGGGCAATCTACCTTAGTTAACCAACTACTTGTAGCACTTTTAGCAGGAGGACACGTTATATTGGAGGGAGTACCGGGAACTGGTAAAACACTCCTGGTGAAAGTGATGGCGCAGTTAATTCAAGCAGATTTTCGCCGCATTCAATTAACCCCTGATGTATTACCATCAGATATTACGGGTACGAATATTTTTGATTTAAATACTCGCAGTTTCAGTTTAAAAAAAGGACCAATATTTACCCAGGTATTGTTAGCTGACGAGATTAACCGCACTCCTCCAAAGACGCAAGCAGCTTTGTTAGAAGGGATGGAAGAATTACAGGTAACCCTCGACGGTGAAAGTTTACCTTTACCAGAATTATTTTGGGCGATCGCCACGCAAAACCCTTTAGAATTTGAAGGAACTTATCCTTTACCGGAAGCGCAGTTAGACAGATTTTTATTTAAATTAGTAGTTGATTATCCCCCAGAAGCTGCAGAAAAGCAAATGTTGCTTAACCGTCAAGCAGGTTTTGCAGCACGACGCACGGATATTGCAAGTATTAAACCCGTGGCTCGGGTAGAAGAAATAATGGAGTTAAGGGAAGCGGTAAAACAAGTTAAAGTAAGCGAAGCAATTATTGATTACCTTTTAGCCTTAGTGAGAACATCACGTCAAAATCCCGATTTAACATTAGGTGCATCACCTCGTGCGGCTAATGCGTGGTTTGTGACATCTCAAGCAGTGGCGTATTTAGCAGGAAGAGATTTCGTTACCCCCGATGATTTGAAAGCAGTTGCACCTCCTTTGTTGCGACATCGTTTGATTTTGAAACCAGAAGCAATGTTAGATGGTTTGGAAATTGATGCAGTAATTGCTTCCATACTCAATAAAGTTCCAGTACCAAGATAAAAACCTCTGCGCCTCTTTGCGTTAACCTTTGCGCCTCTTTGCGTTTAAAAAAATTATCATTACTCCATGAGCCTCTTACCTCTTACTAAACCTCCACAGATATGATAAATATTTAACCGGAAATTGATATGATTCCTTCAAGACGTACTTATTTTTTGTTAGTATTAGGGGTTATCATTGCCCCTATTCTGACTATTTTTCTCGGCATTTCCACAAGTATTGCTGTAATTTTACTATTTGATGCGGCAATACTGTTATTAATGCTTGTAGATAATTGGCGATTGCAAAATAATCGCGTCGAAATTACCCGGGAAGTAGCGCCAAGACTTTCCGTTGGCAGAGATAACCCCATACAGCTAACGGTAAAATCACAAAAATCCCCAGCTATAGTTGAAATTTGCGACTATTACCCCGGTGGATTTGGCGTATCTAACTCCAAACTCCGCGCTGCTATTCCTGTTAATAGTACCCAAGAATTAACATATACAGTTCATCCCACCCAACGAGGAGAATTTGCTTGGGGAGATATTCAGGTGCGACAACTTGGTGCTTGGGGTTTAACGTGGAACGATCGCAAGATTCCCCAAAGCTTTAAAATTAAAGTTTATCCCGATTTGATGGGATTGCGATCGCTTTCTATTCGCTTAACATTACAATCGTCAGGTTCGATACGTAAACTTCGCAATATGGGTATTGGTACCGAATTTGCTGAATTGCGAAACTACCGCACCGGCGACGATTTACGGTTTATTGATTGGAAAGCTACCGCTCGGAGAAGCTCAACATACGGTAATTCGCCACCATTGGTAAGGGTGTTAGAACCCGAACAAGAGCAAACTTTGATGATTTTGCTTGATAGAGGGCGCTTGATGACGGCAAGAGTGCAAAATTTACAGCGATTTGACTGGGGTTTGAATGCAGCTTTATCCTTAGCATTAGCGGGATTGCATCGAGGAGATAAAGTCGGAGTTGGTGTATTTGATCGATCAATACATACGTGGATTCCCCCAGAACGCGGTCAAAATCAATTAAATCATTTAATCGATAGATTAACACCAATTCAACCAGTTTTGATGGAATCAGATTATTTAAATGCAGTAACAAAAGTTGTACAGCAACAAACTAGGCGCTGTCTCGTAGTACTAATTACTGATATAGTTGATGCCACGGCTTCTAATGAACTTTTAGCCGCACTTACTAGATTATCACCCCGTTATTTACCATTTTGCGTGACATTGCGCGATCCTAAAGTGGATGACTTGGCTCATACTTCTTCAACCGAACAAGGGGTTACAGGAGCTTACAACCGTGCGGTGGCTTTAGATTTATTATCCCAACGTCAAGTAGCATTTGCTCAACTCAAACAAAAAGGCGTATTAGTACTGGATGCGCCAGCAAATCAAATTACAGATAAGTTAGTTGATCGCTATTTGCAGCTTAAAGCGCGGAATCAGATTTAAGAAATTAAAGGAGTTAAGCTTTTGTGCATCTAAAAAGTTAATTTGTATATTGTTCTATTCGATAGTAAGACCTAAAACTTTCTTCAATTCATAAAAAATTATTCTTCCCCACGCCATTTGCTACGTACTGCGGGAACCTCCGCAACGCAATGGCTCCTCTTCCCCCTCCTTACCCAGCCTTTTGAAAGCTGGGAGAAGTCAAAACCGTTCAAGGGGACATAATATAATCTCCCGATTTCCCACCACTTTTACTTACCAAATGTATTGATTCAATTTGAATCGACTTTTCTAACGCCTTCGCCATATCGTATAAAGTTAGTGCAGCAACACTTACCGCAGTTAAAGCTTCCATTTCCACACCGGTTTCAGCTTTTGTTTTGACAGTTGCTTGAATTTCATAACCTGGTAATTCAGATAAAGCTGTTATTTGCACTTCAATTTTTTGTAACGGTAACGGATGACATAAAGGAATCAAAGTAGACGTTTGCTTTGCAGCCATAATTCCAGCCAATCTTGCCGTTGCCAATACATCCCCTTTCGGAGCATTTCCCGATTCAATCGCAGCTAAGGTTTCTTGTTTCATCCGCACCACAGCAGCAGCAACAGCTTGTCTAACAGTGGGTGCTTTGGCAGATACATCTACCATCTGGGCTTCTCCACGATTATCCAAATGAGTTAAACCCTGCCCTAGAAGGGAACCTGGTGAATTTTGAAAATCTTCTTGTGTCATGTGGTTGACATATGTTATTATGAAAATCTAGTGAGGGCGTGTAGCTCAGTGGACTAGAGCACGTGGCTACGGACCACGGTGTCAGGGGTTCGAATCCCTTCTCGCCCGTTTCAAATAATTATTAGTTAAGAGTGAAAAGTTAAAAATTTTAACTTTTTGCTCTTATCTTTTTATTAATGTATCTTGATTCGGGGAATTTTTAGGAAATATTGTTTCTTTTCATTAGTTTTAGGACTTACGCAACCGGCACATTTTCTTGTAGGGGAGGCAAAAAGGGGTGTAGATTTTCGGCGTTGCTGAATTAAACAATGAATTGTATTTATATACATTTTGTAAAAAACATTAAACTAGTGTAGAGACGTAACAGTGTTACGTCTCCGGCAATGTGAAATCATCATTTCATATTTCGATTCAGCAATGCCAGAATGAAAAGGACTAGTAGGTAGCATTGGTCTGTGCGATTAATTTTGACTGGTTCGTTTTCGACCTAATGTCGGGAGACGTAGCACTGCTACGTCTCTACAACCCGTCGGAATTTATGAAATGAAATAGTTATAGGACAGACCACTAGTGGTTCTTTTCATTATTTTTGACGGTTTTGTTTTCTACGGACGTAATGTAGAGACGTTATAAATAACGTCTCCCGACAGTTTCGGAGAAAACCCGACCAGAGCGGAATTTATGAAAAAGACCACTAGCGCTGTTCACTGTTCCCCAACCATAATTCCACGACCTGATACAGCTGCATATACTAAGTTGGATGTTCGCATATCACCTTCTAACCAGGTGATTCCGGGAAATTGCTGTACTTGTGGGTTGCTGATTTGCTTCCATGTTTGTCCCATATTCTTTGAAACGTACATTGCATTTTTCTTTGCACCACCTACACGTCCAAATATATAAACATAAGGGTTTTTGTTGGAAGAACCTTTACCAAAGGTCACGAATTCACAGGTATCTACTGATTTAATTGAGTTGAAATTTTTACCCCCATCGGTAGAGCGATACAGTTTATTTCCTTCTACATCTTCGTGGTTGCGAGCAAAACTCATCCATACGTCATTTTGTTTTGTAGGGTTAGACACTATCGCCGGTCTTACTTTCCATGTAGGTAATTTCCCCGCTGCTCCCTTTCTCCAATTTGCTCCACCATCGTTACTGTAATAAAATGTCCAACCATCGTAGTAGTAAAAAGTTTTACCTTGAGGGTCTTGACGGTCAGCAGCCAAAATATAGGAACTTAACCACGGATTAATGCTGTTTGCCCAGGATTTGGGTAATGTATCGTAATGAGTGTGTTTATCGTTATTAGGGTCAAAGGGTTCTGGTTTGGGTTTGTGGTCTAAGTTTCGCGCTAGCTTCCAAGTTTTCCCACCATCTTTAGTGTAATGAGTATAAGGACCCCAAGTTGGCGACCAAACCATATTATTTGGGTCAGTTGGTGACATTGCGATTTGACCACCCATTGCTATAGTTTTCTCTCGTTTGGATTTTTCCTTTTTCCACATATTTTCTGCGGGTACAGACTCAAAAGCTTGCCAAGTTTTACCGTTATCTTTGGTAAAACCATGTATTGGGTAAAATCCTTGCCATTGATGAAAACCTACAAATGCAGCATATGATGGTTTTTTGTAAGCATAATCCATACCCGTTGCTCCTGCTACATGAGGAAAGGGTTGAGGATATTTTTTCCAGTCGGGGTTAGCCCATTTAAAATCTGGATTTACATCAATATTTGTGGGATTAATTTTTTGATTCGGTACTTGGTGACGATTGACATGACGAAAACCAATCATGTCCTGTACCCCGCTGATTAAATCTGCTCCTCCTTGAGATTTAGGAACGGGTGGAACTCGCACGATATTACTATCAAGTTCTTCTAAGTTGTTCATCAGCCATTTGAAATTCGGCTCTTTAGCTGTTATATCGTCAGTACGAGCTACACCCCAACCGTTTGTCCACCATACTTGTTTGCAGTTTTCTGGGTCAAAAACAACTACCGATGCACCAGTTCCAGCATAAGACTGATAGTATTTAGGAGCCGACGGATTGACTTTATCTTGGGGATAATTCGCATCATAAGCACCCATATACATCGTTTGTTTGTTCCAAGTATTACCACCATTGTTGGAACGGTAAAGATATTTGTCGGAAATCGACATTACCCTATTAGGATTATTTCTCTGCACTGCTACGGCTGAATAAACTCTTTTATTACCGTCTGGAGTGATATCAGTCCATTTTTCGTTTTTATATTTCCGAACTCCACCAGTTTTTTTACTCTTGATATAAGTTCCAAAACTGACATAAAGCGTACCATCGTTAGCAACCGTTCCGCGTAAAGGGTTTTTTCCTCCTGCAATATTACGCCACGATTTACCAGCATCGTTACTGCTCCATACCCCTTTTCCGTGAACTCCTACATATATAGTTTGAGTTGATTGATTAGTTTTTCCAGTTCTGGCATCAAAAGCTACAAAAGTAAAACCAGGTAAATCTTTATTCTCTTTACCGTTAGATTTATTGTATTTTGGTAAACTTTTAGCAGATGGTAATCCTCCACCAACCTGCATCCATTCTTGGTTTCCGCTCTTTCTCCATAGTCCATCCCGACGAGAACCAAAATAAACTATTTCGCTATTATTTGGGTCTACCGCTAACCTTTCTCCAGTATCAGAGCGATATTTCTGATTAGGTCCCATAAAGACATTTTTTTTACTCAATCCTGTCGGTTTCCAGGTATTTCCCCTGTCTTTGGAAACTATTACTTCACCGGAATACTTGTATTTTTTAGTGTCACCTTCAGTAATAATTGAGCTTTGATGATTTACCGCAGCATATATATTTTGTGGCTTTTGCGGGTCAACTGCAATACTTTCAACACCAATACTTCCACCTGAAAAGTTGCTATCAAACATATCCATCAGAGGTAGCCACTTCTTATTCTTACGGTCGAAGCGATAAGCACCACCAGCATCCGTGCGAACGTA
>JBCCSG010000359.1:0-7325 GCA_039200565.1 Cyanobacteria bacterium P01_D01_bin.50 | reverse complement strand
TTTCGTTCAAACTAGATCAAAACTTGCAGCATAACCATAGTTATTTCACAAAATTGATGGTAGAAAGCACTTCTTGAAAAGCTTATCCCATCTTAATTTCAGCCTTAGCGCACAAAAAATCCGAATCGGCACGGTGATGCCTATCATACTTACATTAGTTGTGACTATACTCTTCACCCAAAAAATTTATTATCTAATAGCACCATAACTGGAAAAACACTTGCGTTTAGGACTCGTCGTGAATGTCGCATAGTATTCAACACAATCATAATCTCTCCTAACTTTGGAACGCCAATGGGAACAGTCTGCGGATATTATCGCTATTAACCCCTTTTACTAAAACCTGGCGTGCTTGTGAGAAATTGAATCCAGAATGCGATCTATTTTCTGAGAACACCCGCTTGGTAGTCTCCGAACCATTAAACAACTTGATAGATGATTGGGAGGAAGTACCAGAATCAACTGCAATTATTATTCAACCCCTTGATGTGCTAATGCAGCCTTTTCAGCTGCGATAGTTGTTAAGGGTGACTTTCTTGGAAGTGAATCGTACCTAAATGGGAAACTTTACCTTATTTGCAAATAACGCTGTTTTTGAATAAACAACACTACTCATCAATCAGCGCTTCAATTTGAGTTAGCAGTTTTTCTAAAGCCTTCTGCTTTTTGGGATTGTCCCACACTTTAGATTTTTGTAAGCGCGGCATTGCAGTTTTGTAACGTTCTTTGAGCGGGTTTACTGTTGTTGTTCTGAAAGCTGCTTTAACACGTTCGTTGATTTGAGTAAGGGATAAGTTTTCTGCGATTGCTTCTTCTATCAAATCCTGCCGCTTCTGCTCGTCTTTAACTTTGGCTATCGCCCTGGCTTTGGTGTACTCCAATTTCCCTTGTCGCAATACTTCCAATACATCTGAAGGTAATTTAAGAAGGGGTAAGCGATTTTTTACAAACGACTCCCAACCCATCTTTCCTAACGATGCAAATAATTCCTCAATTACCTTAGTTTCGCTTTGAGACATAACGTTATGTCTCACCTCGTTTTCTTCATTTTTATGACGATCGCAAACGTTACGCATTCGATTAAGATAGCTGATTACTTCATCTTGTTCGAGTTTCAACCGTATCGCTAACAGTTCTAAAATCCCCTCAGTTTCTTCCAAGGGGTTGAGGTCTTCTCGTTGTAAATTCTCGACCAAGCGCACCTGGTGGGTAATGGTATCGTCCATTTCGCGGACGATTACGGGTACTTCGGTTAGTCCCGTCATTTGTGCAGCTTTGTAACGGCGTTCCCCGGCGACTAGTTCGTATTTGTTTTTTGGCAGGGGACGCACCAGGAGCGGTTCGAGTATTCCTAGTTCTTTAATCGAGTTTGATAATTTTTCTAGTCTTTGTGGGTCAAAATAGCGACGAGGTTGGGATGCGGGTAATTGTATTTGGGAAATTGCTATACTCGTTGTTCCGCTTTGAGTAGTTTCGTTATCAGTGCTGGTATCTCCTCCAAGTAAAGCGGCGACACCTTGGAGTTTACTAGTGTAGGGTTGTTTTCTCTTAGTTGGCTTATTCATGGTAGTTTCTCCAAGCTAGCAGCAATTTTCTTCATTACCTTTACTGCTGGATGTTTGGGATTTGATAAAGCTAAGGGTAAACGAGCTTCGCTGGCATCGGCAAAGGCAATTGTTTTGGGTATGGGGTCAAAAACTGTGGCTAGGGGCGATAATTGATCTTTAATTGCTTCATATGTCCGGCTTTCTTGAGCGGTACGAGCATCGAACATTGTGGGAATAAAACCGGCGATAGCTAAGGAACGGTTTGCACCTTTTTTGAGTGAAGCGACAGTTTTGAGTAATAAATCGGTTCCTTGGAATGATTTAAACTGGCACTGAATTGGGACTAATATGTGAGTTGCTGCGACTAAGCTAACAACGCTCAAAATTCCTAGGGATGGGGGACAGTCGATGAGTATGTAATCGTAATTGTCTAGTACGGGAGCAAGTGCATTTTTTAGTCGCATCTCGCGCATGAGTGCTGCAACTAGTTCGAGTTCGGCTGCGCTGAGATTAATGTTAGCAGGGACAAAGGACATACCGTGAATCAGTTCTGGATGCACGGGTAAATCTTCTTCTCCTACTACTGCTTCGTATATGGTTTGGGTGAGGTTTTCTGGTTCTAAACCCATAAACGTCGTTAAAGACGCTTGGGGATCCATGTCTATAAGTAAAACGCGATGCTTTTTTTTAGCTAGGTGGTAGCCCAAGTTCATTGTTAAACTTGACTTGCCCACGCCCCCTGATTGGTTAAATAGCGCTATGATGCGGGTTTTGGTCATTCGATTTATATATTGTTAGTTGTAATAAATATTGCTTGTAATAAAGCCAGATTTTACCGTTTGATGTGGTGGAATACAACTGGGATGAGTGATAAATTTTATTTTGATGAAGGTGCCTCCATGGTATTGAGTCAGGTCTACTCTGCATATACTGCCACCTGTAAAGAAGTTGAAAATTCCGTGTTTCTTGCCGTTAACAAAGCTTCCTTCAATCCCTACAGCTTTTACTTTTAAACTTAAGAGAAAAGTAAGTTTATGCAGTATTAATTACTCCAGTAAATGCTTGCCCCTGGGTTGTTTCGGGAACTGATGCTGTTTGCCGTTCCTGCTCAGAAACGGTTATTCTTCTGGTGGTAGACCCAGTTTTTTGCGGAACTCTGGGCTATATATTGCTTTTTCCCAGTTTTTGGCTTTTTTGATTTGGGAGGGGGTTATGTTTTGGGCTTTTTAAACTGATTTTTTATCCCAGAATATTGCAATATAGAGGTTGGCACCACTGAGGTTAGCATAACTCACAAGTCAACTTTACACTACCAAATGCCTGAGCCATCTACCCCAATCTACAAGTCATGAAGATGACTATTACTGAGTCGTTCATCATTGGTCTTGTTAAAAATCTACCTGTTTAGTATACAAATCTTATCCCCTCAAAATATCGGGGTATGGGGTTATTGAGGTACCTATGACCAACCAAAAGGATTAGAAGAAGATTTCTCCCGAATAATTGTCCCCAAAGATGGAATATTTTCAATTTGAAAAATGCGATAGCCCTTTATAGCGACGCTGAGTCCTTCGGACACGCTGCGCGAACGCGTATCGCGATGTGCCAGTTGCGTAATTACTGAAATAGTCTAGTTATATTTAATACTTTATAAATCATTTCTTAATGCTATAGTGATAAACGGAAATTAATAATGAAGAGTTTCGACAAATGGTAATTATTAACGGTACATCAGGTAGAGACCAGCTTCTTGGTACACCACTTGATGACTTTATTAAAGCTTTCTCTGGAGGTGACGCTATACTTGCTGGTGATGGTAATGACAATATTAATGCAGGTAGCGGTGATGATCTTGTATTTGCGGGTGATGGTAATGACGTTGTTTTTGGTAAAAATGGAACTGACTTCATTGAGGGTGGAGATGGAGATGATGTGATTGATGGAGGAAAGGAAACTGATGTTTTAGGTGGTGGAAATGGAAATGATGTCATTGATGGAGGACAAGGAAATGACAATATCATAGGAGATAATATTGATGGTACCGGATTTGGAAATGATATTCTTCGTGGAGGTGCTGGAGAAGATAATATAGATGGTGGAGCAGGTGAAGATCAAATTTCAGGCGGTAGTGGTATAGACTTTATTGACGGTGGTAGTGGTGATGACTTCGTTAAAGGTGGTAGTGGTGATGACTTAGTATTTGGAAGCGCAGGAGACGATAAAGTATATGGTAATGGTGGTGATGACTTAGTTAATGGTGGGATAGGAAACGATCAAGTTTTTGGTGGTGGTGGTGATGACTTATTATTTGGAACAACTCCTAATTCCCCTATAGCTTTAGGAAGAGGCGAAGTAGATACCTTAACTGGTGGTGCAGGTAAAGATACATTTGTCTTAGGAGGGGAAATTATAGATGGTAGTAAACAAGTTTTCTATAATGACGGTGATACTTCCAGTCCCGGAAATGAAGATTATGCTCTAATTACGGATTTTACCAAAAACGATGTTATTCAACTAGTCGGTAAAGCTGAAGACTATTTACTGGGTTCTTCTCCAATAGGTTTACCATCAGGAACAGGTATATTTCTTAATGATGGTTCAAATCCAGAGTTGATTGGAATTGTTGCAAATAAACAAGTCCATGAATTGAGTTTGGATTACTCTGAGCAGTTTAGTTTTGTTGAATGACTGTTTAAACCATCTTCTTGAGATTTTCAGCTTATTCACATACAGTACAATTCATTCGGGTGCGGCTCTTTTAGAGGGTGCTTATTAATTCGGCAAAAACCACGATTTGTCATGCTGAACGTAGTGAAGCATCTCTTGACTACACCGCAAAACCTAGATTCTTCGTTTCTCAGAATGACAAAATTTTATTTATAAACACGCTCTTAAATACTTGCACTGAACGCATATATAAGTTTTGCTGACACACCTGCAATTGCAGACATAGGTCATCAAAACACTCACCACACAATTGCCTCAAAGTAAAATAGCTATGTGCCAGTTCAGTAATGTAATATTGTAGCATGGCAAAAAGTAAGGTAAAAATAAGAATAGTATTTGGCACACTGTGTAATATTTAAACCCTGAAATTTATCATATACAAGCTATACAGAGTTTTTTTGCCTAACCGTTATTGCGCAATACACTTGTTGGGTTTTGCTTAAAATATGGCTGAAAACACGATTTATCAAGGTTTTAGACACTTGTAGTATTGTACCTCGTTTTTTGCTCAGTTTTGGTTGGAGAGAAAATTAATAAATGAATAGTCAGTATACTAATCATTTATAATTAATCATTCTAGATATAGATTTTTAGTGAATGATTATTTTATTAGCGTGTTAATTGGAAAAACTTGTAGCGAGCAAAAATAAACGTATACAAAATTTTTATCTATAAAATATTTATGCGTTGACCTTTTTCTAACTGTTACCTCGCAGAAGTCACACAAAGTAATGCACGGAAATGCACTACATCAATAAAATCCATAATACGCAACTTGGACTTAGGTTAAACTGGGGATCAATTTCTATAAATTGTTAGATTGTATGGACAAAAAAATCAAGGTTTTATTCATTGCATCAAATCCTTTTGACACCAGTAGGCTTAAGTTAGATGAGGAGATACGTTCTATCATGATGAAGATCAGAGCTTCAGAAGATAGAGATTCTTTAGAGTTATTTTCTTCTTGGGCAACTCGTGCTGATGACTTGTTGCAAGCTATGAATATTTATAAACCTGAAATCGTACATTTTAGTGGTCATGGAAATAAAAATGGCGAAATTATTCTCACAAGTGATAACGGGCAAAGCAAATCAGTAAGTAAAGAAGCTCTATTCTCACTTTTCAAAACTTTAAAAGATAATATTCGTATTGTAATTATTAATGCTTGTAACTCACAGTTATATGCAAAGGCTTTAACCGAAGTTATAGACTGTGTTATTGCGATGAAAGCAGAAATAGACGACTATACAGCTATACTATTTGCTGCATCTTTTTATAGAGCAATTGGGTTTGGTCGTTCAGTTGCAGAAGCTTTTGAACAAGGTATAACATCTATACTACTTGAAAATGCTCCAGGTCATAATGTGCCTGAGCTATATACTAAAGATAGCATTAGTGCCACAAACTTATATCTGAATAATAAAATAATTGAGCCTGCACATATTGAGATAAACGATAGTGAATACGATAATACGGATTTTTCTACTAATTTAGGATATGGAATTAGCTTGGAAGCAAGTGCTGAATCTTTTGGAAAGTTAAGAGTTACAAGTAGCGATTGGGGACCGTTTGAGACATCAGGCTTAGTTAGAAGTGGATGGTTGTATCATAGTCGCTACCCTAATCCTATACCGAAGCATACTTATAGTCCAATATGGTTAATGCAGCAAAACTTATGCCATGCTTTTACATTCTTCAAAATACATCTAATGTTCAATGGTACAGGTTATATACATATTATGTGCGCTTCTAATAGAGTTCAATCGATAACTTTAAAGACAAACAAACGATTTGAAAAAACAGATACATTTAGCTTAGATAAAGTTAAGCAATTGACCGAAACAGCAGTTTGGACTTTTTCTTGGAACAACACATCAATCCAACGATAATAAGTTATTTGACTCCAACGAAAGCGATTTTTTTCAGGAGAGTAGAATAATTCACTTCAAAATTAACCACATTATTTGCAGATGAAAGGAAGGTAAAATAACCGTTTCTGAGCAGATTTAAAAGCAAACATCGCACCCAAAAAAATGGTAAATAAAATTAACAGTGTGTAACCTCTGCTGTATTGTCACGGTTAACAGCATCACTCCCACAAAGCACTACATCAATTAATTACCTAACTCAAAAACTATTCTCTTTAGTGCGAATGTTCTTCAGTATAAATATTCATATTTTTTGGGTATTTTCTATACTCCAAAATAAATCATGTAATTTATGGTATTACAACTTTTCCTTACTTTTACCTTACTCCTAACATATGTACCTAAGCTAAACGAGCAGATGTAGGTAAATACGCCGCCTATTGTATAAGACAATCTTAAGTTATTAGAAGTATCCCTTTGATGGATGCGTTCGGGGCGAGAATCTTAGTCTTAAAGACTACCATTTTATCAAATTTCGGGTAATGCCGTCCTAAAATTTGCAGCTCAGCATACCGACGAAAATTGAGTTTCAAGCTAGAAATAATACAATAGTTTAAAAGTCGTTTTAAGAACAAACGATTGGGAGTATTTCTAGCAAACAAAGAAACTTTTATGTTAAACAACTTACAAATACCGAATGAACTCCGAAAAAAAGTACACAAGGAGCTTGAAGCAGGAGAAACTATAAGATGGGTTGAGCAACCCGTACCTCGTTTTTTTACGGCATCTTCTATAGGCAGTATTTTATTCGGGATTCCTTGGACAAGTTTTGCATTATTTTGGATATGGGGCGCATTGGGATTCAAGCTTCCCGATATAAGAGAAGGAATACAGTCTCAGCATCTGTTTGCTCTTTTTGGTCTACCTTTCGTGCTTGTTGGTTTTGGGATGCTGTCTAGTCCTATATGGGTGTGGCTAGCAGCACGAAAAACAGTTTATTTGATTACAAATCAACGAGCTATCTCTATTCAAGGTGGTTTGTCTACTACTATAAGAAGCTACTCACCCTCTCAACTCAAAGATATATACCGGAAAGAGCGAGCAGATGGGTCGGGTGACGTGGTTATCTCCGTTCGACTCCTGAAAGATAGTGACGGAAATAAAAAGAGTGAGGAGATAGGTT
>JBCCSG010000358.1:0-7402 GCA_039200565.1 Cyanobacteria bacterium P01_D01_bin.50 | reverse complement strand
CCATAAATCCACATCTAATTGGTGAGTCTCTAGCCTAAAAGTTCTATTCCGTAAAGGTTTAACCATGATGCAGCCTAAATTTTATTTTATGTAATATACATTATTACATGAAAGCTAATCTTCTAGCGGGATAGGAGTAATACATATATTGAAGCACAGCCCAATTCGGTTACGTGCTGCTTGCTATGCAGAATCTCCCTATCATCGAATCGAGTTGCAGTTTCAGAAGACGAGGGATGCGATCGCCATCAATTAGGTTTACTGTCAAAATGTCAGTTCCCAATATTAATTTTCTTTTCTTGTTTAGTACTTTTGTTCGCATGAGAGTATTTTTAAGGGATTATAAAAATATTACTCTGGCACACCAATCTGTTACAGACAGCTTGTAAAGTTGTAGAGTAATATATTTTTTGCTTTATTGTGTCCCGAATATTTCTTACAGCTTTAACAAATGGGTAAATCGGGAGTTATAAGGTTTTGAAATACTAATTTAGACTTGATGTTATGTCTTATGTCAACAGCTCGTCATGTTATTGCACTTTTAAAGAGCTATCTGGAAGGTGAGGAGCATCAGTTTTTTTCGGTTGCTCTTCAAATGGCTGCACATGAAGCAAGGCAAGGGCATACCAAAGTTGCTAAAGACATTCAAAGTCTAATTGATAAAGCAAAAGAACGTCAATCTGTTATCGAGCGCCAAGCTTCACCTCTTCCAATTGTTCAACCTAAAGGAGAACTACTAAATCTTGTATCAGTTCGCGATTCAGATACAAGACTAAGTGATATGGTTCTTCCACCAATTTTAGAACAACGGCTCAAGCGTATTCTTTTAGAACAAATTAAACGAAGTCGTTTAGCTGAGTACAATCTCAAACCCCGTCGCAAAATACTTCTAGTTGGTGTACCAGGTTCAGGTAAATCGATGACTGCTGCTGCTCTTGCTGGGGAATTAAAGCTTCCTCTTTTTACAGTTATGTACACTGGTTTAATTACAAAGTTTATGGGAGAGACAGCTAATCAGCTTAAGCTCATTTTTGATGCAATGGTTGTTACGCGAGGTGTTTACTTTTTTGATGAGTTTGATGCCATTGGTTCGCAACGTTCTTCAAATAATGATGTTGGCGAAATTCGTCGGATTCTAAATTCCTTCTTACAGTTACTAGATTCGGATAATAGCCAAAGTCTAATTATTGCAGCAACTAATCATGTTGAATTGCTTGACAAAGCACTTTTTAGACGTTTTGATGATGTGATTGAATATGATTTACCGTCGGCAGAAGTCGTGTGTAAATTGCTTAAAACACGTTTAGCTTATTTTCGTATTCAGTGGGAAAACTGGCAACATATTATTGAGGCAGCAGAAGGTCTTAGCCAAGCGGAATTAGTAACAGCGGCAGATGAAGCAGCTAAAGTTGCTGTGCTTTCGGATCGGGATTCAATATCTGAAGAAATCATTATTTCTGCAATTTTAGAACGTAAAAGTACCATTTTTAAATAATTGAGGTATCCTCCTAATTAGTACGTGTTGGATATCACATCTTAATTTCAATGCCAGACGCTCGAAGGAATCTTCCTAATTTTTATATTGAGGGAAATGTAAGTAGGGAAAAATACACATCACCTAAGAAAGTACGTAGTAAAACACCCCCACCCCGTAATCGTCAAGAACATGCGGAAAGACTTAAGTTAGCTTTTGAGCAAGCCATTGAAAATAATGAAAAACAAAAATCATTACGTGAGCCAGAATTGGCTGTTGGGGAGTCAGGTTTTTACTTAGAGTTACAAATAAGCAAGAAGGAACTAGAAGCACTTAATGGGCTTGACGATCGTCGTAAAAAAATTGAATTAGTTGCGGTACGCGAATCTGAAGAATCAGATGAAAATATTTCTGCGACGGTATTTGTACCTGAGAAAGCTTCAGACACTTTAGCATCAAAGGTAGAAGATTATCGTGATAAGGATACTGATAAAGGTAATCCGAAAAATGAATCCTTAATTGCACGCTTAGAAGATGTCAATTTGGGTACAGTTCGGTCGTTGTATACAGACAAAACTGCTTCATTTCCATCAGAAAACCAAGTTGTTTGGTGGGAAGTATGGTTACGCAAGAATAGAATAGATGCTTTTAGACAAGTAGCTCAAGTACTTAATATTCGTACAACAAGTCATGAACTTAATTTTCCAGAAAGAGAAGTAATTCTAGCATTGACAAATGTTACAACTTTATCGCGGATTATTGCGAATAATGACTTAATTGCCGAGCTTCGGCTTGCAAAAGATACACCATCTATGTTTTTTGAGATAGATATGGAGGAACAGGTAAGCTGGGTAAAAGACCTCACCGACCGTATTATTTTACCTCCATCGAATAACAATGTTGCTGTTTGTTTATTAGATAGTGGTGTTAATCGCTCACATCTTTTAATTAAACCAGCCCTTGCTTCTGACGATATGCTGACCTGCGATCCAAGTTGGGGAGTTACAGATAGTAAAACTTGGGGTGGACATGGTACTCAGATGGCAGGTATTGCATTGTATGGCAACCTCCTTAAAGCTCTTGCAACTTCAAATAACGTACATTTGTCTCACAGCTTAGAATCCGTAAAAATGCTTCCAGAGCAAGGACGAAACGACCCTAAACTTTATGGAGCAATCACAAAAGAAGCTGTTTCACGTGCGGAAATTAACAAACCGGAGCGTCAGCGTGTGTTTTGTATGGCTGTTACTTCAGTAGATACGAATGGAGGAATTCCTTCTTCTTGGTCAGCAGCAGTAGATCAAATTTGCTTTGAGTTTCAGCGATTGATGATTGTTCCGGTCGGTAATATCCGGGAAACTATTACCTCTAGTGATTATTTGGCAATAAATGACTTAAAGCAAGCAGAAAACCCATCTCAAGCATGGAATACACTCGTTGTAGGTGCTTATACAGATAAGGTTAATATTATTGACTCAAGATATTCAGAATGGCTGCCAATCGCTTCTGCTGGGGATATTTCACCTCGAAGTAGAACTTCTGTCTTATGGGATGACCAATGGTCAATCCGACCAGATGTAACATTTGAGGGAGGTAATCTGGCGACTGATGGTAGTTTTCCGGGAACGGAAATTGATGATTTACAGCTTTTGACGACGTATTATCAACCGAATGAACGACAATTCAATGTTTTTGGAGATACTAGCGCAGCAACTGCGATCGCCAGCCACATGGGGGCATGTATCTTAGTTAAACACCCGAATTACTGGGCTGAGACTGTTCGCGGGTTAATAGTTCACTCCGCAGAATGGACTCCTGCAATGCTTGCTCATTTACCTAAAAGAGCTTCCCAGAGCAAAAAATCATCAATACTTTTACGTCGATACGGCTATGGTGTTCCAAATTTAGAAAGGGCGCTGCTGAGTAGTAAAAGTGACTTAACAATGATTGTAGAAGGAGAATTTCAGCCTTTCTATAGAAACGATAAAGGAGAATTTAAAACAAAGGAAATGAATCTTCACGTACTTCCTTGGGCAAAAAAAGAGTTAGAAATATTGTGTGAAGCACAGGTAGAAATGCGGGTGACATTATCGTATTTTATCGAACCAAGCCCAGGAGAACGAGGATGGCAGCGTAAACACTCTTATGCTTCTCATGGTTTAAGGTTGAGCGTCAAACGTTCGCTAGAAACTTTGGATAATTTTAGGAAGCGTATTAATAAGGAAGCACGAAAAGCTGAAAAAAAATCAACATCCACAACAAGTGATAATGGCTGGTTCTTAGGATCTAAAATATGGAATCGCGGTTCAATTCATTCCGATATTTGGCGAGGAACTGCGGCAGAATTAGCTCAGAAAGATGCTATTGGAATACATCCTGTTAATGGTTGGTGGAAATGTAGCCCAAGTTTGGAAGCATGGAATAAAACTGCGAGATATGCCCTTATTGTTTCAATTCGCGTACTAAATCAAGTTGACGTAGATATTTATACTCCTATTTATAAAATCTATAATAAAATCGAGCAGGGTATACCTATCAATATTGAAAGTTAAGTAAAATATTGTTTAAAAATTTTTGAATATTTAGTCGAATTGAATTAATTGCGTTTCAAGGTAATATCAAATTTATTAATGAGGTTCGCTTCGGACATCTTGGGTAAAGACACTGCTGCTATTTGAGTTTGGTTTGGAGATATTTTGTCGTGATATACTTTTATTTTTTAGTATATCAGTACCACTGCTTATTTACTCGGACAAATCTCCTGGCGCAACTTATCGCGGGTAGCGAGATAATCATTCAAATAGTTACAGCCCTGCGCTAGTAAATCATCTAAATCCAAACTCCATAATTTAATGGTTTTGTCGTTACTAGCAGAAGCTAAAGTTCTGCCGTCGGGACTAAACGCGACGCTACTGACTGTACCTTGATGTCCAGTTAGGGAGAAAATTTCTTTTCCCGTCCTTACAATCTGCAACGGCAAGAATATACTTTGCAGCAACAGCCAGAATTAGGACAAGCAATGCAGGAAATTGCTACAAACAACCATCCTGTAATTTTAACAACGGAAATTAGGTTTAAATTATATAGTCTAGGACTAGTCAAACTAGAAAATGACGAAGTTACACCAAGATGCGAGTTATACCGTCAATATTTCCGTACTCAATAAAAGATAATTAGAAAATAATATAACTAAATTAACTCAATAATATCTCCAGCTTGTACTAAAGTCGCCACAGTGTTTGATGAGAATATCGAATTCAACAAACACCAATGCGAAACCAAACACTTAAGTCCAAAGTACGTTCAACACTAGCTGCTATTTCCGCTATCTGTTTCCTTACACCTAACTCAGTTAGTGCTAATAATAGACAATATGTTTATGATATTGCTCGCCAACTAATACGAGCAGCAATAGCTTCTGGTTTACGTGGTTATACATCAACTCAAAAACCTTTTAAAGATTCACTCGCCCACAGATGCTCCAACAATATTACAATTAAGCTGCGTGACCGTACATCATACGCCATAGTTGGAGTGTGTGAAAGAGATTTTCGAGATGTAGATATTTCACTTTACGATAGCGCTGGAAATCGGATTGCTTCTGATTTCAAGAATGATGATACTCCTTTCATCACCATAAATCCGAACCGTAGTGGAACTTATCGAATTCGGGTTCGTATGGCTAATTGCAACACTAATCCTTGTTAGTTATTACGGTGTTGGTGCATTTGGTCGATATAACTAAATTATTTCATTCACGAAGGAGTTCGGCACTTTGAACCATTGGGCTTATTTATCTACACTCCTATGCATCTACAAATTTACCTGATTGGGGACAAGCTGCCGAAATTGCCTTCAAAATAATATTTCCGCAATTAATGGTGCTACTTCTTTTACTAAATATTGAATTTCTCACAGCAGTAGCACTTTGTTATGTAATATGATCCATCTATACTTGCCAAGTGGCAAACTAGATGGCTATGGGTATTGCTCCAATAATTCCTACTCAGAGACACTGGGATGCGTTTAACGCATACCTAAACCCCCTAGATGAGCATTTGATGGAACTCGACGAGTTTCTTCGGCACTGGGAAGTGTCACGAGAGGAATTAGCTTTTATTTGCGACTGTTCCCTAACAACAGTCAATCATTGGTTTTCTCAAGGCACTGACCGGAGAGTCCCAAGCGCAAAACATAAACAACGCCTAGCCTTGGTAAACCATGTTTGGACTGCAATTGATACAGAACCGGAATACTTACAAAAGCTACGGGAAATGTATCGCCAAAAACCGCGCAAAAATCGTAACAGTTCTTAATTGCCAAATGGCAATAATTTATTGCCATCATGGCAATAAACAATTTATGGTCATTAATTGAGTAATCATCATTTTATCTACCTCAAAACCTCAATTATGACCTTTTTTATATACTCATTCTCAAATATTCCTTAGAAATTATTTAAGCATTAAGCCGCTACTGATTAAAAATTTTTCGATGATAACCGAAAACTTAACTTAGTTATCATTCAGATTATTTTCAAGCAGATGTCTTAAAACCTGCAATGCCAAATAATAAAGGAAAAAATGGATTCCATTTCAACTTTCGACATAACCAAATACCCGTTATTCGATGTCATGAAAGACATCAAAGTTGGACGCATTCAATTACCAGATTTCCAACGAGATTGGGTTTGGGACGATACCCATGTGCGTAAATTGTTAGCAAGTATATCCCTGGCTTACCCCGTCGGTGCAGTAATGATGTTGCAACAAGGTATTGAGCATCAACAATTTAAACCACGCTTGCTTAATGGTGTAAAAAATTCTGCTTCTCAATTACCAAATTTACTCGTACTTGACGGACAACAAAGGTTAACAACTTTATTCATGGTATTGCTATCGGAGCAACCCGTCACTATTAAAGACTCAAAAAACCATAAATTAGCGAAAAAATGGTACTACCTTGATATTGAACAAAGCCTAGAACCAAATTGCGAACGTAAGTCAGCAATAATCGCGTTACCTGAATCCAAAATCATGCGAACCCGAAACAGCGAGTTTATTGACTGTTCCACGCCAGAAAACGAATATGAAAACCTCTTATTCCCATTGTCAAAAGTATTTTCTTACTCCGAATGGCGCAGTAAATTTTCTAAGTACTGGCAGTACGACCAGCAAAAACTTGAGCTACTTGATATTTTAGAATCAGAAGTTCTTAAAAAGTTTGAGCATTATCAAATACCGGTAATTCAACTGCGCGATTCCTTACCCAAGGAAGGGGTATGCCAAGTTTTTGAAGACACTAATACCGCAGGATGTGACTTAAATTTCTTCGACTTAATGAGTTCGAGTTACTGTGTAGGTAATTTTAGTCTTAGAGATGATTGGAAGAACCGCGAAAATTTGTTTAAATCTTTCAAGGTTTTACGAAAAGTTCGTAACACTGATTTTATCCAAGCAGTAACATTAGTCGCAGGTTATGTGCGAAGAATAAAAGCAGCCGAAGAAGGTTGTAATTTAGATAAATTACCCGGTGTATCCTGCGGTCGTTCGGAAGTATTAAAACTGACTAAAGAAGAATATACATCATGGGCAGACCCGGTTCAGCGAGGTTTTGAAGAAGCGGCTCGTTTTCTACACAGTCAAAAAATCTTTGATGCCAATGATATTGCTTATCCGATTCAGTTAGTAGCCTTGAGCGCAATACTAACGATTCTTGGGGAACGTTCTCGTTCTTACAAAGCACGCAGTAAGCTTGAATGTTGGCTGTGGTGCGGAATGTTTGGTGAAATTTACCGAAGCCCTTCGGGCTTAAGTAAGAAGTAAAAAGTAAGAAGTAAAAAGTAAGAAGAATAAGCCCGAAACATGGTATAAAGCCTCGTCTTTTAAAGACGAATAAAAACTAAATTATCATTATTTGAATCCTCGT
>JBCCSG010000357.1:0-7419 GCA_039200565.1 Cyanobacteria bacterium P01_D01_bin.50 | reverse complement strand
TTCTTAAACATATTTGTAGCATAAGAATCAGTCATGCCGGAAATAAAATCGGTGACTTGCAGAATTTTGTGATAGCAATCTTGATTTTCATTAAAAAGATATTGTTTAGGTATCATTTGTTTGAAGAATTGAGCTTTATCGCCTCTAGATAAAACAGCATCAGCAAATTCAGCGAATAAATGACCTAATACTTCATATCCACCGATACGAGTACTAATAACATCTGGATGATTAATTACTTTATTTTCGGTTTCGGAGCGTATATCCTCAAGTACCGAAGCATATTTACTTAGAGATAACAACTCGCGATCGAATTCACCTGTGAGAATTTCTGGTTCTTTTGATAGAAAAATATTTGCGACATCTTTTACAAGTTCAGCGATCGCGCGAGCGCGTAAATATTTGATTTGTTCTTCGGAGGTGTTCCCTTGCGATCTGATGTCAAATTCGGAACGTTGAGCGATGGCGTTGAGTAACTGTTTAGCATTTGCCTCAGGTATGTATCTCATGCGGAATCCATCTTCAATATCCACAATCAAATAGCAGATATCATCCGCAGCTTCCATCAAAAAAGCTAATGGGTGTCTTGCCCACCATGCAACCTCATCGTGGCGGCGAATCAATCCTACAGTTTGTGCAACTTCTGCAAATAACTCTTTTTCAGATTGAAATAAATTATACTTAGAAATACTTTTACCTTGATAACCGTTGAGAATATTTTCAGGAATATAGGATTCTTTTGGATACTTCGCGAAGGCTGCTAAAGTTGGACAGGTAAGTTGCATTCCTCCTTTTCTAGGCTGCATTTCTAGATTACTTACAATCCGAAAGCCTTGAGCATTACCTTCAAATAAATTAAAGTCAGCTTCCTGAATATTACTTAGGCATTTTTGTATCTTGGCGTACCATGTTTGGAACCCGCTTTGAATCGCATCCTCCCCAGCATGGCCGAAAGGAGGATTACCGATGTCATGAGCCAGACTTGCCGCTGAGACAATATCCCCAAAATCTGAAGGATTATAATTTTTGAGATTGTGCCTTTTAATTATTTCGTTTCCGACAATTGTACCCAAAGAACGACCAACACAGGAAACTTCAATACTATGAATTAAACGAGTACGTAAATAATCGTTCTTTGGTAGAGAATAAACTTGAGTTTTATCTTTTAAACGGCGGAAAGGAGAAGAAAACACTAAGCGATCGTAGTCTCTTTGAAAACAAGTGCGTACAGACTCAGAATCAACAGGACTATTTCTACCCAGTCTTTGTCTCGTTAAAAGTTGCTGCCATTCCATCATAAAATAGAGTCTGCGAGCATTGCCATATAATGTTATAGCTAATTCTTTAAGTAAAAAGTAACACCTGGAATACAAATCAGGTTAAAGGTTAAGAGTTAAAGCCCTCTATGTAAAAAAAACTCCTAACTCCTAACTTCCCCAATATTTTCTCTCTATCTCTTCTTATGGTGCCTTTACCCGATTTAAATAAGAACGTAAAATATCCGCTTCCAAAACTTCATGCTCTAGAAGATGTTGGGCCATTTCTTCGAGTAATTCACGATTCGTTTTAAGAATTAACTGCGCCTGATGATGAGCGTTTTCAATAATTTCTTTCACTTCTCTATCGATGGCTGCTGCTACTATAGAGCTTACAGGACGACGGGAATTATACGAACCATCTAAGAACTCCGCTTGCGGTTTTTCCATTGCAACCGGCCCCAGATTTTGGCTCATACCGTAAAGCGTAATAGCTCGTTCAGCTAAATCGGTTGCTTTTTGAATGTCATCGCTTGCGCCGGTAGAAATTTTACCAAAAACAACTTCTTCTGCACTACGCCCAGCTAAGAGAGTAGTAATTCGGGCGTAAATTTCATCTTCTAACATTAAAAAGCGGTCTTCTTCTGGTAGTTGTAATGTGTATCCTAAAGCACCTACACCTCTTGGAACAATCGAAATTTTCTCAACTGGACCAGATACTAATGCACCAACGATAGCATGACCGCATTCGTGGTAAGCAACGATTTTCCTTTCGGAGTCGTTGAGTATGCGGGTTTTTTTCTCTAAACCTGCAATTAACCTTTCCAATGCTTCATTAAAATCTGCCATCGTTACCGCTTCGCGATGCCCTCTTGCAGCTAACAGCGCTGCTTCATTGATCAAATTGGCTAAATCTGCACCAGCAAAACCGGGAGTACGACCAGCAATTATACTTAAGTCTAAATTTTCTTCTAACTTGACTTTTTCTGTATGTACCCTCATTATTGCTAAACGTCCCAATTTATCCGGACGATCTACAACTACCTGTCTATCAAAACGTCCTGGACGAAGCAAGGCTTGATCTAATACTTCTGGCCGGTTTGTAGCGGCAATGATAATTATTCCGGTATTCGCTTCAAACCCATCCATCTGGGTTAACATTTGGTTAAGGGTTTGTTCCCGTTCGTCGTTACTTCCTGCAAACGATCCGGAAGCACCTCTAGACTTACCCAAAGCATCTAATTCATCGATAAATAAAATACAGGGAGACAACTGCTTGGCTTGTTCAAATAAATCTCGGACTCTAGCAGCACCTACACCTACAAACATTTCGATAAATTCAGAGCCGGAAATACTAATGAAAGAAACTCCAGCTTCTCCTGCAACTGCTTTGGCTAAAAGAGTTTTACCTGTTCCGGGTGGCCCTATAAGTAAAACCCCTTTAGGAATTTTCGCTCCCAAGTCAGTATATCGATCGGGATTTTTGAGAAAATCTACGACTTCTTGTAACTCTAATTTTGCTTCATCAATTCCAGCAACATCAGCAAAGGTAACTCCAACTCCCTTATCCTCTGGTAGGTAAACCCTAGCTCTACTTTTACCTGCATTAAGAGGATTAGAAGCGCCTCCCATACCGCTCGCGCGGTTAGCTATCCAACTTAACATCAACAATAAGAACAACGGTGGAATCAACCAACCTAAAGCTGTAAATATCCAGTTTCCTCCACCATTTGACCGGACTCTAAATTCTACATTGTTATCTTCTAACAACTTTGGTAAAGTTTGGTCATCTGGTAAAGGAATAGTAAAGTAAACTTTTTCTGGAAGTGGAGATTTTTCAGAGTTCGATTTTTTAACTTTATCTAAATCTTCTTTGAGGAAGTATTCTACTCTATTTTCACTGACTACAACTTTACCGACTTTACCTTCTCTTACCCGATCGCGAAATTGACTGTAAGGAACCTCCGTTTTACTGGGAGAATTAAATATAGGGAAAAAAGTTAAAAGTAAAAATAGCAACACAACTGAGAACAAGCAACCACCAAAGTTTTCTTGTTTTGGTGGATTTGGGTATCCATCCTTTTCAATTTGCATTTCTGGCTTTTCAGTTAAGTAAATAAGGTTGTACGGCGAACCTTGTATTTACCCTGATCAATAAATGAAAGTGCTCTATACTAGTGTAAATCGAAACTTGTGCTTTAAGTGTTATCCTAGTGACTGTTATTATCTATTAGGCTGTTTTGAGCTAAATAATTATCGAATGGCTACAATATTAATAGAAGTCAATATTTCTATATGTATAGGAAATAAGTATATTTAAGATAGTTTTTACTCATATGTAATCTTGGATTTTACTATAACTAAAAATATTTTCGGAGATGTTTATTGTATTCAATTTGACTATATTTAATTGGTTTTATTATTTTCCTAAAGGAACAATTATTGACTAGTTAAAGCCATACTGGATATGATAATTTTTAGGTACACAAAAATGAAATTAGAAAGCTTCTAGATCGGCTTCTAACTTTTATCTTTTAATTGCTATATAGATTGGAAAATCTCTTATTTAAGAGATGCTGAATGTCGATTATAATTAGAGTCGAATTTGCATTGGGATGACGACCGGCTCTTTCGTGTCAGTAGACTTGACAGAGGGATCGTAGAGTGGCTCTCCAACCTGGGAGAAGCCATACCTTTTAAACAAGGGAAGATTGTGAGGGAGAATAGCAATTACCATAATCGAAGCATTATGTTGTTTTCCTACTTGGCAAGCAGAAAAGATAATCTTACTAAAAGGGATTTTACCTCGGTTTTCTTTAAGCATCACCAGACGTGACATTTCACAGACTTTGTTCCGATCTAATTGGTTAAGATCAAACCCACTTTCCTCTATTGGCAGTCCCTTAGAGCTGTTAGGAAGCACGATTCGGTAGGTTCCAACAAGAATGTTGGAATTAAGAATTTGCATATAGAGTGAGAAACGATCGTAGCCATCAGGTATCAGCATTCCCCATAGATCTAGTTCTTCGTGAAAGATGGCGACTTGCATTTGGTGGCAGAGATTTACTTCCTCTGAGATACTAGTTTGCTTAATGGAAATGGTCATCAATCGTCTTTTAGCACTAATGTGTTAAGTGGAGTTTAAATTAAAGGCAGTCCTCGGAGCAAGGGGATTTTGTGAGATTTATCGCTAATGTAGAGCTTTTTCATGCAACACCAGGTACAAAATTCAAAATTATTTTTCTGTTTAAAACCTTTCTCGGCAAACCGCGTGTTCCTTACCATAATAAGTTTATTGAGGGAAAGAAGTTTGGATAGGGATTCTAAATCTGGAGGAAATACAGTTTCAGTTAATAGCTGTAAATACTCGGTTGCATGATAAATATTTAAATAGAGGTAATTGAGTTTTAGCTTGTTACCAATGGGTATGATATAGGTTTTAGCTATAGCTGAAACTCATATCATGCAGCTTTGAGATAATCCACAAAATTTTCGCTTTTTTATTCATTCAATTTCTAGAGAGAAAAATGGTCAACCAATATAAGGAAATTACTGACTATTACGATCTATGGGTAACTTCTGGCTACTACGATTATCTGAGTATAGCTAAAGAAGTACACTCGATAGTGGGTGATAGTCGTCAGATTCTAGAGTTAGGTGTAGGAACGGGACTACTGGTAGAAAAGTACATCGAACTCGATCCAACCTGCGAGTTTACCGGAATTGATTTTACTTCATCCATGCTTGAAATAGCTAAGAAACGTTTGGGAAATCAAGCTAAATTAATTGAAGCTGATGCGGTAACAATGGATTTAAATGCAAAGTTCGATGTAGCTATATCCAATGGAGGAGTTTGGGGAATCCTTGATAAGGATGATCGATGGCAATTTGGTGGCCATGTTCCCGGTGTTGAAGCCAACCGTCAAGGCTTAGAAAATGTAGCGCGCCACTTACGAGAAGGAGGATTATTGTTGTTACACCTGCAAAAACCACATGATAACTTTGATAAAGAACTCGCTGGGGGTATTGTTTATTCCCAGCTTATTGAAGAAGGGAAAGAAACGGTAGATTTTCGTACCCAGGAAAAAAACTATTTATTCAAGAAAAATGGAGAAATTTTGGCTCAAGATCGAGTAACGATTACCATTTTTAAATCGGAAATTTCTCGTAAA
This sequence comes from Cyanobacteria bacterium P01_D01_bin.50, assembly GCA_039200565.1. Lineage (GTDB taxonomy): Bacteria > Cyanobacteriota > Cyanobacteriia > Cyanobacteriales > Nostocaceae > Rivularia. The sequence continues at coordinate 1,991 of JBCCSG010000357.1, read as the reverse complement.
CTGTTAAGTGAAGCAGGATTTGATTTTCAAGGTTCTAGTAATGGCGATCGCTTTGCAATTTATAAAAAGCGAGTAGGTGCGAACTCATAGTAAATTAAATTAGTTAGGTTTATTTTACCTACTCCAGAATACTACAATTCTATATTTGTTTGAGTTCCCTAAAATACCCTTATAGTTGCTTTTCTGTTTGAATTTTTTGCTTATTTCGTACTCAATCTCGGTAATTATAAAGCCTGAATAAGAGTAATTAAAGCTTCTCCTAACTTGCACATTTGAGAATCCTTATATAGCAAAGCTTTTAAGCAAAGCAAAAAGATGTGCAAGTTTCATTTTTTGGGAGGGAAATTTCATATTTTTGACTTTTGAATGTCGGACTTTTGACTTCCCCTCCTGGGGTGCTCACATCTTGCACCAGCTATCTTATTAATTAAAAAATAAGCCATCTGGGACTGTAAGTCTGAGTCTAATAGCAAAAGTCCATTAAAATGAGCTAAAAATTTGAGTTGCCGTTATTTTTCTATGAAGAAGCTAGGGAACGCAGATCGCTTGTGCCATAGTCAAGCGATATGGTTAAATGCTTTCAAAGTATCCAACAATACTGCCAATTTTATCGGATTCTTATTGCTAAAAACGATAATATTACTTACGATCGTGAGATTTATATCTTAGGACTGATGTCAAACTTGTTCTTTAGGTTGAAGCCCCCAACAAGTGTAATGAAATATTATAAAAAAAATCTTAACTATTAATCTAAATAAAATTTATAGAAAAATAAGGAGGAGAAAGCTAATTATTTTAAGTCAAATTAAACACACAATTGCGGTAACTTCAAATAAAGGCGATATCGAACAGCTAACCTTAAACTTGAAGAATGAGAAGTTTCCCACGAACCAAGTTTATCAGGTTGTCTTCTATGAACACCAATCTTTTTGTCATATTTTAGAGGATTTAGAAATTCCCCGAAATATAATTAAATTTTATGCAAATTATCTTCAACGGGGAGATTATCTTTTAGTCATTAAAAGTACAGAATTGCAACTAGGTTGGGTTAAATCTGTTTTGAAATATTTAGGTATAAAATATTGGGAAGTATTTGATACTCCAGAAACTCATCATTTAATTTCTTCAAGCTTTGATAAAATTTTATCTTTTCATAACGCAGCTTATAGTATCATCTAAAGCTAGACTTAATTAATTCTTTTAAAGGGGTTTTTTTGAAAAACTACTCCTTTATAGTTTTAATGATATTTTTTACCGTACAGGGTACTACTGTTTTATTTAGTGTAATAGCGATTCAACCTAAAGTAGTTCGCATCTTAAGAAGGGAGAAACATTCATATGAACTTTCGACAACTCAAGCTTGCTGTTTCCATTGCAAGTCTTTGCGCTGCTATCTTTGCTGTTGACAGTGTGAAAGCCCAAGCACAAACTCAAGCTCCTGAAGCATCATCCGAGAAAGTATCCAAAAAAGTCGCGCAAATTACACCGGGTAGAAGAACTCGTTCCGGTCCAAGCTATATTGGAGTAGGTGGATTTATCGGATTTGATGATGATAGTGCATTAGGCGATGGTGCTTTTTCAGTCCTCAGCAAAATCGGATTTAGTAGAAACTTTTCAATACGCCCATCAGTTTTATTTGATGATGATGCTGTATTTTTAATTCCCTTAACAATTGACTTCCCCGTCAATAGTATTGCAGATACAGGAGTCCAAAGAATTAGCGTCGCACCTTACTTTGGTGCAGGAATTTCAATTAATACCGATGATGATGCTGATGATGATGTTGGCTTCTTGGTTACTGGAGGAGTTGACGTTCCCGTTTCTCGTCAAATTACGGCAACTGGAGGCGTTAATATTGGCTTCTCTGATGATAATGCCGATGTTGGATTACTTCTCGGTGTAGCCTACAACTTCTAATATTTGTAAATAGGGTATAGAGATTGGATCAAAAGTTAAAATTAGTAAAAATTTCTTAATTTTTGATTCCCTAT
>JBCCSG010000356.1:0-7494 GCA_039200565.1 Cyanobacteria bacterium P01_D01_bin.50 | reverse complement strand
TTTTGCCCTATCGATTGCAGGAGTTGCAGCATTTAAAACTGCCTGATTTACCCTTACATTACTAGCATTCTTAGAACGCTCAAATGAGCGAAATAAAATTGCAATAGTCAGTAGTACAACTACCAAAGAAACCATGGCTACCGTGGGTAAAACGAAACCAGAATTAACCCAAACTGGTCTTTTTTTAGTAACTATGAAACTTCGTAAAAGCCACAAACTTTGTTCTTTTACAGTAGATGGAGATTTAGTTTTAAACTTTTGGTAAAAGTTTTGAATTGCCCTGATTAACTTACGATTTCTAGACATAGCTACTTTCCTATCAAGAGTTGTAATACGAGTTTTGTAATAAAAAATTTGAAATTTTTTGTTTAAACTAATGCCTATGAGATTTTTAAGCCAAATATAGTTATTTTAAGTATTAGCTAATATATTAGCAATATTAAACATCTATAACTATTGTGAAAAATAGCCTAAATAATCATTAATAATTTGTTATATTGGTTTTTATTATGAATTTGTATTTGTATTGAAAATAGCTACTGAAAAAATGTTGAAATAAAAATGAAATATAAACATAGCCAACCTAAATAATTTTTGGTCGGCAGCAGTTAATATCATCAAGTTTCATCAATCAAACTAAATAGCTATTTACTTTTTGTAAATTTATTATGTTTTTCCGGTCAAAATAAATCTTGTTTGAATTTATTTAATTTATAGCTGACAAAGAAAAATAAAGCTATAGCTTCATCATATTTTTGCGGTTTTTTTACGTAATTTAGTATTATCTTAAGACAACTTTATGAAGTTGCTATTAACAGACTAAGTTTATAGTACCCACTTGGCAGGATAAAGTTATCAGCATTCTTAAAAAATATTGTGAGTTTCCCTTGAGTGGGATACATTACTCCCTTCGAGTTCCTATGATTAGCGATCGAAAAAAACTGTAGAGACGCTCTTAGCACAGAAGAAAGAAATAAAGAGGGATAGCGGGTTTCAGTTGGATGCTAAATTTAACCTCACCACGCCAGTTGCTACAACCGTCGTGTTCCTCGGCAACGCACTGGCTCCCCTTCCCCTCTCCGCTATTTTGGAGAGGGGGAAGGGGGTAAGGTGTGCCAGAGCGACAAAAACAAAGCCCACCTTGGTGGGCTTAAAATCTTTATGGATTGGAAAGGCAATATTTGTTTAATTACCTGTAATTCCAACTTATATACGATTGAGATTAATCCCAGCTTCCTTTGCCATTGCATCCAAACCTTTCTTTTCCAGTGTTTTGATTGCTTTAGTAGAAAGCTTAAGTCTCACCCAGCGATTGCCTTCTGCCCACCAAACGCGCTTGCTTTGCAGGTTAGCGTGTTGAAGCTTCTTGGTACGACGGTGAGAGTGAGAAACCGCATAACCATTATTCGCTTTCTTACCAGTCAGTTGACATTTACGAGACATATTAAGAATCTCCTATTTTTTAACGTAATCTTCTATTTTATAAGAATACAGTTTGGTTTTTGGATAACTTGTGAGGGGTAGGGAATAGGGAATTGGGAATGGGGAATAGGGAATAGGGAGTAAAATTTATAACTCCTAACCCCTGTAGAGACGTAGCAGTGCTACGTCTCTACAACTCTTAACTCCTAACTCCTAACTCCTAACTCCACTGCCCTATTTTGCAGCTTGCTCTGTGAGCTTAGTGAGTACTTCGTTGGAACGTTGTACGAAGGATTTCATTCCTTCTGCATCGAAGCCTTTTTGGGACATTAAGGCTAAGTCATAAACGTGTTGGCAAATCGAGTTTACCATTTCGCCTGTTGGGGATTTTCCACCATCTTGAATGATACTACCTTGGTTGAGATTTGCCAGGTTCTGTATTAGTGGGTGGGCAGTATTAACTAATAATACGTGTTCTTCGGGAAATTCTACATTTTGCTGCTGCATCATGGCATTCATTTCGCGCAAGCGACGCAGTATCTCTGGTAGTAACACCATTGCTGGCGGTGTTCCTTGGGGGTTATCGGATTTTAATGCTTCGGTACGGATGTTGAGTTTTGGTTTATTGAGGGCTTTCTCAAATATTTCTTTGATTGTGTCGCCTTTGGTTTTGTTGGTTGTTGGATCTACTATTTCCTCGGATTTATCTTTATCTAGCAGGGTGTTATCTAAGTCGGAGTCTACCCGGGTGAATTTGACTTCGTTGTATTCCCGTTCGAGGAAGTTGATAAAGTGGGTGTCGATGAAGGAGTCTAAATATAGGACTTCTAATCCTTGGTTTTTGTGTAATTCTACGTAAGCTGCCTGTGATGCTTCATCGGTACAGTAAAAGACGCGGTTTTCGTGGCTTTCTTTGTTGCGTTCTAAATATTCTTTAAGAGTTACGTAGGGCAATTTTGCATTTTGAGCAGATTCGGGATTTTCTTGTCCCTCGCCACCTGGGGTAACATCTTGCCAAACGTCACCTTCTTGGGACTGTACTTCAACTGCGGGGGTATTTTGCGTTTCCTCCACTGAAGTATTTCCTTCTTCTTTAGTAGTGCGAAAAACAACGATATCTTCAACTTGCTTTTTGAACTTTTCGTCATTCATTACTCCGAATTTGACGAAGGTTGCTAAGTCTTTCCAAGCATGAATATACTGCTCGCGATCGTCGCGGTAGAGTTGTTTGAGTCTGTCGCCGACTTTCTTGGCAATGTAATCGCCGATTTTCCGCACGGTGCGATCGCCTTGCAATGCACTACGGGATACGTTGAGTGGTATATCAGTACTATCGATTACACCCCGCATGGGTAACAAGAATTGAGGGATGATTTCTTCGCAGTTATCGCTGACAAATACTTGGTTGCAGAATAGTTTGATTTGTCCTTTGGTAACGTCAACGTCTGGTTTGAGTTTGGGGAAGTAAAGAATACCGTTGACAATGAAGGGATAATCGGTGTTCAAATGTACCCAGAGTAAGGGTTCTTCCTCAAAGGGATAGAGGTAGCGGTAGAATTCTAGGTAATCTTCTTTGGTCAAATTACTAGCAGATTCACGCCACGGTGCTTTTTGTCGATTTAATTCCTCGCCATCAAGCTTGATGGGTACGGGCATAAAATCGCAGTAAGTCTTGACAAGATTCTTAATTCGTGCTTCTTCTACAAATTCTTCTTCCTCTTCCATGAGGTGAAGAATGATAGTAGTACCGCGAGTGGTGCGGGATGATTCTTCTAAAGTGAAATTTGGGGAACCATCGCAACTCCAGTGAACTGCCTGTGCCCCTTCTTTATAGGATAAAGTATCGATTTCAACTTGGTTTGCCACCATGAAGGAAGAGTAAAAACCGAGTCCGAAATGACCGATAATTGGTTGATTGGATTCACCTTTGTATTTCTGAATAAATTCTTCAGCGCTAGAGAAAGCAACTTGGTTGATATATTTCTTAATTTCCTCTGCGGTCATACCGATGCCATTATCGGTAATAGAAAGTGTTTTTTTATCCTTATCTACAGCAATTAGAATTTCCGACTCGCCGATTTCACCAGAGAATTCTCCAGAGCGAGCTACCATTTGCAATTTTTGGATGGCATCAACGGCGTTTGATACTAGTTCCCGTAAAAAGATTTGATGATCTGAGTAGAGAGATTTCTTGATAATCGGGAAAATATTCTCAGTATGAATACTGATAGTACCTTGTTCTAACATAATTTAATCGCAGCAAATACAAATATTTTAATGACTATTCGGGTAGTAAAACCCTAATACCCCACTTTACAGGAAAGGAAAGCAGGGTTAGAATTCATCGTTTGCAGGGGCAGGCTTAGTTATGGCTAGATGCTGGATACATCACGATTTAACTTGTTCTAAAGGTTGCCGCTGCATTTGTGGTTTCATCTCGGGTTTATTACCAATTTGGATTTTAATGCTCAAGTAGATAAATTGCACTTAATTTGCTGGATTGTTTGCCCTATAAAGATGATTCGGATTTCCCTACCGTTTGTTGAAAGGTATGATTTAACTGCTTCACTGCCAGAGGAGTTTGGAGCTAGCAATTAAATTTAGTCAGTTAGAGCAATACTAACTAACCTTCTCATAATTAGTTATCTAAATTAAATCCTTAATCAAATGCTTGGCATTGCGAGCGGCGACATTCCAATTTAAACGGATTTGGTATTCATGAAATGAAGATAAAGCCAAGCTTTTATATTGGCAATAATCTCCAAATAAATTAGAAATATAGGTACAATATTCCTCAATTTCAGCATCTGGTGCAAATGTTTTACCATTAACCCCATCTTTCACTACAGTTGGTATGCCAGCGATATTGGTTGCCAGTGATGGCACACCAAAAGAACTAGCTTCACAAAATACATGCCCAAATGTTTCTGCTTGCGATGGCAAAATCAGAAAGTGCGATTCACATAATAATTTATTAATTGTTTTCAAACCTTCTGGAGTTGATTTGCTAATAAATCCCAAACATTTAACAAATTTTGGTAAAGGTTGGTTTATATGGGGATGACATCCAACTACTGTTAACTCAGTTTCTAAACCTGCTTGATTTAGTTTTGTCGCTACTTGCAGGGCTATATCTCCTCCTTTTCTCTGCCAGTCAACTCCAATAAATAGCAATTTACAAGGACGGGTTTTTCTAGAATCAACTATTCTTTTAATATCTTCTAAATTTTGAGTAGATTCAAAATTAGCACCCCAAGGAACGACTTTAATTTTAGATGTTTTTATTCCGTAAGTTTGAGAAGCCATGCGAGCCGCCCATTCCGATGTATAAATAATTAAGTCACATCTGTTGAGAGCTTCCGCTTCTATTTTATATATATTTTTAATATTTTCTTGACATAAGTTACTCATGTAAGGATAAAAATTTATGAGAGCACTTAGAGTTGTATCTGTCCATAAAATAAGTGGTTGTTTTGCATCTAAATATGCAATAGGGATTGTACTTTCTGGAGATAAAATTACATCTGTATTTAAATTTTTTAACTTATTTTGAATTTGAACGGCATAATTTTTGACGATAAATGGTTCAGCCCAACGATAATAATCTTTCTTAGCTAAATTGCGGTAATAACTCCATTTTAGTCTGGTAGGGATGGCAAATTTTTTGCTCAGGGGACCTATGTATTCTATTGATGTAGAATCATCTATTAAATTATTTGCTATGTAATAGCCAGCAGTACATATACCTTGTACGTGTTTTGTCCAAGAGTTTCTATTTTTGACATCATATGATGTAACGTAGGCAATTTTCATAAAAATATGAGAGATAAATACGGGTTATTTACTACTTGCTATGGCAATGATACTTTGATGTAACCTGACAATGTGTTGGTATATTCCACATAATTTTGAAAAACTATGAAGAGTAAAGTATCAAAAATTTGATATTGATGCCTTACGATGTTCTGTCTAAGACACTCTACAATATTTATATTTTTCAGTCATCAAATCGAATTTCTATAGCTTTATTCTCTAGCTTTTAAACTTATCGTGGTTTATACGGTTAGGTGCAGGATATGAATTCGCTAAAATATTGCTTAGTCCTAATTTCTTATTTAGATCGAAATGAAAGTAATAAACTTGGCTTCAGCAAAATTCAATAATTTCAGAAAAAAAGCATCTTCTTTAAAGAGAGATTTAGCAAGAACTGACCAAAATATTATTAAAAACTATTTCCTGAATAACCAAATTAGGAAACTACATATTGGGTGCGGTAATCATCGTCTTAAAGGCTGGCTAAATGCCGATCTTTCTTCAAACTCTGCTAAAATTCTTCGTATTGATGCTACTAAGACTTTTCCTTTTGACAGTACTCAATTTGATTACATATTTAGCGAACACATGATAGAACATATTACTTATAGTGGAGGAGAAATAATGCTTTCAGAATGTTTCCGCGTTTTGAAGCCGGGAGGTAAATTGAGAATATCAACGCCTGATTTCCTATTCCTGATTAATCTTTATCAAGATAATAAATCAAAAATACAAACTGATTTTATAAAACATTCATCTGATAAATGGATCGAAAATTCTCCTCTCTACAAAAATGCTCCTGACTTCCGAGAAATATTTGTCATCAATAACTACATGCGCTCTTGGGGACATGAATTTATCTATGATGAAAAAGTACTGCATTATCTATTAGAAAAAATAGGATTTATTAAAGTTTCCAGAGTTAATGTTAGTGAAAGTCAGGATGAAGCTTTACAAAAGTTAGAAAATGTTTCTCGTAAACCCCCAGGTTTAATAAGTTTAGAATCATTGGTAATGGAATGTATCAAGCCCTAGGCTTGTAATTTTGACTGAAGTGAAGGGGGATTGTATAGTTTTTACTTTATACAAGGTGATGTTTTTATATATCCTAAAAAAGTACTAGTATTTGATAAACTCGGAAATTTTTTAAAGAGTATATTTACCCAGTTGGGAGGTAAAAAAATCATTAAAATTAATTTCAAAATACCTTTAAAAATTATCGGTTTTACCAAAAGGCTTATATCTGTTTTAATTGCAGTAAATAAAAATCTTGCTGCAACTGCATTTTGCTGCTTTCCTGGTGGTGTCTTTAGGACTTTATAACAAAGATACTTGTAAAAGTTTCCTATTGTTTGAGGTTTAATATGTTGTAGGTTTTTTGCTTTTTCACAAGCAAAAGCACGCTCAATTACTTCTAAATAGGATCTTTCCATACCTAACACATTAGATGACATTGAACTGGGAAGAATCCGATATAAAATTTGCACTTTCGGTACACAAATGAAATCAGCGATCGCTGATAATTTGAACCACATATCAGTATCTTGAGCGTTGGTTAATACTTCATCAAAACCACCAACAGCAATCAACGCATTTCTACGAATCATAACGTTAGAGCCGCTACCAATAAAGTTATCTATTAATAATTTATAATAAACGTCTCCATTCCAATTTACATGAGATGTTTTACGGAGAAATTTACCATTTTCATCTATACAATTTGTCCAACTATAGGCAACTCCAGCTTGAGGATTTTCTTGTAAAGCTGTATATTGTGCTGCTAATTTATCACTTGTCCATAAATCATCTGCATCTAAAAAAGTAATATAGTCACTAGCTGCATGCTTGATTCCACGATTGCGATTAACTGCTACATTTGCTTTAGGATAGGAAAAAACTTTGATTCTATCGTCTTGGATTTGAGAAACAATCGAAAGAGTTGAATCTGTAGAATCTGCATTTATAATGATTAGTTCAAAATTAGTAAAAGTCTGATTTAAAACAGATTCAATAGTTTCTTTGATTGTATCTTCACTGTTATATACAGGAATGATTACAGATACATTTTTTTTTAACATATCAATTATATTTTTATGATAATAATTGATATGCTAATCTTAGGTTTATAGAAACAACATCAGTATAATTTCAGAACATTTTGAAGCTTTATTTTCGTAAGATAAAATGGACTCAATAAAGAACCTATTAAACGTTCATTTTCGCAAGTTGCAACAATATTATTGACAAACTCAGAACGAT
>JBCCSG010000355.1:0-7502 GCA_039200565.1 Cyanobacteria bacterium P01_D01_bin.50 | reverse complement strand
TTTAGGCTACCACAGACAGAAGGAGCAACACTTTTTGGTTGGCGATAGCCCGAAGGGCGACGCTAAAGCGTATCGCACCGTCGGTGCCGAGTGCGCCTGCGGCGCACCTGCACCTTTAAAATTTAGATGCGTTTGCCCTGGATTTATTTATCTACAATCGCACACCAGAATCAGCACAGCAGAAATATGAAAATTATTGGAATGATTTAGACAACAAGCATCAAACGGAAAAGGAAGAATCTAAAGAATCAACAAGCAATTATAAAATATTTTGTCAAGCTGAAGAAAAAGACGAACAAATAGATATCTACTATCTTCGCAAATCTATCCAAGATACATACTTATTGTATTACAACTGTTCTCAAGATAAAGAATATGAATTATCTCAACTAACACATGTTATCACCAAGCTAAAAAATTTAGCAGTACTACCACAAATAGAAAAATTAAATCCAGGAAAACTTTCCCAAAATGGCTATTTAGGAAAAACTTGGATAATAAGCTGATGTGCAGCTAAATTATATAAAGCCAAAACCTTAAAATATTGTAGTGCGTACACGTTGTGTGCGCGTACCGAAGGCTTACATCTTGCTCTTACGCATTATACAAATTAAATGCGTAAGAGCTTATTGCTAGATGGGAGTAGCCCCAGGCTTCCAGTCTGGGGGCTGACTAATTTAAATCACCCCCGCTGTCTTTCCCTCTGCAAATAATCCAAAGAATCATCGATGGATTTTACAGCTTGCGATGGAATTTCAAACTTAGATTTTTCCATAACTTCCAGCGTCTTCTCAAAGTCACTAATTGCTCGATTCAATTCTCCATCTGATAATTCACTAGCTTTGGAAAGCAAATTAAGTGCAAGATTACTCGCAGCATAAGCAGCATCGTTACGAATCCACTTCGATTCACTTTGCAAGGCTTCGAGTAAATGAGGAAAAGCAGTTTTGGTATCTCCACCGAGATTTACCAGAGCAGTCGCTGCACTATAACGCACCCGTGGTTCTTTATCATACAACGCTACCTTTAAAGCAGGCTTGGCTATTTTGGCTTGAATACCCATTCCACCTAATGCACGCGCAGCATTAACCCTCGCTTCTATATTTTCACTCTGCAATACTCTAATTAAGGTAGATACCGCATCACTGATAGCTGCAACCCCTAGGAGCTCGAGGTTAGTATTATTCCCTGTTTGTGCTGATGCTGTGGTATTTTGCAATGGTGAGGAGAAACACAGCAACGCCATAGAAATGACAGCAGCACATCTATAACTAGCAATTTTTCCTACAGTTTCGATCCACAAGTTTGAGTAGATGCTTTTCATAAAGCTTTTATATACTGTTATCAGTACTGTTATACACTTAACGATAATATAAGCGCATCACAGTAAAATTACTGAATGATTGATATTTTTCAAAATTCAGATAATTACACATTTATCAAAATAAGTCAGGGTTTCCCATGAGAAAGATGAGAAAATTGTTTTCTTATATTACTCAAGTCTTGCTTCAGTCTGAATTTATTAGCTTGATGAAAAGCATCTTTATCACCTCTTCCCCTTCACGGGCACCCATAAGAATTTTTTTAGAAGAAAAAAATTCTTATGGGAACCCTTCACACCCCTTTCTTTACCAAGGAGAGAAGATGGGGGTGAGGTTTTATCTTATATTTAATTGTACCTGCTTTCATAAGCAATCATAAAACATCATCATAAAACAATGTATTTAAAAATAACTTTTAGTAAATCCTTTTTCCGAAAAGGTTTTGTCAGATAATCTGATGCTTTCACCATTTTGGCTTTGAATCTATTGATAATTCCCTTTTTTCCCGTCACCATAACGATCGGCGTTTCTTTTAAAGAGGAATGTTTCCGCAACAAAGAACATAATTCATATCCATTTAATGTTGGCATGTTGATGTCTAATAAAATTACATCTGGCTTTAAACGGACAATTTGCATTAAAGCTTTTAATGAATCATGGATGCCAACTACAGAAAATATTTTATCATCTAAATACATTTTGATAGCGTTTACCACTGCTCTACTATCATCGATACAAACAATCGTATAAGTCTTGAGAGTATTTTCTTGCTGGCAATCACTTTCATCATGATTTAAAAAAGTATTCTGTTGGGAAACTGCTATTTCTGATTTTCTAATGAAATTAAGATAATGGATTTCACTATCTTCAACCTGAGAATTATCATCCTCAGTCTCATAATCTAAATAATTAATAGTTGTATTTAAGAAGCTATCTCCATTCTTATATATATCATCATTAAAATTGGGATTAATATAGGGGGCTGATGTATTTACATTTGAATTATCTAAACTTTCTGTTTCACCGTTTAATTCTACATAACTTTGATTAAAATATTCATCGTCACCGTTCAAATTCTCAAATAAATCTTCTTCTCGTGAATTCAAATTATCTTCTGCTCGATATTGACAATTCAAATCAAATAAAATATTTTTATATAGTGGGAATTTATTATTTTCCATATTTAATGGACTCTGTTTAAAATTAGTATAGACAGTACTTTGACTAAATCAAGAAAAGCTAAAAATATCTAATAAACAATCCACTCAACTCAATGAAGATTCCTAATAGGGAAAATTCCATTTTTCTTATACTATGACCAATTTCAATATTAGAACAATAATCAGGAATTTTTAGCCGAATCATATAATTTCAACTATTCCAGAATTTTTGTCAAATTATGAAGCTATGTAGTTATAACTCATTGTAATTGATTTTATATTACTACTAAAGCTAAAAAGAATACATATCACTATATGATTTTTAATCAAAAAAAAGTTGAAATTAGGTGAAAAACGTCATTCATTTTAAAATTATTAATTATAAATCAAATAGTAATATTTAATACGGTAAGTATTTATATTACTTAAGTAACTTCACAGTGATATTATAAGCATACTTGTCAATACCTTAACTTACATAAACTCTAAAGTTATTCATCTAGTGACAAGAAAATAAAACCGGCGAATTTACTCTAAGTTTAACTCACCACCAAGGTAACCTTCTATCCAATCGGTTACGATTAATTTATCCTATATGTATCAATATTAGCTTGTTAGAATAAGTTTAAATTGCTAGTTGTTACCGAGTTGAGGAATGATTAATATACATACTGAACAAGCGAGTTGAGATAATTATAGATTTTTTATTCAAAATTAAGAGCCGCTCACGGCTATTACCAAACATGATATCCGCTCAATCAATATCTTTAAAAGTAGAACAAAACACTTCACGTATTGATAGTTACCTTTCTCAGAAAAACCCAGATTTATCGCGATCGAGAATTCAACAATTGATTGAACAAGGTAAAGTTCAACTTAATGGTAAAATATGCAATTCCAAAAAAGCCTCCGTTAAAGAAGGGGATTTTATCGTTGTAGAAATACCCCAAGCTGAGCCTTTAGAATTAGAGGCAGAAGACATTCCTTTAGATATTCTCTATGAAGACAACCAAATACTGATCTTGAATAAACCAGCAGGTTTAGTCGTTCATCCTGCCCCCGGTCACCCTAATGGTACTCTAGTTAATGCACTTTTAGCCCATTGTCCCAATTTACCAGGAATTGGCGGCGTTCAACGGCCCGGAATCGTCCACAGACTTGATAAAGATACCACAGGTGCGATTGCGATCGCCAAAACAGAAATAGCCCACCACAGTTTACAAGCGCAACTCAAAGCCAAAACAGCACGGCGAGAATATCTTGGTGTAGTATATGGTGGCACTAAGGAAGAATGCGGTACTATTAATTTACCTATAGGTAGGCATCCCAAAGAACGAAAAAAAATGGCGGTTGTCCCTGTAGAAAAAGGTGGACGAGAAGCTATCACCCATTGGCAAATTAAAGAGCGTCTTGGTAATTATACATTAATGCACTTTCAGTTAGAAACTGGACGTACTCATCAAATTCGCGTCCATTGTGCTCAAATAGGCCATCCTATTGTAGGGGATTCTGTTTATAGTTCCGGTCGTTCGGTAGGAGTGAATTTACCAGGGCAAGCATTACACGCTTGGAAACTTAAATTGCAACATCCAGTTAAGGGCATTGCAGTTGAAGTTATTGCTCCTTTACCCTTAACATTAACAAAACTCTTAGATGTATTGCACAGAAGATTTCCTGGAGCGAAATAAATCGATTCTTCAATTCCTTTGTTTATCATCGCTAACAACCAACAACTAACCAAAATCAAAATCATTAGTCGTCAATCATTAGCTAAAACCTTTATCCAAAAAGCCTTGTACTAATGATAAATGACTAATGACTAATTAATTTAGTATGGATTTGTGACCAGAAACTACTGCTTACTCACCAGCAATTGCCAATTCACGATAAGGTACAAACTTGTCGATATCAATGTTTTCAGCAGAAATCCTTTGTGGAGGGTTTCCTTGCGCATTAACGCCTTGTGCCATAGCCATAAAGTTAGCTGGATCGCCTGCTTTTGGCTGCTTCTCTTGAGGTTTGAAACTGCGTATAACGTTTTGATAAATGATTTGTGGGAAGCCCAATTTTCCACGATAGTATTCATCGTAGCGCGGAGATTGAATATTAAAAGGTCTTTCTCCTTCAGCGCGACTGGGAAGAATTCGGCGACGTTGATAAGGAACGATATCGTATCCAAAATTGTCTAGATACTCGTCACTGTTAAGCAAATCGTCAATAAACCCTTTTATACCTTTAGTAGCTACTACAATCGACCAAGCCAACTTTTCTCGTTCGTTGTAAATATCGCGTCCTAATACTCGTTGAACGCATTGTTCCACAAAACGATAGTTACTATTTAGATTGTAGAAGCTTTTCTTAAAAGTATCTGAAAGTATCAAGCCACGAATAAAGTCTCGTACTGTTATTTGTCCGTTACGGAGTTGCGACTCTAAAAAAGTTTCGCGATCTGCAGCAAAGGCATGAAAAAATATCTGACGGTATGCCGCTTCGATCAGATTTTGCATGTCTGATGTAGAAAGCAAGTTTTCAGTAGAGTAAATTTTGGGTTGTTCTTCACCTGGTTGTTCGTATCCAGCTACACGCTGATTTTGACTAGAAGGGGCATACTTTAACAAAGGAATTGCCACGTTATAACCTCCATGTTTTTAATGAAATTTAATAACTTTACAAGATATATTAAGATGGCAGCTTAATTGTAACCCGTAATTTATCATTAAAATTTACGAAACTTAACTGCTCCTCACAGCTACCCATAAGATTTTTTTGAGAAGAAAAAATTTCCGCCGGGAACGCTTCACAGCTGAATTTTACCCGAATGCACTGCTTGTCGGTAATCCGACGGCTGGCTATAGCTGCTCGGAAGGAAATTAACAAAATTTACCATCCCAAAACAGAATAAAACTGTCTTGCATCAAGAACTTCTCGATCTTCAATAGGAGTTACTTCTTGGCTAGTGGAATTGTCAGTTGTGTCGTCAACCCGGGTTTCAACGCAAAACGATGCACTATTGAATCCACCAAAACGCTTAATAGTACTTGTACGCATTCTCATATTTGGACTGGCAAACCAAAATCGTTCGATAGAACTCATGGTGTCATATTCAGTGGTAAGCACCAACCCACCTTCATCATCCATATGAAAACGACCAACTACTGGGACAATTTCTGCATAACCCCTTTCGCGGAGCAATCTGCCTCTGGTGGGATTATCTTCATCAGGTACGATCGCAAACACCGTATTTCCTTCGTGGTTTTCATCATTCTCTTTATCCCAGGCCATTGTCCCCAACCAACTTACGTGAGATCCACCCACGGTAATATTTGGCGAGACTTGATGCATTTCACATAGGGCAATTATCTGTGGAGAATCTGCTTCTAAGCTTCGCACTTCAATATTTGATTCTCCAATTTCCGAACGCTTGAATGCAAGGTGATGAGTAGTGCGAGACGAATGCCATCGACCAGCACTTTGCTGAAAAAATTTTACCGCGTCCATCTTTAAATATAACTCCTAATTTTTGATTGTTAAATTTTGATTTTAGGAACGATACTTTACGAGTTTTTTCTTTTAATCGCTTGATTTCTAGATTACCAAAAAATATGACCGGCAATAAATATACCTTCACTCCGGAGGCAAGGGAAAGAAATTTGTCTTTGACTATACAATTCCCAAAATTCTTTTCGTGTATTTATAGACATATTCTGGCATTGCCTCATTGAGTCAATGAATTTACATTCTCGGCACGAACAATCAGTTGGCAGGTAAGACTCATTCATAATGAAGGCGAGGCAATGCTCTGCTTTCTCCTATTCTCCGAGCCAAGTAACCAGTTACTCCTTTCCCGGTGGAAGATTACCTATTGGTGTTTTACTCGAGAGTGAGGGAGGGAGTGAGGGAGAAATTTTTAGCCGGTAATCTTAGAGCGTAACGGGAGTAATTTATATGATATATTTACTGCATCATTAATTTTTTTTACTTAATTTGTAAATAGCTTGACAAAATAGACACTTTGTATTTTTTACGATAAGCTAGTATGAAATCGAAAAAATACTAGTAGCACGGAGTGCTTGCATCAATTGGGCGTTAAATTGCCTATTGCTGAATGCCAGTTTCCTTCGTCAAGGGTTGCCAATTTTTTTAGAAGAAAAAAATTCTTATGGGTGCCCGTCAGCTAGTAGTTGGTTAACTGTGTAATTGCAAAAAGCATTTTTAGAGGAGTGAATTATGGATTTCCCAATGGAGCTCACTTTAGAGCAACAATTTCGTCTAGAAAATTTAAAGGGGCAAGTGACTCAACTAAGTAAAGAAGAGGCTCAGGTTTATTTGTTAGAAGTTTTAAGACAGATGATGGTGAAAGATAATATGGTTAAGCATCTAATCAAACAAGCATAAAACTGAATAATTGGATGTTGGACAAAAAATAATTGTTCGCTGATTAATTACGCGAACAAACTACGAAAGCGTAACTTTTCTAGCTCAGTTGTTTATTGCGACAAAACAACCATATGGCAAGAAAAATTACGCATATTTCTCTTTTGAATTGTTATTTTTAATTTATTTTTTTGGCAAGGGAATACTTAGACTGCCGAGCAAAGGTACTTGAATTTCCTCGGAGTATGGGAGATAATACATTGTGAACTTGAAAACTAAAACCTAGCCGATAGGCTAGCGTTGGTAGTTAGCTACCATTTCCATACGAGATAATGCACTAACAGCTGATTCTCGCACATAGTCATCAGTAGATTCATCTTCAGTCAAAGATGTCAGTACTTCTATGACTCGGCTATCCCCGATAGACGCAAGGGCATTCACAAGAGAAATTGCCAGCGCCGGGTTATCCGTGGCTTGCAATGCCTCAAGCAAAACATCCACAGCAGGAGAGCCAATCTCTCCCAAAGCCATAGCAGCAGCAATATTAACTACAGGATTGGAGTCATTGAGGGCAGTCTTTAAACCCTCCACACCTACAGCGGGAAAGGTAGTATCTGAATTATTAATGGCAACCTGCGCCAGTGCT
>JBCCSG010000354.1:0-7510 GCA_039200565.1 Cyanobacteria bacterium P01_D01_bin.50 | reverse complement strand
ACTAAAAATAGTGATTCCCACTGCCATATTTTCCGGGTTAAACCGATAAGTAGTAGATTCAGCAAATTGAGGCATCACCTCTTTATGATGTACAATTGGACCAGCAATCAATTGTGGGAAAAAAGTTACGAAAAGGCAGTAATCAAGTAAGTTATATTCTTTCGTTTCTCCTTTGTAAGCATCTACCAGATAAGCGATTTGCTGAAAGGTAAAGAATGATATCGCTAGAGGTAGGATAATATTATCGAGATTAAAATTCCTTCCCAGTAAATCCCCAACAGTAGAGAGAAAGAAGTTAGCGTACTTGAAATAACCAATCAGAGACAGATTTACGATAATTCCTAGAGTAAGAAGTAACTTTTTACCAATAGGTATTTTGAACTTTTCGCTTAAAGCCGAGCCGATAAAGTAGTTAAATATTAGGGAAAAGATTAGTAGTAGTAAGTATGGTGGATTCCACCAACCGTAGAAAGATAGCGAAGCTGCGACGAGAAAAACTATTGCCAATCGATAATTACCTAGTTTACCAATCCCGAAAAATATCAATAGAGTGATTGGTAGATATAAAAATATGAATTCAAGAGAGTTAAATAGCATTGATATAACAAGGTAAACGCATCTAAAATTAACTAAATTTAATAGACAGAAATCTTTATTTGTGTTTTCCCGTGGAAATAAGATTTGTCGTTAATTTTATTTTTTTAACTGTATATGGAAAGTAGAAAATGTCATATCATCTATCCTCAATCAATAGAGTTTTATTGATAAAATAGGATTTCTATTGACAAGATGCGTTTGCCCTGATTTATATAGAAATGAATACAACAAATATACATGCCAAGATAATAGATTTTCTTCAGAAGAGTTGTATCATAGAAGACCTTTATGAAAAATTTACATAGAAAATGCACGAAAAAAACATATTGATTAAAATAGTAACCCATAAAAAAAATAGGTATAGGAACTAAGCTGATACCCATCATTTTTTTTAGTAATTATTACCCAATAGATTCAATAATTATGATTCTTCAGTTATGCTAAAAATACAACCATTACTGAAGGTGAAAAAGTTTAAATTTCAAAACCCTTCTCGATCTGGGATTTTGCTGTACTTTTTATTACAATTGACGGGCACCCATGATTTTTTTAAGAAGAAAAAATTCCTATGAATACCCTTAACTAACCTCAGCCAACAACTTTTCAAATTCTGAGAGCTCAACTGCTCCTGAAAATACTTTATCTTTCATTACAAAGAAAGGTGTTCCACTTACGCCTAATTGGTTGCCAAGTTCCATATCTTGCTCAATCGCGATTTGGGCTGTTACACTATTGCGATCGCGATTGAATTGTTCTATATCAAGTGAGAGTGCCTCAGCTATTCCTACATAGAGTGATTCCCCTAATTGTTTTTGTTGGCTGAAGAGAGCATCATGGTATTCCCAAAATTTACCTTGCTGTGCAGCAGCCCAAGCTGCTTTAGCTGCAGGATATGCTTGGGGATGTATTCTTGTTAATGGAAAATGTTTGTAAACTAGTACGACGCGATCGCTATATTTGTCAATGAATTGTGATACCGTTTTACTGGCTCTTCCACAATAAGGGCACTGAAAATCAGAAAATTCAGCCAGGATTATTTTATCTTGAATATCACCTGTGACGGGAGATTGAGCAATCAATTTTTCAGGTGTTGTCTGAAATTGTTCCAGCAATGCCTTCGTTGCTTTCTGTTTTTCTTCCAATTGCTGCTTTTGGTAACGCTCAACCGATTCTGTAATTACTTCTGGATGCTCTCGTAATATTTGAATAACTTGCTCTTCAATCACAGGATCGATTTGTGTTAGAGCAACTGCGGGAGATAAATTTGAGCAGAAGACTATAACGATAGAGATTGCAAAAATTTTTATCGATTTGATGCTAGATGCCAAACCTCTTCCTAGATTAAAAAAGTATCCTACTTTGTTGGACTTGATTTTTTTCATTGCGATCGCGATATAATTCCTAAATAATACATTTTATACTGCGATCGCGCTCTAAGATTACTTATAAGAATTTCTCTCTCACTCCCTCCCTCAATCCTAAACTGCAAGGGGATTTAATACTTTTGAGTACTGTCATTTTTCCCACTAGTTTACTGATAGCCAAATACCTGATAATTAATTTATATCCAGAGCACCTTTCAAAGTATGCCAAGCTAAAGTAACACATTTAACCCGCATAGGAAATTGAGAAACACTTTGCATAATATTTAGTTTTTCCAAAGGCGGTTTTAAGGTAGTTTCTCCCACCACCATCTTGCGAAAATCTTCCACCATCAATAGTGCTTCTGAAATATCCTTGCCCTTAACAGCATTCGCCATTAAATCGGCAGAAGCAAGACATAAAGCACATCCGGTACCTTCAAATTTAATATCTTCTATTTTTGTTTCTGTTTCATCTAGCATCAAAGTAATATCAACTTTATCTCCACAATAGGGATTTTCTCCTTGATATTGACGATGTATGGGGTTAGTTTTACCTTTATTTTGCGGTTTCCTAGCGTGAGATAAAATTATTTGTTGATAGCGTTGGCGTTGATTGCTTGTCATAATTAAACACGGTTGAGAATAAATAAACTTCCATCTCCTCCCCGCCCAATTCTCATGGTGTCATCTAAATAAGTAACGTCAAGAGAGGGAATTCTACCTTGGGGATTATTAGCTTGAACAACTTTAAATGGATTGAGTTTTGGGGTTTGAATACCGAGAATTTTTTCAATTGACAGGTAACGTCGATCAAATTTAACGTTAATACGTTTGTTACTTTCTTCTTTAGCGGGTTCAAAAGTTGCCGTTACTTTCACATTTCCCGATACTAATCCTAAAGGATGTTTCACAAAAGCTAGATTGAAAAAAGATTTCTTTGCAACATCAATTTCTTGATAAACTCTACCGATTTTTAAACCCAATGGCAGAGAAGATAAAGAACGTATTTCCCTAGCTGTAGAATATTGTAATAACCAACTTCCATTTAATAAAGAAGTAGCGTAAAGTAGCGGTTGGGGATTGGGATTAACCTCTTCTACTTCCCTCGTTAATTGCTCAATTTCTTCTACTAAAGTTTCGTTTAAGGTTAAATTTGTTACGGGAGAATCATCATTAGACTGGATTTTTTCCAGGAGAGTTTGTAACTTTGCTTTTTGTGGTAGTGGATTCAAGGATTTTTCCTTTGTGAAACTCTTATCAATTATCATAGATTAAAGTTCGTAGTAGCGCTTCAGCGCTCAAAATTAATATGCGAAGACAGCGCGACTACTAACCTATTAATAACTTTTCATAATCTTCCGGCGTATCAATATCAATCGCTGCAGTAGGTATTGAAATACTTAATACTCGATCTTTATATTTACGCATCAAAGCTTTTGCACCTCTATCACCTCCAAGGTTAATTAATTCTGGGAATAAGACACGACTAAATAAAGCGGGAACACCTATAACATCACCATAAGTAGCAGCAATAATTATATTTTCCGTTTTTTGATAACTTTGAACTAATTGATTAAAAACCGCTTCTGAAATTAACGGTTGATCTGCAAGTGCGATAATTACTGCATCTAATTTCGGATTATTTTCTTTTATTGCAGTAATACCCGCACGAATAGAAGAAGACATTCCTGTTTTCCAGTGCGGATTTTCGATAATTTGTATGGGGAATTTATTTATTTGTGGTTTAACTTTTTCTAAGTAAGCTCCTAAAACTACTACTACAGGTTTACAAGTAGAATTTAAACCAATTTCAACAGCATGAGAGATCAAACTGCTTCCTTGATATGATAGCAGTTGTTTTGGTTTTCCCATGCGGCTGGCACTTCCCGCAGCTAATATTATTAAACCAACGTTTTTCATCAATTCTCAACTATCAATTATCAACTATCTATTATTGCCGTGAATAGGAGCGTTGCGTACGCGTAAAAATCCGGCATTACGCTCAGATATTACTGCTTGAATTTCACTAATTATAGAAAGGGCAATTTCTTCGGAGTTATCTGCACCAATATCTAATCCAACGGGACTATAAATATTAGCATTTGGTACAATTCCTTCTGATTTTAATTCTTGCAATATACGATTTGTTCTTTTTTTTGGACCAAGTATTCCCAAATATTTAAAATTAGCAGTTAAAAGTACTTTGAGCATTTCTAAATCATCTAAATAATTATGACTCATAACTACAACCACAGTACGCTCTGTAATTTCTATATATTCTAAAATATCTTCGGGAGGAGAAAGCTGTATTTTATCTGCTTTTATAAAACGCTCTTTACTTGCTTCTCTAGAGCGGTTATCTACTACAGTCACATGCCAACCAAGTTGTTTAGAAAAATTGACTAAGGGTAATACATCATAACCGGCACCAAAAATAATTAAAGATAAAAGCGGTTGAATTACTTCAATAAAAACTTCTACTTTTCCTGTTGCTAACTGATACTCTTTTAAAATAGAACTATTATTTTGCAATGCTGCTTGAGAATCCTTTAAAACATCCGTTAACAGATTCTCATCGCTCAAATTATTAATAATAGTATCCCCACTCAATAATAACCGTTGTCCTAATTTAATTTTATTTTCTGATTCAACATTAATTACCCTGGCGATCGCACCATAAGTTCGAGCCTCAAAACATCTTTTGATAAACCCAATTTCCTGTAATTTATTCTCCTCTAATAGTTCAATTAAAACATAAGCAACCCCCTGACAACCAAGCCCCAAACCCCAAATCATATCATCTTCCGAAGTAGTATCATATTTAACTACACAAGGATTTCCAGATTCAATAACAGCTTCTGCTTTTTGAAAAATATCACCTTCCAAACAACCGCCACTAATCGCACCAATAGTATTACCATTTCCCTTCATTAACATTCTCGCACCAGGACTTCTATAAGTCGAACCACCTACCTTCACCAAAGTCGCTAAAGCTGCTTTTTCACGAGTTTCTCTATTTTCTATAGCTGAAATAATATCTTGTAATTCCTTCATTTTACTTCTTTTCTCTCCGTGTTCCTTTGCGCTTCCCTCCGCGCCCCTTTGCGTTTAAATGAAATGTCTTTTAAAAGAATACTCCCCTAAATTCTCTATACAAACCTAAATATAGGGAGACGTAGCATTGCTACGTCTCTACATCAATTATTTATTACATGACTTTATCTGGAGTAATTGGTAAATTGCGAATCCGCTTACCAGTAGCATGATAAACAGCACTTGCTACCGCCGCCGCAGTTCCAGTAATGCCAATTTCACCAATACCCTTGACTCCAATGGGGTTAACATGGGGGTCTTCTTCCGGCACAAAATATACCTCAATCTCGGGTATATCAGCATTTACTGGGACATGGTATTCACCTAAATTAGCATTGACAATTTGTCCCATATGTGGGTCAAAAACCGTTTCTTCCATTAACGCCATACCAATGCCCATAATAATCCCACTAATAATTTGCGATCGCGCTGTCTTTTGGTTAAGTACTCTTCCCACACCAAAGACTCCGGTAAAACGAGTAACGCGCACTTCTCCAAAAATTGGCGAGACTTGCACTTCTGCAAATTGGGCACCAAATGCATGTTTGGAAAACTGCGGTTGTTGGGAGTTCATTTGTCCGTCATGATAGGCTTCTACTTGCTGCAAATTGTGCCGTGCTAGCAAGGTAGAATAGGTTTCTCCCTGAGTTGGATTGTTTTTGATAAATACTCTTCCATTTTCAACAGCAACTTCTGCATCTGCAACGCCGTGGAGGGGAGAATTACTATCGTTACGTGCTATTTCTAATACTTTTGCTTTTAACGATCTAGCTACCGCTTGTACAGCCGTACCCACACTAGCTGTAGTTGCAGAACCCCCGGATACCGGAGCTCGAGGTAATTCTGTGTCTCCCAAATCAAAACGTACTTGTTCAACAGATATACCTAGGGTATCCGCAGCTAATTGTGCCATCACCGTTGCAACACCCGTTCCCATTTCATGGGTACTGCTTTGTACTACAACGCTACCATCTGGGAGCATATATGCCTTGGCAGTAGCGGGGAATAATAAAGCAGGGAAACTAGCAGTTGCCATACCCATACCAATTTGATATATACCATCACCCATAGAACCAGGTTCTGGGTTACGTTTCGACCAACCGAACTTTTCGGCACCAATTTGGTAACATTCTTTAAGAGAATTACTCGACCAAGGTAAATTGTTGCTAGGATCTATATCTGCATAGTTGCGTAAGCGTAATTCAATGGGGTCTATTTTTACAGCATATGCCAGTTCATCCAAGGCAGATTCTAAGGCAAAACTACCTGGTGCTTCTCCAGGGGCACGCATAAAGGTAGGAGTACCTTTATTTAAGCGGACAATCTGCTGAGAGGTTTGTAAATTTGGGCAAGCATACATCATACGGCTTATGGAGGTAAAAGGCTCGATAAACATATCGAACATTGATGTATGGGAAATACCTTCATGGTAAATCGCAGTCAGAATACCGTCACGATTTGCCCCTAGTTTAACTTGCTGTTCGGTTTCTGCACGATGTCCGACAACATTAAACATTTGCGGACGGGTTAATACCAATTTTACCGGACGACCAACTTCACGAGCAGCAATAACAGCTAAAATAGTATGACTCCACATTGAACCTTTGCAACCAAAGGCTCCACCGATAAATTTACACACAACCCGTACATTTTCTTCTGGGATACTCAAAGTAGTTGCTAATGCTTGGCGTACCCCATAGGTATACTGTGTGGCATCATAAACAGTCAGTTTATCCCCCTCCCATACAGCAGTTGTGGCATGGGGTTCCATCGGGTTATGGTGTTCTGTGGGGGTAGTGTAAGTCTCTTCGAGACGAACATCAGCATCAGCTAACCCAACTTCCGGATTACCGCGCCTAATTATGGATGGCCTACCAAAAGGCATTTCTGGTGCAAACGCTTGCTCTCTTTCCTTATCTATCTCCACAAATGCAGTTTCTTCGGTGTAGGTAACTTCGAGCAGACTAGCAGCATAAGTGGCTTGTTCTAAGGTATCGGCAACTACTACAGCAATATGTTCTCCGCTGTAATGTACCATTGCCTCTTGCAACGGCAACCGAGTTTCACCAGCCCCTCCACCTTGTAATAGAGTTTTCAAAGGTTGGAGTGAGGGAGCATTTAAATATGTAATTACACTTAATACTCCTGGTGATTTTTCTGCTATTTGAGTGTCTATCTTTTCAATTTTTCCTCGTGCAATTTTGCTACCAACACAAACTGCATAAGCAAGATTGGATTGAGGAAATTCAGCCGAATAATGTGCGCCGCCAGTAACTTTGAGTTTCCCGTCAACGCGATTGAGAGGTTTTCCGATTATTTGAGTCATAAGAATTTTGGTAATTGGTAATTGGTAATTGGTAATTGGTAATTGGTAATTGGTAATTGGTAATTGGTAATTGGTAATTGGTAATTGGTTAGGAGTTAGGAGTTAGGAATCAAAAATTCTTCCCCCTCTT
>JBCCSG010000353.1:0-7555 GCA_039200565.1 Cyanobacteria bacterium P01_D01_bin.50 | reverse complement strand
TGGGTTGACTGAGAAAGAAGTAGAAGCGGATAACTCGTTAGAGCAAGTATCAGCTTTTACCAATGCCCTACACGGTACTACTCCAAAGTTTGAATTTAACCGTCAAAATTCAACTGTTACGCTCACGGTTCAGTTACGGAGAGTAGTTAAAACTTCCACTGAAAAATTGGAAGCGGATGTAAATAAAATCTGGGTTTCCTCCAGCAAGTTTGAATTCTACGTGAGAAAGTTTGAGCGTGTGAGAATAACCGCTGGTTCTACTGGTGGTAAATCACCGACCGCGAAAAATTTAGCCTTAGCAATTATGAATTCTCGCCAAGGGAAGGGAGAGATTAAACTCTATGACCCACAGCACGGTAGTAAAAAAGATTTTTGGGGCATGCCCAAATCTGGAACTAGTCACGAAGATAACTTCACTGGCTTACAAGAAGTTTGCGAGTTAATTGATAGCCGTCGCAATAGTCGCGACCACAAATTTAAGCTCTACATTTTTGACGAGGTTGATAACACCATTGCCAATTTAGGAAAGCAATCAAGTGATTATAGGAACCTGTTAAAAATATCCATCAAGGAAGGTAGTCACGCTGATATTGGAGTTATCTATATTGGTCAATCAGCGGACGCTAACGAGTTACCGGGGATGACTCATTCCAACTGGAATAATTGCGTACAGCTACACATTGGAAGTAATGCGGGTACAGCGATTGAGAAGCTGACTACTTTAACAAGTGAGGATAAAACAAGATTGTTGGAGCAGTACCGGAAGATACAGGAGTACTGCGACCGTAGGAATGAGGAATTGGGATTAGATATTTTTACCGACCCAGCGGCGTACAGATTTGCGCTGGTAGTTCCTCTCACTGGCTTACCTAAATTTATACAACTACCTGATTTTGACAGTTACAACTATGTCGAGGTGATGAATATTCAATCGGTAAAGACTACAGAATTAGACTCGCCAACTAAAACCACTGAGGTTAAACCCATGTGTCCTGAATGTTCCAGTACAGATTTAGCTAAAAACGGTAAATACAAAGGACAACAGAAATATATTTGCAAGTCTTGCAAGCATAGTTTTCGCGTCTGATGTATGTATTTAAGTAGTAAGAGTAGTCGTTGACACTACGTGTCTAAACTATTCTTATTATTTAAAATGACGTGTAAGTTTAAAACGTTTTTTCATTTATACCTCGATTTTTATTACTAAAAATGAATTAACTCTGAATATCAAACTATTAGCTGTCAACTAAATCAACAAAAACAGCCTACCCCCCCTATAGGGTTAAATCAACAAAAAATGGTGGTGATTTGTTGATTCTCAACGCCTTTATTGGGCGGGCTTTTCAGCGATTCGGTCACCAAAGCTCGTTGATACGGTAGTGGTACCACCAACTAACCACCAATCATTTTGGAGACCCTTTGTAGAACTTTTAGCTAACAGTAACTATCAAATATTTTCTAATAGTTTGGTAGATAATATTGCATCTACGTATTTGCAAGTGATAAATCAAACAGTCAACTACTTGTATGTATCTTTAGATTTGCTTAATGTTTTAGGAGAATGACTATGCAATCGGAATGGCAAGAAAGAAGGTATCTCTATACTGCTTGGCGCAACATGAAAGAAAGGTGTTCATCCTCGTGGAAGCCAAATTTTCACAGATATGGAGGACGAGGCATCAAGGTTTGCAAACGTTGGCTAGAGTCATTTGATGCTTTTTACCAGGATATGGGTAAAAGACCTTCGCCAAAGCATTCTATAGAAAGAATAGATAATGATGGTGATTATAGTCCCGAAAACTGCAAATGGGCTACTCCCAAAGAACAGTGTCGCAACAAATCAAATAATAGATATATAACCTACCAAGACAAAACTTTGACTATTACAGAATGGAGTCGAAAAACTGGATGGTCTACAGCAACTATTAACAATCGCATTAAGCGTGGTTTACCACTAGAGCAAGTATTAACTCAAAAACCTACTAGTAATTAAAACTATTAATCATGTCACAAACAATGAACGGAACAACAACCACAACCAACACTGAAGTTAAAGAAACAATTGCCCCAAAAATCACTAAGCCGAAAACAACTCGCAAACCAACAATCCCAGAATTATTTATTGATGGTGGGAGTGCTAGAACAAAGTACTACCTCGATAAGATATCGAATAGCTACCCATCAGTGGCTCAAGAGTTTAAGAAAGAACACGAATTACCCACAGGTGTTTTAGGAGTGTTCAAGCTTAAAGGTAAAAGTTACGCGGTTGGGGAAAGTGCAACCTCATTAAGCGGCGGAATTATAAAAGAGGGATACGCGGATGATAACAAGATTAAATTATTGCAAGTATGGATTATCGGCGCTCTGACTATGCATGATAGTTTCTTGTTTAAGCGTATGAAGAAACAGAAAGAAGGGCTTGTCGAGATTGATTTGAAACTTTCACTACTATCCCTAAGCACTCATCGTAAAGCAGAAATTGAAAGAACTTTCAAAGAACTTAGTTTCGAGTTTGATGAGCGTGAATTTAAAATTAACGTTGTCGATTACTCCATCTATCCAGAAGGTTACGGTGCAGCTTGTGCGGCTAAACGAATCTTGAAAGCTGAGAAAAACAAAGACAAGAAATTTCACGTGTTGGACTTAGGGGGTGGGACTTTAACGCATACTCCTTACTCAAATCTCAACGGTATCCCTCGTAGTGCTACGCAACATTCTGTTAGTGGTGCTGGAGTAATGGCTATCTGTGAATTTTTTGCTGAAGAAGCTACCAAGGGCGGGGATACCGGCGGAAATATTTATCGTGCATCACGGCTCAAAGAAGCGTTGGAAGCATCTCAGATAGTAAACGACGAGTACAGCGCGATGATGGATTTGGGTAATGATGTTAAGGACTTGGGACAAAGACTCCACTCTGGGTTGCAAGCTTGGAGTAGGGAAATTATCGGCGTTCGGGAATTATTTAAGGATATTCGCCAATTAATCAGAAAAAATGAGCGGATTTTTCTCACAGGTGGTGGATTCAAGGTAGAAGCTATACGTCACTTTGTAATCAATCATCTCGGTAACTCTGACTTAGTAAGTGTTTTAGAAAACCCTCACGATGTAAATATCACTGGTATTAAATGACTGACTCCGCCCCGCTCGGAACGCCAATACACAATCCCAGAAGAAAACTATATGGAGTTAGCTGAGATAGCAGCGCTACAAGGTTTAACCGTTTGGGAACTCATGGGACGATTATCGAAAAACTGTATACAAGCCAACTCGCAAGCTTTACAGATTAGGGGTAGATGTGAGATGTAGAAATTAAATTGTCAATAAGTTAGAAGCTTTCTGGGAGTGTGCGATGCCTCCCTTGACTCTCCCGAAAGGGAAGTACCGCAATAACATTTGGAGAATAAATAAGATGGGAACTAGCACGCGAGAAGATTTTATGAGCAGCCAAATAGCACATCAATTCAATAACTTAATGAAAAAAGCGCTAGAGGAAATGGGCTGGGAGGAAGAAGAATGTGGATTTGAAGGTGAAGGTACATTTACCTTTGTGAGCAAGCTTACCCATGAAGAGGGATGGAGACTTAAAGTCACCTACAACATTGAAGAAACCAACATAATCTGTATTGCTGTTGAAATGGCAGAAGGAACTTACATTGATTCTTTGAAGAAAGGATTCCCTAATTACAACGAAGATATGGATGCATCAATGATGCTAGACGGCGCTATTGAAGCTATAGAAGTAGGGATGAAATTATTCAAAATGGAAAATGATATAGAAGCGCGGGAGGTCGAACTCGATTAAAAAGCTAGTTGACCAAACTAGCTTAACCTTTCCACAAATATCATTGTACTACCGTTGCTGAGACTGTATTAAGCTCAGTCCCGCTTGCAGACAGACTACATGAAATTAAATACCTCACACGGATATCCAAAGTCTGTGCGGGGTGTTTTTATGTACTAGGTATGGTTCGGGATGAACTAGGGGTTACAGCCCTTTTAGTATATTGTGATACTTCTATTCTTAAAATTAGCTTAATGGTTTTTTAGCGCTGTAGTATTGCTAGACCGTGTTAATCATATATCGAACTAGTTCATTGTGACAGTTGAACGTTTTTAATCAAACTGGCACACATATAGTGTTCAACATAAGTTGAACTAGTTATATTATTTATATACCGAACGAGATATACTAAAATGACTACCGCAATTACAGAAACAGATATCCGCACCGCACCAAACAAAAAAGTACTGCAAGAATACGCTAAGACTTACAAAATAAAAAACTATTCGCGAATTACCAGACAAGAGTTAGAAACCAAATTGATTGAAGCTATCAAGGAACCCGCACCACAGGAAGAAACCAAAAAAGAAACGCCTCAAGAGTTTTTCAACAGAGTTTCTAAAATTATTGATGAGTCGGAGTTAAAAGCAGAATGTGAAAAATTATTGGAAATTCTTGGAACTGAAAATTTACAACCAAAATCCAAATCTAATAAGCTCAGACCTTACGCTAGACCTTTTAAAGAGTTAACACCATCCGGGTGTGAATTGCCCAAGGAAATGTTTTTCCAATTTAAAGCTAAAGGTAAATCTATCGCTATTGACCGTCACAAATTTTTTAAATTTACTGGACTTGATGCTATTGACTGGGAAGAAGTAGAAGAAGGAATTAAGGATAGAAAAGCTCAACGGACTGGGAAAGTTAGAGCTAAGGACGAATTAGATGCAGCTTTAAATGAAGAAGTCAAAGTTTTTTCATTAGAGAAATATATGGCAACGATGACTCGGTTATTAAATTCTAGCGACCCTTGGGAAAAGGCTGTAGGACTTATGGCTGCTAGCGGTCGCCGTCCTTCCGAAATTATGATAGAGGGTAATTTTGAACTTGTAGAAAATTCTCCTAAATATTTGTCTCATTCGGAATACGCTGTACGAGTAGATGGGTTAGCTAAAAAGAGAGATAAAAATCCTACTACCATAGTTCCTTTATTAATCCCTACAAAAGAGTTTTTAATTGTTTTTGAAAAATTTAGAAGTAACTCAGAAATAATAAAAATTAGAAGCGACTATGAATTAGCAATCGAGTATGGTGCAAATCCAACAGATGCATTGCATAAAATAACTGATAAATTCGGAAAAACATTGAGAAAAGTGACTGAAGAATATTTCGACTTTATCCCAAAAATAGATGATGGAGAAAATAGAAAAAATATTCTTTTACGCGCTTGTACTATGAAAATCATCACACTTAGAGATAAGCCTAAAGCCAATCCTAAAGCGAGACTTCAATATGCTGGATTAATTGCGGGACATATTATTCCCGTATTTAAAGAAAATGGGGGCATTGGATTTGATGGAACTGTTAAAGCTGCAACTCTGAATTATGACGATTATGAACCGGATACAACGGATATCCCATTATTAGAAAATATTGTGAAAATTGAAGACATGACAACAACTACAGACTTAGTACAAATAGCAGAATTAAAGCAAATAATTCGAGAATTGGAACAAGAATTATTAGCTAAAGATGCTGAAATAAAAGCTTTAAAAGAAAAAATGGAGTATAGAAAACTTGAATTACCCGAACCAGAAGCAATGGATAATCGAATGTTATTCAACAGTCGTAAAGCTGGTAGTGGGGAAGAAAAGTTAAACCGCGCTTGGAAAGCAATTACAGCCTATAACGATGATGTAGCTGAATATAAGCTTAATCCTACTAATCCAATATTTAGACAGCTTACAGGTGTTAATGGACAGACTGTTAAGAAGTGGATTGATGAACATAGGGTTATGTATGATGACCACATCAACAAACATGGGTTTGACTCCTATTACAACAATCGTTACAGGGGTAAAACTGATATGAATGTTGAAATAATTTTGGAAATTATCGAGAAAAAATACCTCAATCTTTACGGCGAGTAAAATTTATCTTCCCCTCAATAAGCGGGGAAGTCTAAAATATTATGACTACTGGAGGTGACTATGAGGTTAGAAAGAAAACACAAAGCTGCAATTGTATTGATGGTTGCTGGTAAAAGTCAAAGAGAAATTGCAAAACAATTAGACGTTTCCCAAGCAACTATTTCTATTTGGCGCAATGATTTTGACTTTAATCATGCATTGCAACAAGCTTTTAGCAACGCTTATGACGATGCTATTAACAAGTTAGCAGCTATTTCTAAAAAGGCAGTTGATGAGTTAGATGTGCTTATATCTAGTGAAGAAACACCAATTAAATTTAAATTACAAGCTATTTCTTTGATACTTACCCACGGTGAAAAAGCTAAACAGTACCAACTTGAACACAGGTTACAAAGATTAGAAGAATTAGCATTTAATGAGGTAGAAGATGAGACGATTATCAACAGCGAAATTGAATCGAATTGAAAATAATATTCGTAAAAAACAAAATAAAAGTCTTGATAATCAATTAGTAATATCTACTAACTGGGTAGACTTTGCCCGACAATGTAAAATTCGTTCTGGCGGTAACGTCGTAAATTTTAATCCTTATGACTACCAAATAGATTTAGTTAATTTGATGCTTGAAAGGTCAGTTTGTATTGTTAAAAGCCGTCAACTTGGTATTTCTGAAACCATCACCTGTTTTATGTTGTGGCGAGCTTGTTTGAATCCAGGTTATCTCGGATTAGTATTCAGTAAAACTCAAACTGACTCATCTTTATTAGCTCGAAGAATGAAGCGAATGATTGAAAGTTTGGGATTACAAACTACTACTGAAAATATTAGCGATATTGAAATTAAGGGTAAAGGTAGAATACTTTTTAGAAATTCTAAACCCGACTCGGCAAGGGGAATTGAATCGGTAGTAGATTGTTTTCTGGATGAATTAGCCTTCCTAGAAACTGGTAAAGAAGTATATGACGCTTTAGCACCTGCTATGCAAATGGTAGGTGATAAAGCGCGTGTTTTTGCTGTTAGTACTCCTAACGGTAAAAGTGGCTTTTTCTGGGATTTAATTAATTCAAATAATGGTCAATTAGATATTGAAATACTATGTAATGGTGTCTCAAAAGGGATTGCAAAACCCTTTCAATCTTGGGTAGATTCAGGAGGGTGGGCGAAAGTTTTAATTCATTGGAAAACACATCCTGTGTATGGTAGCAATCCCAATTTTTTACAAGACATTCACGAAAAACAAAAACTGTCTTGGACAACAATAAAACAGGAATACGATTTAAATTTTCAGGAGTCGGAAGCTAATTATTTTAGTGCTGATATTGTTAGGAGTTGTTCAATCGGAAATGATGAGGATTTTATACAAAATGAATTTTATTTTATTGGAATAGATACAGCTACAACTGGCGATGATTATTGTGTAGCTGTTATTTTAAAACTAATTGATAACACTTTTTCTTTAGTTAATCTCTACCGTAAAAGACATCAGACTAGTACAGTTCGGCATAAATAAATAGACCACAATCATGGGAGAATAAATGGTGATCTAAAAATTTACTTTGTCTAAGTATTCAGGGATAAAAGCGTGCCAAAATTAACTTTAAAAATATTAAAGGTTAGCGATGGCGAT
>JBCCSG010000352.1:0-7612 GCA_039200565.1 Cyanobacteria bacterium P01_D01_bin.50 | reverse complement strand
CAATTACCAATTACCAATTACCAATTACCAATTACCAATTACCAATTACCAATTACCAATTACCAATTACCAATTACCAATTACCAATTACCAATTACCAATTACCAATTACCAATTACCAATTACCCATTACCAATTACCATGGATTTTAGTTTATTTTACTTTGACGGTGACGGTTCTTTAGCCGAATCAAATAAATATAAATTACTTATTGAAAGCGCAAAATTCGCCGACAAAAATGGCTTTACTGCTGTTTGGACACCCGAAAGACATTTTCATGCATTTGGTGGATTATATCCGAACCCATCTTTAACAGCAGCAGCTTTATCTATGATTACTGAAAAAGTACAATTACGTGCTGGTAGCTGTGTTTTACCATTACACGATCCAGTTAGAATAGCTGAAGAATGGGCTGTGGTTGATAATCTTTCTAATGGGAGAGCTTCTATTGCTTTTGCTTCCGGTTGGACTGTTGATGATTTCGTATTAGCAAAAGATAGTCACGCAAACCGCAAAGCTAATATGTGGAAGGGTGTAGATATTGTTAAAAAACTTTGGAAAGGTAAAGCTGTCGAACGTCAAGATGCTAACGGAAAATCCTTTACTATTAAAACATTACCAAAACCCATTCAAGATGAATTACCTATTTGGATGACTTGTCAATCCAATGAAACTTTTATGGAAGCAGGTAAACTCGGTACCAATGTTTTAACTTCTCTACTTACCGGAACATTAGATGATATTATTCCCAAAATTAAACTGTATCGAAAACAGAGAGAAAAACACGGTCACGATCCCCAATCCGGTAAAGTCTCTTTGATGATTCATACTTTTTTAGGTGATGATATAAATACTGTAAAAGAAAAAGTCAGAAGACCATTTTGTAATTATTTAAAAACTCATTACGAATTACTAGAAAGTCTAGCAAAAGGTATGGGTTTAAATGTTAGTTTGAAAGATTTTTCCGAGGATGATTTAGATAGCTTATTACTATTTGGTGTCGAAGGATTTATGAAAGGTAGGTCATTAATTGGTACACCAGAAAGTTGTCGTCCGTTAATTGACGAACTTGAGAAAGCAGGAGTGAGTGAACTCGCTTGTTTGATTGATTTTGTCCAGGATTATGATTATGTAATGGAAAGCTTAGCTTATTTAAATAAGTTGAGGGATATTTGTGGAAGTTAAGTGATTCGCAAAATAATTTAAAATCTTTTAGGGTGCGTTATAGTCTCTGAAGCTATGACGGGCACCCTATTTAATCATAAACGTACTTTGGTGGGTTGTGCTGTCTGGACAACGCACTGTAAAGGCTGATAAATCTGTAACCTATCGAACTTTATCCAAAATTTTATTTATAAAATTTAAACTTTTTTTAATTTTGTATCTAAATAATATATTATTCAATAAGTGCTTATTGCAATTAATGCTCATTTAGCAGTCATGCTTGAAGTCGTTTTATCTAGACTGTGAGGGCTTAGTGCATTGTGTGGCAATGTATGTATTGCAAAAAATTATTATTTCATCAAGTAGTTTGCTTTGAGAGAGTCTCCATGTCTATATCTCGTGATGATTTTGATGTGCTTTGGGTTAGCGGTAGCCCTTCTTTGAGATGTTTCAGTATGCCACTGATAAAAAGATTGTCGAGGCATAAAGATATTGCTGGATGGGAGTATTTTCAAACTTTAGATGAACCTGCTTGTATGGATACGGCTGTAGAACTATTACATAGTTACCTCAAAACTAAACCATTTTCCGTGCATTTGATCGGTCATGGGATTGGTGGTACTATTGCACTAATATTTGCCCGTCAGTATCCTCAATTCGTTAAGTCTTTAACCCTATTATCAGTTCCTGTACAACCTGCTCATACTTGGCATGTAAATTATTATCAACAACGTCAAATTTATTCTTTGAGTAGAGCAGAAGCTTTATTGAATACGATTAATAATTTATTCAGGGAAGAAATAACTTATCATCCACAGAAGTTAATTAATCAGTTTAATAAGGATTTAGACAATTTACCTTTGATGCATTCACTATTTGATATCGAAAAGCTACCTGTTGGCGGTGTTTCCATGCCTTTGATGATATCCGGGGGCCAAGTAGATCCTATTTTAAGTTACTTGGAGTTATACAAATGGAAGGAATGGTTAAAGCCTCGAGATATTATATGGAAATGTCCTCAAGGTAGTCATTTTTTCCATTCTTTTTATCCAGATTTAGTCTGCGAAGAAATATTGAAATTTTGGCAAAAACATCAAAATCATGCTCTACAAAAAGATTTTGTTGAAAGCCAAATATAATCGTATCTATACTTCAGTAAAATATATCAGAGAATAAACTCCTAGGGTTATTACTAGGAGTTTATTTGCTATACAGCAACTAGAATAATTGTTGCAATTAGTGCAGTAACTGCCAAGGTTGGTACCAATAAAAGCACTTTACGATATACACCGGCACTATCATCGCTGACAAGACCAAAGCGTTGTTTGTTGATATGGTAACTATCATGACGAATCATACGAGCAAATGGTAGTTCACCCATGCCTCGTTGCGGTAAAATTCTTCTACGTTGGTAAGGAACGGTATCGTATGCGAAATTTTCGATATATTCGTCGCTATTCAATAACTGATCGACGAAACCTTGTAAACCCTTGGTTGCTAGAACAATTGACCAGGATAGTTTTTCTTGGTTGTTATAAACATTCCGTCCAAGAACTCTTTGAATACAAATTTCGACAAATCGATAATTGTTATTGGACTCGTAGTTAAGACGACGGAAAGAGTCAGCTAATAATAAACCTCTAATGAATTCTCTTACTGTTATTTGACCAGAACTAAGTTGAGATTCTAAAGCAGTTTGTCGATGATGTTTAATAATTTGTTGTTCGTTAAATATTTGTCGATAGCAAGCCCAAATAATTTCATCTAAATCGGAACCTTTTGGTAAGTTATCTGTGGTGTAAATTCTCGGTTGTTCGTCACCCGGTATTTCATAACCATTCACACGCTGATTTTGGCTCGAAAGCGGATAACTCAATAAAGAAAGTGACATTTTAACTACCTCTATAAATTTTCAAGATTAAGAACTGGGCATTGGGAATTGGGAATTGGGCATTGGGAATTGGGCATTGGGAATTGGGAATTGGGCATTGGGAATTGGGAATTGGGAATTGGGAATTGGGCATTGATAGATTCTCGGTTAACAACTCCTAACTCCTAACTCCTAACTCTTTACTATGCCCCATACCCCATGCCTAACTAAGCAAACCCTGCTCGCGCAACTTCAAGGAGAATAAAGCAAGCAAAAATCACACCTCCAACACCACCAACTAAAAAGCCAGAGGTAAAGAAGCTCCAATCTTTGTAGGTGTATAGATTATCAGGTAAAACACCTACAGGCTTACTATTTCTCTGATATACCGAACCTCCATATATAAAGAGACAAATGCTTAAAATCACAACTAAACCAGATGCACTACCGAATCCAGCTAGGAGTGCTTGGTCACTGTTACGTAAGGGACCGAGTTTTAAAAATGGTCCTAACAGTAAATAACCGTGAGCCATACCTATCTCTAGCCCTCTTGTAGCCGGAGATAATCCATTTCGGTAAATCGGCAGATTTTTAATCCAAGTTGTGGGAACCCCATCAGTATTAATGGGAGTAGCTAAACTACCTTGCTGGGGATTATTTTGAAAGGGTTGTACGATACCTTCAAAAACTGGTTTGTTGTTAAATTGCGTGTCACCCAAAAGTGCATCGGGGTTAAATTTCATCTCGCTGAACACAAATCCAGACGCGATCGCCCTTGCTCGGAGTGCATGCCAAAAGTGACCCCCTAACAATAAGCTGGCAAAGATAATATGGAACAGCATTAACCAGGTACGTGGTGTAATCAATCCATCAATATTCAAGGTTTCAGCAGGTCCATAAAATACTGAAGGATAAACTGTATCATTTACCCAGACAAAGTAAGCGGCGAAATATCCCATATAAGCAAGGGCTGCTTGACTGTAGGATAAATAGGCTTCCCCCGACCAAACAAATAATCCTTTAGCCCATTTTGTTGGTTCGGTACGAATATGCCAGATACCACCTAAAATACAGATTGCGCCAATCCAAACATGACCGCCAACAACTGTTTCTAGGTTATCTACAGCAGCCATTCC
This sequence comes from Cyanobacteria bacterium P01_D01_bin.50, assembly GCA_039200565.1. Lineage (GTDB taxonomy): Bacteria > Cyanobacteriota > Cyanobacteriia > Cyanobacteriales > Nostocaceae > Rivularia. The sequence goes on along the minus strand of JBCCSG010000352.1, from coordinate 3,442 downwards.
TTTCAATGTCCAACCATCGGGAGTAATTCCCACCAGATATCCAAAAATGGTCAGTGGATTTAAAGCAGGATTTTCAATTAACCGCACCTGTTCCACTGCTGGGTCATAAAGTCCCCCAAAAGAAACCGCTTTTGCTACCAGCAGTAATGCTCCTATTCCCAAAAGTACCAGGTGAATTCCCAGGATACTGGTCATTTTGTTACCATCTTCCCAGCGATAACCAAAGCCTTTTTCATCCAATTTATCCGGACCGAGGGTGGAGTGATAAATACCACCAGCACCTAAAACAGCCGAACTAACTAGATGCAAAACTCCAATTGCAAAGAAAGGATAAGTATCAACGATTTGTCCACCTGCTCCTACACCGATACCTAATGTCGCAATATGAGGTAACAAAATTAACCCCTGCTCGTACATCGGTACGGATGGGTCGTAGTTGGATATTTCAAATAAGGTCATTGCACCAGCCCAGAGTACAATCAATCCTGCATGGGCTATGTGCGCTCCTAACAACTTTCCAGACAAGTTAAGGAACCGGAAATTACCCGCCCACCAAGAGTAGGGATCCATTGAATCCTTAACATAGTTAGTTCCAAGGGCTGCGTCAGAGGAAAAGCCGAGGGGCTTGAGGAGATTATCTTGTGTAGTTGTCATAACTTAGCTCACTTCTCCTCTTGTAGATGTAATCATCTTACCTTCAGTAAAGCTGTAGCCTGCTGCGCGTAGTGCATGAAACAAGTGCCCCTGTAAAAAGAAGAATCCCAACCAGAAGTGAGCATTTGCTAACCAAACTCGTGAAGTTAAAGCACCATCTATACTGGCAAATACTGGGAAGCGGTCAAATTTTAATACTAAAGTTTGACCAAAAAATTCTGTAGGAAATACTGTAGTGTTAACTGACACAAACAATGTAGCGACAAATGCCATTAAACTCACAGCACCGATACTATAAGACAGATATGCCTCACCAGACCAAACAAAAAGTTTCTTAGCCCAAGCAAAAGGTGTAGTGCGGATATGCCAAATTCCACCAGCGACCAATATTATTGTCATCCAAATATGACCGCCTACAACATCCTCTAGGTTATCTACACTAGCAAGCCAAAACCTACCTTCAGTACCGAATAGATAACCAAAAATTTTCGCGGGATTCAAAGTTGGATTTGTAATTACACGCACGTTATGAATCGCACCGTCGTAAAGTCCACCGTAAAACATGGCTTTAATAACGAGCAACAACGAGCCTAAACCCAGTAACACCAAATGAATTCCAATGATGGTGGTCATTTTGTTGGCATCATCCCAACGATAACCAAAAAACTTAAATTTACCTTCTAATTTGTTAGGTCCCCTCAGAGCATGAAATATTCCACCTGCTCCCAAAAATGCAGAGCTAATTAAATGAATAACTCCAATAGCAAAATAAGGATAGGTATCAACAATTGCACCACCTTCACCAACTCCAATCCCCAAACGTGCAAGGTTGGGTAACAGAATCAATCCTTGCTCGTACATAGCCACTGAAGGATCTAACCGCGACACCTCAAACAGGGTAATCGCTCCTGCCCAAAGTACGATCAAACCAGCATGGGCTACATGGGCACCCAGTAATTTTCCGGACAAATCAACTAATCGAGCATTACCAGCTCGCCAAGGAATTTGTCCGCTCATTTCTGTTGCGACAGTCATTTATTTTCTTGTTCTCCCGATAAACGATTTTAATTAGAAATATTTGCAGGTGCAGGTATAGTTGTAGGTGTATTCGCTGATTCTGCTACGAAATCAAAAAATGTATTGTATAGTACTCCCCGCTTTGCAGCTCGTGCTTTATAAGCGTGCCAAAGATGTCCAAGCAATGCTAAAAACCCTAACCCTGCATGAACGCTAGCTAAGGCTGCTCTTGTTGAAGGAGCGCCACCACCAACTGCTCCATAAAACACGCTGGGGTAGACTATTTCATTCACAGAAACAAAACAAGCGACGCTGAAGCCAGCAATCGCTAAAGCACCCAAACTGTAGGATAAATATGCATCTCCAGACCAAACTAAAATAGCTTTAGCCCAGCCAAATGGTTTAGAAAAGACATGGAAAACACCCCCACCTATGCAGAGAATGCTCACCCAAACATGTCCCCCAATTACATCTTCTAGGTTATCTACACTTGCCATTCCAGTAATTGTCCAACCCTTCGGACTTAAACCTACTAGATAACCAAAAATTCTTGCTGGATCTAAATTTGGCTCTATAAGTCTTACCTTATCTACCAGGGGATCATAAATTCCACCGAAATAACTTGCTTTCAAAACCAACAATAAAGCTCCCAAACCCAGCATAATTAGATGAAAACCTAAAATACTGGTCATCTTATTGCCGTCTTTCCAATCGTAACCAAATCCTTCTTCATCAAGGACTTCCGGACCTAAAACAGCATGATAAATTCCCCCTGCTCCCAATACAGCAGAACTGATTAGATGCAACATTCCAATTAGGTAATAGGGATAAATATCAACTACTTGTCCCCCCTCACCAATACCAAGTCCTAAAGTGGCTAAATGGGGTAGCAAAATTAAATTCTGCTCGTACATAGATAAGTCTGGATTAAATCGGGAACACTCAAAAAGAGTCATTCCACCAGCCCATAATAAAATTAGCCCTGCATGGGCTATATGGGCACCTAAAAGTCGTCCTGATAAGTTGAGAAACCGAGCATTACCAGCCAATAACGGCGCTCCAGTTTGCTGCTCGTTTACAGACCAACCCAGTACGGGGAATACAGGCTTCCAGAAAACATTCATAATTTATCAATAAGCATCGAAACGATAAAGGTTTGCTTGCATGACCGTGATAATATTGCAAACAATAATCAAGAAGCTATGACAATAACTTTTATCACAACATCAAATTCTTCTCCCCAATCAAATTAACAAGCATAAATGATGGTTAATATTCTCATAAAATCATGTTATTGATGAGAATTTTTCCTACTTCAAGGTCAATTATGCAGCTTAACGTTAAAATGCCAAACCTAAATCAAAATTTTGTTACATAATTTAGTAATTTAGCGATTGCTGGAGAAAAATGAGCGTGAAATATGCAGAATTTAAAACACGACTAAATTCACATCTTGTACTATATGGAACTTTCGTCAAAATTATTACTAGTTATCTGTTCTTATTTTAACCCACCTGGGACTGCAAGTCCCAATCTAATATAATAAGTCCTATTTATAGGACTAAGAATATTTTTTTATTAGTATAAATATTAAGTCAAAATTAATAAAATTAAGTATTTTATCTTAAGATGCAAGATATGAGCGCCCTAGGAGGGGAAGTCAAAAATCAAAAGTCAAAAATATCAAGGTAATAAGTACTAAATTTCCCTCCCAACAAATGAAACTAGCACTTTTTTTGGCTTCGGTTGAAACCTTTGTTATGTAAAGGTT
>JBCCSG010000351.1:0-7655 GCA_039200565.1 Cyanobacteria bacterium P01_D01_bin.50 | reverse complement strand
CCATTTTGATATCGCAATAGTTTTATAAAACCAGCAAATATCAAGCTATAGTCAACCATTTTGATATCGCAATAGTTTTATAAAACCAGCAAATATCAAGCTATAGTCAACCATTTTGATATCGCAATAGTTTTATTAACCCAAGCATTGTCATACAAAAAATCTGAATTTTCAGATTGGGGTAAGATATCGGATTCAAAAATTACCACTGTGATATCGCAACAGTTTGATCAAAGCAGTAAATATCAATTTAATAACCATCCCGAAAGGGGAGCAAAAACTTGAATTAAAAGATAAGCATTTTTAGCTTCGCTATCGAGCTGATGAATCTAAAATTTAAAATCCAAAATCGAAATGGCTGACAATTACCGGACATTATCAGAAATTAATCTTAAAGGCGAATTTATTTGTTTTAGTGGGAAAAAGCCAGAAAAACCGAAATTTTTAGAATTGATAACTCATAATGGAGTCATAAAGCTCAAAATTCCGAAAATTTTGCGAGAATCTGTTGCTTCATTATTAACACCAGGAGAGGAAATCAATGTTTTTGGAGTGACCAAGTTAAATTTAAGTAGTGGAAAATTAAAATTAAAAGTTTATGGGATAAAACAAATTAAAAATTGTCCTAAACAAAGAATTTCGTCTCAAAGTAAGCCAAAAATTTTAGTATGTAAAAAACCTACTTGTCGTAAACGAGGTAGTCAAAATATTTTACCAGAATTAGAAAAGATTTTACGGAAAAGAGGGCTTTATGAAAAAGTTGCTATAGAGCATACAGGCTGTTTAAAATCTTGTAATTCGCCCAATTGTATCTTGAAATTGGGTAAAAAAGAATATAGAAAAATTCATCCAGAAGTTATTGCGACGATGTTGGAAAATCATTTGAGTTAATTTTAAATTTATATTTTTATTTGAAAAATAAATAATTTGCTTTAACATTGTAGCGGCTGAATTATAACTTCCTATATTATATTGATAGCTGACAATATCTAAAATAATATCCAGAAAATTATAATTTCGGCATAAAAAATTAATTAAAATTAATTTCCTTCTCAAAATTAAATGGTATAGAAACCCGGTTTTTTCAAAAAATCGGGTTTTTTAATTTAGTTGTAAATCAACTAACAATATCAACGACTAAATACTTGTTTGACAAGCTGTCATTTGACATACTTATTTAACAAGTAAATAATATGACCTTAAGCCTGAGAATTGCAGGATTGCAAGTGTGAGCAAAATTTTCATTTGATGTGGGGAGGAAATTTTGAAATTGAAACAGCTTTGGCACGCAGGGATATTAGGTATATTTTATTTAGTGCTATCTCAACCAGCTTTAGCAGAAGAAAAGCAAACAAAGATAGATATCAATAAGGAGAAAGCTTCGGTTGAGGAAAAAACTGAGAAATCAATTTCAAATATTCTTCAATTGAGTGAAATTCAATTTCCGAAAACCAGTGCTTCTTATCTATTGACACAGGAAAATACAACTCCTGCAATTGTGCAGATAACTGGTATACGATTTCAAAAAACAGAAACTGGTTTAGAAGTTGTTTTAGAAACTCCTCAGGGAGATTTATTACCACCAACTACTAAATTGTCAGGTAATATTTTAATAGCAGAGATTCAGAATGCGGCGTTGAGTTTACCCGATGGTGGATTGGTAAGAAATAATCCCGTAGAAGGCATTGCTTCAATAAGTATTACGCAGTTAGATAATAAATTACAAGTACGAATAATTGGGGTAGAAAATGCTCCAAACCTAGGAGCAATTAATAGTCAGGGTGCTTTAACTTTAAGCTTAGATGTTACTCCCAGAGCGGATATCGAACTCACCGTTACCGCACAAAAACGGCCAGAAGAGCAACAAGAGATTCCTTTAAGCTTGACGGTGATTCGACAGCAAGAAATCGAAGACGCTCAAATCGATTCTTTTCAAGATATCGCAGAATATACTCCCAACTTTAGCTTTGCTCCCACATCCGGTGGTGGTACTGAGTTCAGTAACTACAGTCTGCGAGGAATTAACAATGCTAATTTTCTTACCGCTCAAGATAGTGTAGCCTTCTATATAGATGATGTTCCGGTTGATTATAACGGCTTTCTAGACTTGGCTTTTACCGATTTGGAAAGAATAGAAGTACTTAGGGGGCCTCAAAGTACTCTTTATGGTAAAAATAGTTCGGCTGGTGTAGTAAATCTCATTTCTCGTCAAGCAACTTTTGATCCAGAAGTGACATTTGGTTTAAGTTACGGAAAATATAACAGTCGCGAATTGCAATTTTCTATTAACGATGGTTTGGTTGACGATAAATTAGCGTTGCGAATCGCTGGAGCTTATAGGGGACAAGATGGATTTATTGAAAATCTGGCTACGGGTGAAAAAATAGGTGAAAGAGCGCGATTTGCAGGCAGAGGGCAATTATTGTGGACACCTAACTTAGATTGGACTGTATCTTTTAATAGCTACAACAGCTTTACGGATGACGGTAATCCTACTTACAACAAAATTAATCCGGAAGAACCATTCGAGGTTAATTTAGAGACAGAAGGTTTAAATAAGCTTAGTACAAATACTCAAGCTGTGAAAGTTGGTTATAACGGTGAAGATTTCCGAGCAACTTCGATTACAGCACGTCGCTACAGCCGTCAGGAAAACGTTGTTCCTGGAAGCACCGGAGGATTACAGATTATTGATGATGTTAATTCAACAACATGGACGCAGGAATTACGCTTCCAATCTCCGGAAACAGCGGAGCGTTTTCAATGGTTATTAGGTGGTTATTACGAATCTCGTGACTTTACAGTTGATGATGCTCAAACAGAATTCCCAGGATTTGGGAGATTTCGACGTTTTGGAGATGATTCTCGCGAAACTTATGCGGTATTTGGACAGGTTGATTATAAACCTATCGAGACATTAACTGTATTTGCTGGTTTGCGTTACGAATCTTCTGATGCATCTTCTGATAGTACTTACGAGTCAATAAATCCTGACGGTAGTTTAACTCCATTGCGTCCGGAATTTAGAGATGAAGAAGTCAGTAACGATGAATTGATTCCTCGTTTTGGCTTGAAATATCAACTTAATCCTAACTTAATGGCTTATACAACTATAGCGAAAGGGTATAGACCTGGTGGATTAAATTACCGTGCTAATGGTGAATCAGACTTGCGATTTGGAGAAGAAAAAACCTGGAGTTATGAAGCTGGTTTAAAATCTTCTTGGTTGGATAATCGTTTGATTGCTAACCTGTCGGTATTTCACAACGATGTAAATGACTATCAAGTATTGCAATTTGACGAAAGTGGATTCTTCGGAAGTGTTAGCAACATAGATGTCAAAGCCACTGGAGTTGAATTTGAATTAAAAGCAAAACCGTCTAAAGGATTAGATTTAATTGCATCGGTTGGTTATGTAGATAGTAAATACAAAAATTATCTAAACTCTGATACTGGAGTGGATTTAAGCGACAATCGAGTTCCTTTTGTACCGCAATTTACCTATAATTTAGCGGCACAATATCGCAGCCAAGGAGGTTTATATGCTCGTGCTGGATTAACGGGTTATGGTATTACTTATTTTGATGACGATAATCAAATTAAGCAAGAACCATATGTGCTCGTAAATGCTCGTATCGGTTATGAAGCTGAGAAATACGGCATTTATTTATATGCAAACAACTTGTTTGATACTCGTTATATTACTTCTGGCTTTTTATTCCCAGTACCAGATGGAACAGCAGGATTTGGCGATCCCGTTACATATGGAGTGCAAGTAAAAGCAACATTGTAATTTAATTATTGTGGTGATGGAAAAAAGGGCGTTGCTGAATTAAACTATGAATTGCATTTATATAAATTTTGTCAAAACATGAAACCTGTGTAGAGACGTAACACTGTTACGTCTTCTGCAATGTGAAATCATAATTTCATATTACGATTCAGCAACGCCGAAAAAAGAGTTCACCAGATTAACAACCTCACCCCTTCCCCTCTCCGCTATTTTGGAGAGGGGTGCGGTCGGCGGGGTGAGGTAATTTTTTGATGCATTATTAATTGCAAAATAAATCTTTATGAATGAAAATTTATGCTTTTTAAATTAATCCTTCTCGCTGCACTTTACGCTGCTCAATTCATACCAACGACCTTTTTTATTCAAACTGTACCCATTTTTATGCGACAGCAAAATATGTCGCTGGATGCCATCGGTTTCTTAAGTTTTCTGATTCTTCCTTCTGCCTTAAAATTCCTGTGGGCTCCATTTATCGATCGTTATAGTTTACCGAAGTTAGGACATTATCGCGGTTGGATTATTCTTTTTCAAGTATTATTAGCACTTGTGACATTTGGATGTGCATTTATTGATATTGGAGAGAATTTTAGTACCTTAGTTATTTGCATGTTCTTGGCTTTTTTGTTCTCCTCCAGTCAAGATATTGCAACCGATGCCTTAGCAGTTAACTTACTCGAACCAAACGAACGCGGAATTGGAAATGCTATTCAATCGGGGGGAAATATTTTTGGAGCTATTATTGGTGGTGGTGGAGTACTTATTTTACTCGATAGAGTTGGTTGGAAATATAGTTTAATCCTCATGTCGGTAGTAATGTTACTGACTTTAATTCCAGTATTGTTATATCAAGAACAAAGCGATATGCCGAAGGCATCACGCTCCGCGTATCGCAAAATTAATCATAAATCTAAAAAATCAAACTTTTTTAAGTCTTATTTTCGACCTTTTATTATTTTTCTCTCCCGTTCAAAAGCATTACCTTGGCTTTTAGTTTTAGTGCTGTATATGGGAGGAGAGATGATGTCAGGGACAATGTTACGTCCGCTGTTTGTTGATAGGGGCTTATCGCTATCAGAAATTGGTGTAATGTTAGGAATTGTTAGCTATAGCGCTCGTATTGTTAGTGCTCTAATTGCGGGAGTTTTAATTGGCAAATTAGGAAGAATAAATTCTCTAATTTTATTTGGTTTCGCGGCAAGTATTGCTACACTGTTGTATATTATTCCAGCAAATGGTATTAGTAATTTATCAGTTTTATACATTGTTACTATAACAGTTAATGCATTGCAAGGTATGGCATATACAGCTCTACTTAGTGCAATGATGGATAAATGCGATCGCCAGACAGCCGCCACTGATTATACACTTCAAGTTTCAGTAGTTTCTATTGGTGGAGTTGCTGCTTCAATGCTCAGTGGTAAAATCGCGAGTGCTACAGGATATGCTGGAATGTTTATTATTAGTGCTGCAGTATCTCTATTAAGTGTGTTAGTAATTACTACGTTTTTTCGCCGAGTAGCTCTTGAGAGGTAAGAGGTAACGAAAAAGTAATCAATCAAAAATCTTCTGTTCTCTATATTATGAAATCAAATTTATCAATAGTTGACGATCAGAGTTTATGAGCTTTTGCAATATAAATGAAAAACAGCGAAACAAAGAAGTAAAAGCATTAAAAACCTTTCTAGCTTACAGTTTTATTTGTTCACTAGTGCTGCATATTGGCATAATAGCTTCTGGGTTATTTAACTTATTATCCAAGAAAAATCAAATAGAAGAGCAGCCGATTGAAATAACTTTTATCAATATGCCGATTCAGGAGCCCATAAAGCCAAAATTAAAGCTAAAAAAACAGGAAAAGTAGAAATTAGCTCATAAAAATAATTCAGTTAACCAAGAATTAAGGCTTAATAATAATGAATCAAATGCTTTGACTGATTCAAAGCCTTTAAACCAAAAGGAAGCAAGTTTTATTAATTTAGAGAAAACATTACGACTTTAATCTAAGTTCAAGCCAAAAAGTAAAGTAAAAAAATAGTTCTAGTTACATCATCAATAGCGAAAAAACAGCGATCGCAAAAAGGTTATTCCAGTATTAAAGTCTCAAAAAAAGTTGAAACATCATCATCTCTACAGCTTAATTCATCAATACCTAAAAAACAGCGATCGCAAAAAGATAATTCCAGCATTAAAATATCGAAAAAAGGTAGAAGACATTCTTCGGAAAAAATAGCGAAAATAACGATATTGATATCAACACTAAAAAACTAAACAGCAAGGCAAGAGGCTGTCATGCTGAAGGCAAAAGGGATAAGATTTTTAGCTTTTAAATAATATTTCTAAATATACTACTTTTATGCGTAGTAGCTTAACTCAACACCTTTAGCCACTGCTAAAATTCCCACTTCAGAAGATAACTCAGTTTCTGGTAGTGCTAAAGTCTCTTCAGATGGAGGAGTAGCCTGCCGTAAATGTAATATTGTTAATCCTAGTGCTTCACCTTCTTCAACATTGCGGGGTTAATTGTAAGAAAAAAAGTAATTTTCTCCCCCTGCTTGCCCTCACCAAGGCTTAGTTGGTTTGTTAGAGTCAGGACTTACGCAACCGGCACATTGCGATACACCTTCGGTGTCGGCTTCGCCTATCGCGAATCGCCAGTATTTTAGTACTATTAATCACAATCTGTGAAATCAGCCTTTTTTCTAATTGTTAACAGTAATTAATCAATTAAAGTTGTAGTTCAAATTTCATGAGAAAATGATTATAGGGTGCATCGGTAAATTGGTTAGCAATGAAATTCACTAAACTTAATTATTGTCAATACTTACTGAGTAGTCAAATTAACTATACAATGACTAATCTAGCAGAACACTTGGAAAATATTAGTCATGATAAAATTAATTATTATCTAAAAAATGAAAAGCTAACTCCTCGTTTACTTTGGGATAATGTAAAAGATTTAATAGTAGTTGACGATGATGCCTATATTATATTTGATGACACAGTTATAGATAAAAGATTTTCGCACGAAATAGAGATAGTACGAAGACAGTATAGTGGTAATGAGCATGGTGTTGTTAAAGGCATAGGAATAGTAAGTTGCATATATGTTAACCCTAAAACACTACAATTTTGGGTAATAGATTATCGTATTTTTAATCCGGAAAATGATGGTTTAAGTAAGGTAGAGCATGTACAAAATATGCTAGCAAGCCTTGTATATCAAAGGAATTTGCCTTTTGATACGGTTTTGATGGATACATGGTATGCTGTTAATAAATTAATGCTTTATATCGATAGTTTAGATAAAATTTATTATTGTCCTTTAAAAACTAATCGCTTAGTTGATGATAGTTTTGGAAAGGAAAAGTATAAAAATATAAAAAATTTATCATGGAATGATGAAGAATTAAAAGATGGTAAAATAATCAAAATTAAAGGGTTTCCTGCTAATATAAAAGTGAAACTTTTCCGTGTTACTGTCTCCACCGATAGGACGGACTATGTCGCAACTAATGACTTATCTCAAAGATAAAGCGGATGTTGCACAAGAGGTGTGTAAAATCCGTTGGAAAATAGAGGAGTTTCATCGAGAGATAAAGCAATTGACAGGTATTGAATCATGTCAATGCCGTAAAGCTCGTCTTCAACGAAATCATATTGCCTGCGCTATGCTAGTCTGGCTTAGACTTAAAAACTTAGCTTATAAAACAGCTCAAACTGTTTATAAAATAAAGCATAATTTACTTTCAAATTATTTAATTGAGCAGCTAAAACGTCCAAAAGTTGCTATGTCTATAATTTAGTTTTTTAGGCGCTCGGCACGCGAAGCGTGCCATTGCTTGTGACAGTTGCGTAAGTCCTG
>JBCCSG010000350.1:0-7691 GCA_039200565.1 Cyanobacteria bacterium P01_D01_bin.50 | reverse complement strand
GTTGCTGAAACATCCCTAATAGGTGTTTGATCAAATGATTCACCCAAATCACTATCACCTAAATCAGGAATTTCATCCCTAGTTGCTGAAACATCCCTAATAGGTGTTTGATCAAATGATTCACCTAAATCAGGAATTTCATCCCTAGTTGCTGAAACATCCCTAATAGGTGTTTCATCTAAGGCTCCACTCGAATCACTATCACCTAAATCAGGAATTTCATCCCTAGTTGCTGAAACATCACTAATAGGTGTTTCATCTAAGGCTCCACTCGAATCACTATCACCTAAATCAAGGGTTTTATTGCCCCCATCTCCAATATCTTTAGCATCTGTTTCGTTATCTAAATCACTTAGTAACGGGGGAATTCCGGGTACTTTTACTGTATTACCTAAAGCTATGGAACCATCTTTGTTACTTTTAGGTTTAGGTGCAGAATCATCGTCTTCACACAATTCTTTATCTGGATCGGAGGTTATATTGTCTCCATCTTCAATCTCTTCACCGTCGGTTCCGTTTTCCCCAGCTTCATTATCAAGGGAAGTATCTTCACTCAAAGAATCTTCCGCAGCTTCATCAGTAACGGAAGTATCTTCACTTAAAGAGTCTTTCCCAGCTTCATCAGTAAGGGAGGTATCTTCACTCAAAGAATCTTCCCCAGCTTGATCAGCAAGGGAGGTATCTTCACTCAAAGAATCTTTCCCAGCTTGATCAGCAAGGGAGATATCTTCACTCAAAGAATCTTCCCCAGCTTCATCAGTAAGGGAGGTATCTTCACTTAAAGAATCTTTCCCAGCTTGATCAGCAAGGGAAGTATCTTCACTTAAAGAATCTTTCCCAGCTTCATCAGCAAGGGAGGTATCTTCATCACATACATTTTTTTCTTTTGATACTTTTTCTTCAGTATCTTTTGCCTTCGCACCTGCGCCGCCGGTCAAATTCAAAGGAACTGGTACTAGAAATAACAAACCATGCAATGTTGCTGAAGCTAGCAATATTGGTGCAGAAATTTGTCGTAAGGGAACGAGCAAATTGTTCAGAAGAAATGACTTAATCATGTATTTGGCTCTGGGAATCTGGATTGCACAATGCCAAAGAAAATTCAATAAAAGACAGATGCACAGAGCGAAAACAGATAATTACTCTAAAGTAAAAAGTATGAATTCTCAAGCTCAAAATATCATACTTTATACTTTATTTGTCAAAAATGATAGCCTCCTGTATATCAATAGTACCATTATTAGACAAAATTATTGTTTTTTTTGTTTACAAACGTTAGCCTAATTATAGATATTTAAGTCACATTGTAAGGGTTTTAAAAAAAAATATTTTTTTACAAAAATAATAATTAATATTACTTAAAAACCAAAATTTAAACGTATTTTAAAGTAGGTTTGCTGCTTTCTTTAACAGTTCTTAACCAGAAAAAGGGTAGGGTATTTCTGGTAGGAATCTCGCGTAGAACTCTATCCCCACAAATCGAGAAACTATGAATTTTAAAGCTACCGCATTGAATAGAATCGTAACTTCTTCCGTTGCTGCTGCTGCTCTTACATTGAGTCCTGTTTTTGCAGCAGTTGCTCAAGCTCAAACTTTAGTAGGTGCAGGTGCTAGTTTCCCCGCTCCTTTGTATCAAAGATACGCTCGTGAAGTTCGTAAGACACACCCTAGCTTAAAAGTAAACTACACCTCTTGTGGTTCTAGCTGCGGTATCCGTAACTTTGTTAAGGGAACCGTTGATTTCGGCGGTAGCGATGCAGCAATGAAAGATTCTGAAATCGCTAAAGTTAGCCGTGGCACAATCTTAGTTCCTACCGCTGGTGGTGCTGTTTCTGTTGTTTACAACTTGCGTGGTGTTAAAAACCTCAAGTTGTCCCGCAAAGTTCTACCTTTGATTTTCGCTGGTAGAATCACCAAGTGGAACGACGCTAGAATCAGAAAGGACAACCCTGGTGTAAGATTGCCTAACCGTAGAATTACACCTGTTGTTCGTGCAGATGGTTCTGGTACAACCTTCATCTTCACCAACCACCTCAGCACCATCAGCGGCTACTTCAGAGGAAGAGTTGGTACTTCCAAGAAGCCAAGATGGGCTTTCAAAGGAGCTAGAAAGGGTAAGGGTAACTCTGGTGTAGCTGCTCTAGTTAAGCGTACTCCTGGTGGTATCGGTTACGTTAACTACTCCTACGCTCGTTTGAACAGACTTAAGTCTGCAAAGGTTCAAAACAGAAGCGGACAGTTTATTGCTCCTTCCTTGAGAGCTGCTAACCTTGGTTTGTCTAGCGTTAAGTTCCCCGCAAACTACCGCGTATTCGTTGGAGATTCTTCAAAGGGTTATCCCATCGTTGGTTTGACTTGGATGATGATCTACAAGAAAAATCTTTATTGACCTCTACTTAGGTTCACTAATAAACTGTTGTTGTGACTACATTGCGATTTGATTTGCATTGTACGCCAAATAGCAAAATTTTAATGAATAATTAGTGAATGACTAAGGATATTTATCAGGAAGCTTTTAAAGAATTTTCGTCAGCAAATACCACAGACGGAAGTTTTTTAGGTATAAATAATGCAGTTAAGAGACAAGAAGCACATATGGTAGACAAAGTAGAACAGGCGATTGACGCTGCAAATTACCGACTCAAGGCAGCAAAAGTAAAAGTAAGAATAGCCTCAAGGGGTAATTCTCTACAGCTACGTGCAACCCTACCGCTCAAACCCGGTGATATACCCAAGAATGGGAAGCGCACAAAACAATACCAGATAAGCCTGGGAATACCTGCGAGTTTAGAGGGTGTTGTTACTGCTGAAGAGGAAAGTTACGAGCTTGGTAAGCTTATCGCTAGAAAAACTTTTGCATGGACTGACAAATATTTAGGACAAAAAAGAACCAAGAAAATATTAACTTTTCAAAATATTTTAGATAATTTTGAAGAAGAGTATTTCAAAACTCGTAAGCGTACTTTAAAGTCAGAAGGTACGCTTTTCAATTATAAAAGAATATTTAAAAAACGCTTTGATTTATCTCAAGAAGCATCAATACAAAATTTTGAATACTTTATCCAAAAACCAGACAGCGATAGTGTTAGGCGAGAATTAATTAAAATTTCGGCGTTGGTTTGTAAGCTTTTTGGAATAGACGCAAAATTTAATCATTTAAAAACAAGGTATACCCCTAAAGCGCGAGAAATCCCCACTGACAAAGATATAATGCTTAATTTTTATAAATATACTCAATACCAAGAACAATCTTTAAAACTTAGAAAAGAATTTAGGGAGTTATGGAAGCTTTACAGGCTAGCTTACGGGCTATTAGCAGTCTATGGTTTACGCCCGAGAGAAGTATTTAACAAGCCAGATATAGAGTGGCTACTAAGCCCTGAGAACACGAGTAACACATTTAAGGTTCACGAATCAAATAAAACTGGATACCGAGAAGTATTACCTTTCAAACCTGAGTGGGTTGATTTATTTGAACTAAAGGATAGGGAGACGCTACATCGTCTTAAAGGGCGCACTGAGTCGCTCAACAATCATAAGCAACTTAACGCTATTTGTAATCAAAACAGCGCTTGGTTCATCCGAGTAGGCGTTGATTTTCAACCATACGATTTACGCCATGCCTGTGCGATTAGAGCGCATTTGCAAGGCATCCCGGTAAAAGCTTCAGCAGATAATTTAGGACATTCTGTCGAAATGCACACGTCTACTTATCAGCGATGGTTTGGATTAGAGAATCGTAAAAGAGCTATGAGCGACGCTTTTCAAAAAGTTGACGAGGTTAAAATACTTGATAAACGTTGTATCGAACTGGAATTAGAAGTTGAAAAACTAAAAGCCGAAAACACTAGATTAAAACTCCAGTTGCATGCACCGATTGCACCTCGATCTTAAAATTAGATAATATCGACAAATATAACGATCGGGACTAACAACTCCTCAACCCGTGCTTTGCAAGACAATTTCCGCTCTATTTAATTTTGATTAAATAAAGCGGATTTTATTTGAAATCAGATTTGGAATAAAAGTATATAATATTGCAATAATGAATTAATAAGCAAAGTGTTTTTACGGTATTATCATTAATTCAATAGCGTTTTTTTATTTACGTTTTTTAGGAATTAATGAATATTTAACCAAATATCGTATATTGCGTTTGTAAAACGCCTGCATGTAAATAATTTAACAGTATGGATACAGTACACAAGAAGTATCCTACAGCTGCTAAAGCTGCTGCTGTTAAGAAGTGGATCAAGTGGGTAATGACTACTGGTCAACAGTTCAACGGTAAGTTACTCTACACTGGTATTCCCGCTAGTGTTAGACAACGCGTAATTAACCAAGTTAACCGTGAAGTTAAGTAATTAGGGTAGGATACAGAAGTGAAACTTTCTGTATTTATATCTATTAAACAGGATCGTGATAGGTATGTCTTGCCTATACTAAGTATCCTAATCCTTAATTGAAGGAAGATGGGGTGGGCAATGCTCACCCTTGTCTTTAGCAATGTATAGCAGACAGATTTCATCTTAATGTAAATACAAACGGGCGAAGATGCTCGTAACACGAGACTTTGCGATTTTTTCAGGTTGTTCTTGAAATCGCACAATCTAAAATCTAAAATCTAAAATCGAGATGACGGATAATGGCTAATTCATCGGTTCAACCAAATTCACCAGTTGATGACAACCTCGATATTTTTGCTCAAGATGCGAAAAATATATGGTTAGAGGAAGGCTTTAAGTTGCTGGTGCGCGTTTTTGCAATTTTTGTAGTGATTATGTTCCTGTGGATGGTTTATATCATTTTTCAGGAAGCACAACCAGCCGTTGCAAAGTTTGGAATCGGATTTTTATGGAGCCAAGAATGGGATACTGTTGAAGGGGTTTATGGTGCCTTACCCTACATTTACGGAACCCTTGTAAGTAGCTTGTTAGCTATTATTATTGCGATTCCTGTAGGCTTAGCAATTTCCTTAGTAACCAGTGAGGATTTTTTACCTGGTTATGTGCGATCGCCAATTGCTTTTATCGTTGAGTTAATTGCTGCAATTCCTAGCGTAATCATTGGTTTATGGGGTGTTTTTGTTTTAATTCCCTTTATCGTACCTCTACAAACTTGGTTATCGGAAAATCTAAATTGGATACCACTGTTTAATACTGAGTTTCCTAGTGGTGATAATTTATTAACTGCGGGAATTATTTTGGCTATTATGATTTTGCCAACAATGGCAGCAATTAGCCGCGATGTTTTGTTAGTAGTACCCAAACAATATCGCAGCGGTTCGATGGCTCTAGGTGCTACTCGTTGGGAAACAATTTTCAAAGTATTATTACCTGCTGGATTCTCTGGTATTGTGGGCGCTACCATGCTAGCTTTGGGACGCGCTTTAGGTGAAACAATGGCTGTCACGATGGTAATTGGTAACTCGGAATTCATCAGCACTTCCTTGCTGGATGCCAGCTACACAATTCCAGCTGTATTGGCGAATGAATTTGCTGAGGCTGAAAATAGACTGCACGTTGGAGCTTTGACTTATTTAGCTCTGGTTTTGTTCGTTGTGACTCTAGCAGTTAATATCGGTGCTGTGATATTAGTTCAGTGGTTAAACAGAAAAAAGAAGTAGTTTTTCTAACCTAGCTGCTTGAATATTGATAGTAATTTCTATTAAAAACTCGCGTTGAAAATGTTTTCTGTAGGTTGAGACAAATGAGTGCTAGAAAACGTCCGGAAATTGATTTGTCCGTAGCAAGAGAAGTATGTAGTCCTCTTTCTGTAGAAAGATTTGCGTTCCAGTATGGAATGACGGCGATTGCTTTCTTTTTCACCTTTTTGGCGCTGTTACCTTTGTTTTCCCTGGTGTGGGAGATTTTAGGACAAGGATTGTCCAATCTCAAACCAGAAATGTTTGTCAAGCAAGTGATTGATTTTGGGTTTGCTAATGCAATTGTTGGCACCCTGAAAATGGTTACAATTGGCTCATTATTTAGCATTCCTGTTGGGGTGATGACAGGGATATTTCTATCGGAATTTGGTGGTAATTCCAAAATTGCTAGTATTGTACGTTTTATCACTACTATTCTCGCTGGCGTACCTTCAATTGTTGTTGGAGTATTTGCTTACGGTGTTTTTATCGCTACAACTAAGCAATTCAGTGCCGTTGCCGGTGGTTTTGCTCTAGGTGTAATCATGCTTCCAGTTATCGCTTTGACAACTGAAGAAGTATTAAAACTTGTTCCTAATTCTCTACGTTTGGCATCAGCAGCATTGGGAGGAAACCGCTTCCAAACGACTTTTCGCGTTGTACTGGCTGCTGGATTACCCGGGATTACTACGGCAACATTACTGGCGATCGCTCGTGCTTCTGGTGAAACTGCGCCGCTAATTTTCACGGCTTTGTTCAGCGATTTTTGGTCAGAAAGTTTGCTTCGTCCCACAGCTTCCCTACCAGTATTAATTTATCGCTTCTATCAACAAGACGATCCTCAAATATTCCAATTGGTATGGACAGCTTCGATTGTATTAGTGGGTTTAGTCTTCTTGTTGAATCTTCTTTCTCGCGTAATTACCAGTAGAAAACTAAAGTAAGGCTTTACTCTCAAAGCTTTCATACTTCTTGGGTTGCAGTTTACTAATTTCTATCGTTATTTCTATCATCCAAGTTTCTTCCTTCATGAGTAACTTAATTCCAGCCATTACCGTCAAAAACCTTGCTTTCTACTACGGTACTTTCAAAGCACTTCAAGGAGTGTCGTTAGATATTTACCAAAAGCAAGTTACAGCACTTATAGGTCCTTCTGGTTGCGGTAAATCAACTTTTATTAAATCTCTCAATCGCATCGGTGAATTAGAAGCAGATGTAAGAATTGAAGGAAAGGTTAAATTTTTCGGTCAAAATATCTATTCTTCCCGAGTTAATACCAACAGACTGCGCCGTCAAATGGGTATGGTGTTCCAAAAGCCAAATCTATTTCCCATGAGCATCTACGATAATGTTGCTTATGGAATCAGAATTGCTAGACATTGTCCAAAATCAGAATTGGATGGTATTGTCGAAGACGCAATTAAGGGTGCTGCTTTGTGGGATGAAGTCAAGGATAAACTATACAAATCAGCTTTAGGTTTATCTGGCGGTCAGCAACAACGTTTATGTATTGCTCGTTCTTTAGCAGTTAGACCAAAAGTGTTGCTAATGGACGAACCTTGTTCGGCATTAGATCCCATCGCAACTATGAAGATTGAAGAATTAATTGATAGCTTGCGTGGTGAATTGACAATTGCGATCGTTACCCACAATATGCAACAAGCACAGCGTGTTGCGGACTTTACAGCATTTTTCAGTACGGATGAAAGCCGTGCAGGACAAATGGTTGAATTTGGTACCACTGACCAAATTTTCAACAATTCCCTAGATCAACGTACACGCGACTATGTTTCCGGACGTTTCGGTTAAGCTAGGACAATTACACATATTATCAGGGTGCAGGCTCCGTTTCTTGGTGTTGTAAGTTGTTTTTTGTAGACGTTAAAGCGTATTTAAGATAATATATAGCGCTGTTCCACAAATATAGCAATCTTGTATAAATTGTCAGAATTTATGATGTTGATAAACCCTGTTTTTTAAAAAACAGGGTTTCTTTATTCAGACTAATGATTTAGAATTACTAGAATAATGAATGTAATTAATAAGC
>JBCCSG010000349.1:0-7714 GCA_039200565.1 Cyanobacteria bacterium P01_D01_bin.50 | reverse complement strand
TTGACGTTATCAGCGAAGACGGAGCAAGCGTTATGGGAACTTGTAACGAATTACCAAGAATACTTGACAAATAATGGTGATGTTTCATTCGCGGATATTTGTTTTAGTGCGAATATAGGGCGATCGCATTTTCAACATCGTTTAAGTATCGTTGCTGAATCTACCACAGAAGCATTAGAACAATTATCAAATTATCAAGAAACCTTACCCCCATCCCCTCTCCTTATCAAGGAGAGGGGGCACGAAAGCGAGGTGAGGTTATTCATCGGCACAATATCCACCAGTAAACGTCCTAAGATAGCATTTTTCTTTACTGGACAAAGTAATCAATATATAAACATAGGTTGGCAACTATATCAAACCCAACCAACTTTTAAACAAGCTTTAGATGAATGCAACAAAATATTAAAACCATTACTTGATTTAGATTTATTAGCTCTTATTTCCTCCCCCTCTTCCCCCTCTTCCCCCTCCTCCCCCTCTCCCCCTTCTCCCCCCTCCACTCATCTTGCAATTTTCGCAATACAATACGCTCTATATAAATTATGGACATCCTGGGGTATTAATCCAGATGTATTAATTGCAGATGGAATTGGGGAATATGTTGCTGCTACTATTGCTGGTGTTTTTAGTTTAGAAGATGGATTGAAGTTAGTAGCTTTTAGCAATAAAACTGAATTTGAACAAATAGCAAATTCAATTAATTATTCTTTCCCTAATATTGAAATAATTTATAATATTACTGGTAAATTAGTTGGTTCAGAAATTGCAAATGCTTCCTATTGGTACGAGAAGATTTCACAACCAGTAAACTTTACTGAAGGAATTCAAACTATTAAGAAATTAGATTGTGATATTTGTCTAGAGATAGGAATAACATTTTCAAAATTACCATTAGGAGAAATATTATATTTGCCGAGTCTGGGGGGAAATAATAATCAAGATTGGCAAATAATGCTTTCAAGTGTGGCTCAGATGTACGTCAATGGAGTTAATATTAATTGGCGTGGTTTTGAGCAAGATTATTCTAGGAATCGCGTTTTATTACCAACTTATCCATTTCAACGTCAGCGTTATTGGATTGAATCTGCTAATTATAATAAATTTTCAAGGATAAATACTGGAATTTTACATCCTTTATTAGGACAACAAATTAATATAGCAAATTTAGAAACAATTCATTTTGAAAATCAAATAAGTCAAGATAATCCTGTTTATTTACAGCATCATCAGGTTTTTGATAAGGTAATTATGCCATTCTCGGGTTTCGTGGAAATGGTATTAACTGCGACTTCAGATTTATCTGAAACAAATAAATTATTATTGACTGATGTAGAAATTCATCAAGCTTTGATTTTAGAAAAAATTTCTATAAAATTACAATTAAGTCTAACACCCATCTCTACATCTACAAATAAAGAATATAAATTTGAAATTTTTAGTTTAGCAACACAAAACCCACAGAAAATTGATAATAGCGTAGGTTGGGTTGAACGAAGAGAAACCCAACAATCCAATAACTCACAAACACAAAATTGGATATTACACGCGAGTGGTAAAATTACTGCTACAACTTCTAATTTACTGAAATTTGATTTATCAAAAAAACAAACTGAATGCAATCAGGTAATTGAGGTAGAGAAGTTTTATCAAAGCTGTAAAGAACAAGGAATTAATTATGGTAAATATTTTCAAGCTATTCATCAAATTGAGAATGGTGAAAAAATAGCTTTAGGAAAAGTTGGTTTACCTCAAGAATTTATTAATTCTACAGCTTATCAATTGCATCCCATACTTTTAGATGCGAGTTTACAGGTTGTAGGTTCTGTTTTACCAGATAATCAAACTTATTTACCGATTGGAGTTAAAAGTTTTACTTTTTCTGGCACTAAAAGCAATATTCTCTGGAGTTATGTAGAACTTGATGAAAATCAAAATAATAATTCATCTTTTATAACTGCTAATGTACAACTTGTAGAACCAGATGGACGTTTAGTTGCTCAAATTGAAGGTTTACAATTAAAATTAGTTGATTCTCAATTTGTTTTCAATCAGATTAATAAAAAGCAGTCTTTTGAAGATTGGCTTTATAGAATAGAATGGCGAGAACAGGCTATTATTGAAAATACATTTAGCTCACCAGATTATTTATTATCTCCTCAAGCCATTGGTGAGCAAATTATTCCTGATTTACCACAACAAATTAATCAATCAGAAATTACTATTTATCGGCAATTATTAACTGAACTTGAAAGTTTGAGTATTAGTTATGTTTTAAAAGCTTTTGATAATTTGGATTGGAATTTTGTTGTCAATGAAAGTTTTTCTACTGTAGAAGTTGTTGAAAAATTACAAATTGCGTCTCAACACGAGCGTTTGTTGGAGCGTTTGTTGGAAATTTTGGTTGAGATTGGTGTTTTAATTAAAGAAGATAAACAATGGCAAGTTGTAAAGCAACCAATACAACAACCAATTATTTCTCAACCAGAAATTAAATATCAACAATTATTAGAAAAATATTCTGTTGGTGAGAGTGAGTTAAGTTTACTTCATCGTTGTGGTTCGAGTTTAGCTCAAGTTTTACGGGGAGAGATTGATGGGGTACAGTTGCTGTTTCCTCAAGGGGATTTATCTACAGCAACGGGGCTTTATCAAGATTCTCCTGGTGCTAAGTTGATGAATAGTTTGATAGAGCAAGTTGTTAGTACGTCAATTGCTCAAAAGTCTAGCGCTAGAGTTTTACGAATTTTGGAAATTGGTGCGGGTACTGGGGGTACTACTGCATATTTATTACCATCACTTAATGCGTCTAGTACTGAATATACTTTTAGTGATGTCTCTCCACTGTTTACGACTAAAGCACGGGAAAGGTTTGAAAAATATGATTTTGTTAAGTATGAGTTGTTGGATATTGAGCAGACAGTTGGTGATGAGTTAAAAAATTCCTTTGATATTATTATTGCTGCCAATGTTTTACACGCGACTCAAGATATGCGGCAAACCTTGGGTAATGTCAATCAATTACTTGCGACTAATGGGTTATTGGTTTTATTAGAAGGTACTCGTCGTTTACGTTGGGTTGATTTGATTTTTGGTTTAACTGAGGGTTGGTGGAGATTTACAGATACGGATTTGCGTGAAAATTATCCTTTGTTATCGGTTGGTAAGTGGGAGCAAGTTTTACAAGATTGTGGGTTTGAGGAAGTATTTCCCATCGCTCCTGAGTTGGATGAAGAGGATTTGTTGAGTCAGCAAGCTGTCATTGTTGCGAGGAAAACCTCAAAAACCTTAAAAACCTCACCCCCAGCCCCTCTCCTTATTAAGGAGAGGGGAGTTGAAGATAGCGATAAACCTTGGTTGATTTTTTGCGATAACCCCAAGGCACGAGGAGATAGCGATCGCCATTTTGGTATAGGTAAGGTGTTAGCGCAACAGTTACTAAGTCAAGGTGAAAAATCCATCTTGATTTATTCGGGTGAAGAGTACGAACAACACAATGAGGAAGAATTTAGTGTTTGTCCGAGTAATTCCCAGGATTTTTCCCAATTAATTCAAAATTTGGATAATTATCAACTTAAAGGAATTGTATATCTTTGGAGTTTGGATGCTACTCCTGTTGAAAATCTGAATTCCGAAGTGTTGGAAGTTGATTTAGAAAACTATTGCGCTAGCGTTTTATATTTGATTCAAGCTTTGTTAGGAGGAAGGCAAGAGCTAAGAGGCAATAGGCAAGAGGTAAGAGGCAAGAGGCAAGAGGCAATAGGCAAGGGGCAAGAGGCAATAGGCAAGGGGCAAGAGAAGGGAGATAAAATATTTGATATTCCAATATATTTAGTTACACAGAATGCTCAACCAGTAGGAAGAAATACAATATCTGGATTTAGTCAATCTCCCTTGTGGGGTATTGGTAAGGTGGGAGCGCTGGAAACTGATTTTCAGTTCAAAAATATAGATTTAGATTCACAAAATACCGCAACAGAACAAGCACAAGCAATATTCTCTGAATTACTATCCGAAGACAAGGAACAAGAAGTTGCTTTCAGAAGCGACAAGCGTTATGTTGCTAGATTGGCAAGATATCAAAATTTAGTTCAAAAAGAACCTTTACAGTTAACTATTTCCGAACGAGGAACTTTAGAAAATCTAGAATTTCAACCCGTCATTAGGAAGAAACCAGCAGAAAATGAAGTTGAAATTCATGTTAAAGCAACAGGAGTCAACTTCCGGGATATTTTAAACGCTTTGGGATTATATCCGGGAGATGCTGGTGCTTTGGGATGTGAATGTGTGGGTGAAATAGTAGCACTAGGGAATGGAGTTAAGAATTTAAAAATTGGCGATATAGTTATTGCGATCGCCAGTAATAGTTTTAGCGAGTATGTCACCGTCAATGCTGAAATGGTAGCTATAAAACCAGAGATACTTACTATTGAAGAAGCTGCCACAATTGGGGTGACTTTCCTAACTGCACATTATGGTTTACATCATCTTGGAAAAATTTCCCCAGGTGACAAGGTACTGATACATTCAGGAGCTGGTGGTGTCGGGCAAGCAGCGATTCAAATTGCCCAACAAGCTGGTGCTGAAGTATTTGTAACAGCAAGTCTTGGTAAATGGGAATTTTTAAAGTCAATGGGTGTGAAAGATATCTTCAATTCTCGTACCCTTGATTTTGCAGAGGAAATAATTCAACTTACCCAGGGTGAAGGGGTAGATATTGTTCTCAATTCTTTATCTGGAGATTTTATTACTCAAAGTTTTTCTGTACTCAAAGACAACGGAAGATTTGTAGAGTTGGGTAAATCTCAAGATTGGAATTCTACTAGAGTTTCTCAACTAAAACCAAATGCAGCTTATTTCCAAGTTGATTTAGTAGACTTGTGTCGTCAACAACCCGATTTAATCCAAACGATGCTGCAACAGTTGATATCCCAGTTTGCAGCAAATCAACTCAAACCTCTTCCTCATACCGTTTTCCCATTTGAACAAGCCGTTGATGCTTTCCGTTATATGCAGCAATCTAAGCATATCGGTAAAGTTGTAATACAGGTTAAAGGTCAAAGGTTAAAGGTTAAAGGTGAGAGGTTAAAGGTCAAAGGTGTAATAACTTCTTCCCCTTCTATTAAAAAAGATGGTACATATTTAATCACGGGTGGATTCGGTGGATTGGGTTTATTAATTGCAGAGTGGTTAGTTAAACAAGGTGCTTCCAATTTAGTTTTACTCAGTCGGAGTCAACCTGATAATCAAGTTAAACAACGAATTCAAGCTTTAGAAAACTCTAGCGCTAGAGTAATAGTTGCTCAAGTTGACGTTACCGATAAATCAAAGCTCACGGAATTAATATCAAAAATAAAATATTCTACCCCCTCTCCCCCCCTCTCCCCCTCCCCCCCTCCTCCACTCCGGGGAATAATCCACGCTGCTGGTGTATTAGATGATGGTGTTTTACAAAATATGAGTTGGGAGCAATTTACTAATGTTGTTCATCCCAAGGTTATCGGTGCTTGGAATCTTCACGATTTAACTCAAGATTGTCCTTTGGATTTCTTTGTACTGTTTTCTTCTGCAACGGCTTTACTTGGTTCTCCTGGACAAGGTAATCATGTAGCTGCAAATATATTTTTGGATGCTTTGGCTCATTATCGTCAAAGTATTGGTAAACCAGGATTGACTATTAATTGGGGAATTTGGTCGGATATTGGTTCGGCTGCTAAACGTAATGCTGACAAGGAAATGCAGCTTCGAGGAATCAATGCGATCGCACCGCAAGATGGTATCGATTTATTTGCGAAATTATTACACTGTGATGTACCTCAAGTTGGTGTAATACCCATAAATTGGTCGCTTTTCTTGCAACAAGATGTTAAGTTACCATTCTTTACTGATTTTATATCGTCAAATGTAGAGACGTTATATATAACGTCTCCAGATACCGCGTTTTTACAAAATGCTAAACCATCAGAACGTCGTCATCTTTTAGAAATACATTTACGTACTCAAATTTCCCAAATTCTTGGTTTCCAACCAGATGAAATTGATGCAGAACAAGGATTTTTTGATTTGGGGATGGATTCTTTAACATCAGTTGAATTGAAAAACCGCTTGCAGAAAAGTTTGGGAGTTTCTCTCAGTTCAACTGTCATATTTGATAGACCAAATTTAAATGCATTATTAGATTATCTCGTTGAAGAAATGGGTTTTAAAAATGACGAGGTAGAACAAAAGCCAGTTGAAACAGAAATAGAATCAGAAGAACTTTCCGAAGATGAAATTGCTGATTTACTGGCTCAAGAATTAATGGATATTGAGCGAGGTAAGGAATCATGAATCAGCAGCAACCAAGAGATTATCGCGCTCTCATGCAGAAAGCTTTGCACGAACTCAAAGAAATGCGTGCAAAATTACAAGTATTAGAACAAGCAAAAACTGAACCAATTGCGATTATTGGTATGGGATGTCGTTTTCCTGGTGCTGATAATCCCCAAGCTTTTTGGGAATTATTAAGTAATGGGATTGATGCTATTTCTGAAGTTCCTTCTGATAGATGGGATATCAATGCTTATTTTGATAATAATCCGGAAACACCAGGAAAAATAAATACTCGCTACGGTGGATTTGTTAAGCAGTTATATGAATTTGATGCTGGATTTTTTGGAATTTCTCCCCGTGAAGCTATTTCTTTAGATCCCCAGCAGCGATTATTGATGGAAGTTAGTTGGGAAGCTTTAGAAAATGCGGGTATTGTTCCTAGTAATCTACAAGGAAGTAAAACTGGAGTATTCGTTGGTATTAGCAGCAATGATTATTCTCAACAGTTACTTACCAGGGAAGTCACAGAAATTGATGCTTATTTAGCAACGGGTAATTCTCACAGTACCGCAGCCGGACGTTTATCATATACTTTGGGTTTAACTGGACCGAGTATAGCAGTAGATACAGCTTGTTCTTCATCCTTGGTTGCTGTTCATCTTGCTTGTCACAGTTTACGCAATCAAGAGTGTGATACAGCACTAGTTGGGGGAGTAAATAGACTGATATCGCCAGAATTTAGCATTAACTTTTCCAAAGCCCGGATGTTAGCTACTGACGGACGTTGTAAAACCTTTGATGCAGCCGCCGATGGATTTGTTAGAGGAGAAGGATGTGGAATTATTATACTCAAACGACTTAGCGATGCGATCGCAGACGGAAATCCAATTTTAGGATTAATTCGAGGTTCAGCAGTTAATCAAGATGGCCGTAGTAGTGGATTAACCGTTCCTAATGGCCCTTCACAACAAGCGGTAATTTCCCAAGCGCTACAAAACAGTAATATTGACCCATCGCAGATAAATTATATAGAAGCTCACGGTACCGGAACAAGTTTAGGTGACCCAATCGAAATCAATGCATTAGGTGCCGTTTTTGGAAAGTACTATAGTGCAGATAATCCCCTCAAAATTGGTTCAGTTAAAACCAACATTGGTCATTTAGAAGCAGCAGCAGGAATCGCAGGAGTAATTAAATTAGTATTATCGCTGCAAAATCAACAAATTCCCCCTCACCTACATTTTCAACAACCCAATCCTTATATACCTTGGTCGGAATTACCATTTCAAATCGCAACAGAAACTACACCTTGGTTAATTTCTGATAATCCAAGGTTTGCAGGAGTGAGTTCCTTTGGTTTTAGCGGTACAAATGCTCATGTGGTAATTGAAGATGTAGAGAC
>JBCCSG010000348.1:0-7721 GCA_039200565.1 Cyanobacteria bacterium P01_D01_bin.50 | reverse complement strand
AATTCATTGTTGTCATATGAAGATTAATGTAAAAGAAAATACTTAAAATTTCCTGAGAATTGATTTAATCTTGATGGAACATTTACAAGAAACATGAAAAACTGTATTGCCGCACAAAGAATATAACCCTTTAGGAGACTGTATAGCTCTCAAACCTTCGGTTACTTTTTGGATTATTAAAGTTTTTCGGGAATCCTCTCGCTTTACTTGTAGCAAATAATGTCAAATTACAGTAGAGAAATCTGATGATGTTCCCAACAATACAACAAGGTTCAACTGGCCCAGATGTGTCCACATTACAAGCCTTTTTAAAACAGCTTGGTTATTATTCTGGTGCGATCGATGGTGATTTTGGACCACAAACAAAACAAGCCGTAATTGATTTTCAACAGGCTCAAGGATTAACTGCTGACGGAATAGTTGGTCCAAATACATGGTCAAAACTGCTAAATCAATGGCGACGGATGACTGAGTCAGAGGAAATAGAGGAAATCAGATCCTTAATTGATAGTCGCATGGGTGTAGGAGCACTAAATCAGTTAGCATTGGAAGGTTTTGTTGGTTTTGGTTGTATCCGCAGTTTTTATGTTAATAAACTATATGGCGGGTTTCAAACTCTAATGCGCGTAAAATGCGATCCACCAAGAGGTGCTTCTACGGCGATTGGTTATCATGAAGTTCGAGTAATCTTCAATCGCTTTGAAGATAATATTGAAAATTATAGTATAGAGCGTGTTTCTGAAGAAACTGGTGCTCCAGAATTTGAACTACCTGATTAAATTTTTGGAAGTTGCGTCAAATCCAGGCGCTAGTATCGATCAAAATTATTAGAAATTAAATAAAGTATTACCACAACCGTTGTAGAGACGGGGCGCAGTGCTACGTCTCTACATTCATCATGGGAGATGTCTATTAGTTATTAGTTATAACTCATAATTCATAACTCATAACTCATAACTCAGATCAAATATGATAATTGTTTAACCGGACATGATATTACTGCTGCCGTGCAACTTGTTGAACAGCTTGCAAATCTAAACCCAACTGTTCGGCAATTTGTTCAACACTTACCCCCGCTTGTAACAACAAAGGTACTGCTGCTAGTTTACCTGTTAATTCGCCTGCTTGTTGACCTTCCTCTTTACCTTCTTCAAAGGCTTCTTGATAAACCCGCGTTTGCTTAAGTTCGTTTAATCCTAGCATGGCTTCTATTTCTTCTCTACCTAAATCTGGAAATTTATAAACAAAGACGGTCTCTATTAATTGTAGAAACTTTCTTTGCTTTTGGACATCTGTAACTTGCTCGCGAGTTCCTTGAACTAGTTGTCTGGCACTTTCGGCGGCAATTTCTTTTCTCAAACCAACCAACTGTAATAAACTTAATCCTAATGATTGGTTGGGATTTTCTTCTAGCTCATCTAAGTAAATCCTGATAAAACGAGGACTATCAGCAAAATCTTCATACTGAATTGGCAAGCGTGGGTCAAGACTACGTTTAGTAAAAATTAAAACAGCACGCCAATCGTTTACAGGATGGTAATCGTGTAAATACAGGAATATCTCACTAAATAAGCTGGAATAAACTACTTTCTTAGTATCTTTATATCCCTGTACTTCAACAAATACAATGGGTAAATCTGTCGCATAAGTCGGAGGTAGAAGTATACCATCCATACGAAAACTAGTTTGTTTGATTTCAAGTGAAGCAAAGGTGTATGTTGTATTTCTGGCAGATTGTCTGCCAATAAGTTCAAATACAATCCCTGGATCTGCTTGGAATATTTCGTAGAAAAGACTATCGGTTTGCACGAAAATTACACCCTAAGATAAAAAACCGCATTTACTTGTGGGAGCATCCTTTAAAGAAACATTATTTTTATTCAACGCTGTCTTAACCCAGAGGGATGCTCTGTTTACTTAGAAATACAGTACTATATTTAAAAACTCTTGCGGTACGAGCATCCCTGCCCGTGCAAATCTACGGGCAACTCTATGAAATATGCTGTATTTTTTGACATATTGCACAATTTTGTACAGATGCTTTAGTTATAATTAACTATTATCCTTATACTTTTTCTTTCTGATTTTTATATATTTCTTTAAACAGTTTCTGCTGCTTTTTATGCTCCACAATTGGTTCGGGATAACCCATAGCTTGACGTTCTAAAGGTGTAATATTTCCTGTTACTAAATATTGAGTATCCATTGAACTTAATTCTGGTACCCATTGCCTAATATATTCACCTTCGCGGTCAAATTTTTGGGCTTGAGATGCAGGATTAAAAATGCGTAGTGGTTTGGGATCCATGCCACTGGAAGCGCTCCATTGCCAACCACCATTATTAGCAGATAAATCCCCATCAATTAACCTTTGCATAAAGTATTTCTCGCCTAATTGAGGATTAAGCAATAAGTCTTTAGTCAAAAAACTGGCAACAATCATTCGACAGCGGTTATGCATCCAGCCAATTTCGTTTAATTGACGCATCGCAGCATCAACTATCGGATATCCGGTTTTTCCTTCACACCAAGCTTGAAAATGTGATTCGTTGGTTTCCCAAGGAAAATTTTTGAAAGTATCGCGATAAGCTCCCTTCTCTAATTCCGGAAAGTGATACATTGCGTGTTGATAAAATTCTCGCCATGCAATTTCTTTTTGCCAAGTACGAATATTCGTTTCTAATTCTTCGCTGCGGCTATTTTCTAATGCGTCTTCGGTGGCTTTCCAAACAGTACGAATGCCGATCGCACCAAATTTTAAAGCCGCACTTAATCTTGATGTTCCGTCAATTGCTGGAAAATTTCTTTGCTCTTGATATTCATTAATAGCACTGTTACAAAATTCCTCTAATCTTTCTTGCGCTGCTTCTTCCCCGGGGGTAATAATTAATTCTCCATCCCAGTTAAATCCTAAATCTTTCAACCTCGGTAATTCCACAACTCCCGCTTTGCTGGCGGTTTCTTTTTCTTCTGCTGTTAAACCCTCGAATTTATCAGCAATTTCTACCGGAGAATCTTTATGTTTACTACTCAAATTTTTCCAAAAAGGAGTATAAACACTGTAAGGATTATCGGAACCAGTGCGAATAAAGTCTGGTGAATTTAATAATTGATCCCAATTTTTATCTAAATATTCAATTCCTTTCTCTTGAAGGGCATTAATAACATCTGCATCTCGCTTTTGAGAATATGGTTCCACATCCCAATTCCAAAATACAGCTTTTGCCTGTAAAGTCGCCGCTAATTTAGGAATTGCTTTTACGGGATTATCCCAAAGTATCAACAATTGGCTACCCATTCGAGCATATCTTTCCTGGAGTTTCTGCAAACAGCCAATCATATAAGTCACTCTAACCGCTGCGACATCATCCCCTTTGAGAATATTAGGATCGAGACAGAAAACACCCACTACTTTACCAGTTTTTTCTAATGCAGCTGCAATTCCCGTATTATCAGAAATTCGTAAATCGCGGCGATGCCAAAACAAAATTAAATCAGACATATATCTCGGATGATAGTTCTCTTGTACTAAAGCAGACTAATCGTACAGGATACCATCTTTTGCAACTGAGGAATAGTGAATGGTGAAGAGTTAGAAGTTAGGAGTTAGGAGTTAGGAGTTAGGAGTAATAGCATTTGACCTTCGACTATATGATAAGTGATTAGCCGGACTTGATATCAAATTCTTCGATATGAAATAAAACAAGGCAGTGCACCCCGAGGAGAAATATATTAGTTGGCTACATGAAGTTTAAGATTAATTACCTTTAACCTCTATTCTCTAACTGTTGCGCTAAAATCTGTAGTTTTTCTCGTTTCGCCATATTTTGAGGAACTAATTCTCCTTCCAAACCATATTTAACTAAGCCCAAGTACTCATAAAACATCATCATTGCTTTTCTAGTTTGAGTTAAATGAGGAACATTACTCTTATGAGGAATCACTTCAAACCCGACATTGCGAAATGTTAAGAGCGATCGCAACATATGGGGAGGATCTGTTACGAGTAAAATTCGCTTAACTCCTTGTGGTTGCAGTATCGATGCGGTAAATAAAGCGTTTTCTTTAGTAGTTCGAGAACAATGTTCTTCCTGGAGTACTTCTGAAGGAATACCTCGAGTCTCTAGTTGATTAACCATTTCAGTTCCATCACCAGAGCCGCTGGCGAAAATTAAAGGTGCTCTTTGCGATTCCCAAAGATCAGCTACAACTTTAACTCTTGAATTTCTAAATAATTCTCCACGTCCTAACACTACGATTGCATCTGCAGTTTGACCTCTATCTGGAGGAACAAATGCAACTAAACCTTTATTTGCAACAGATGTGATTAAA
Organism: Cyanobacteria bacterium P01_D01_bin.50; assembly: GCA_039200565.1. Classification (GTDB taxonomy): domain Bacteria; phylum Cyanobacteriota; class Cyanobacteriia; order Cyanobacteriales; family Nostocaceae; genus Rivularia. Next base: position 3,389 of record JBCCSG010000348.1, on the reverse strand, counting down.
GGAAGTTGAGCGCTGATATAAGTTACCAATAAGAAAGTTCCGAAGCCACTCGATAAACGTTTCCAACGAAACTTAGGAAGAATCCAAGGTAAGAAAATCAAAAATAAGAGCGGTAATACGACTAAAATTGGAGTCATTAACCACTCAATAATTACTGATTTAATTCCAAGCCACTGACTGACAGGGCGATGACATAAAGCTGGTGAAAGCATTAGATTTATCTGTTATTAAGAAATGTGAATGCTCTTTAGTGCCATATTAAACTACTTTTTTAATAGATGCCCATTCGCTATGAACCCTTTTTAAAACTGTTGTCAAGGTAATATATTCGATTGGGTAGCGTTAATTGAATATTAGAAAATTAAAAGTTTTAATTATTTACTTATATCGATTAAATAAACCTTATTTATTCCGGAAAACCTGGTTGGATGATATCCTAATTTATGTAAGTAAAAATACAATTTACGAATTAAAAATTATTACTCACTACGTGGGTAGTGCGTATATCAATTATCAATTGTAGGAAGTGAATAATGGCGATTTTACAATTAGAAGATGGAACATTTCATACCGATTTGCAATCTATAAGTGAAGAATTAGCACCATTAAATATTCAACTTCGTCACTGGGCAATCGGGGAAAATCAGCAATTAAAATCTCATCTTGCTTCATCTAGTCTCGATGACAACGAGAAAGAACAAGTACTAAAAAGCTTAGAGAGATATTTCGAGGAATTGAAGCAAACAGCAGGTTATCAAGAAAGGGATTTAATAGTACTACATCCAGGAATTCTCAATCTAGATGAAATGTTGAAGAAATTTGACAGCATACATACTCACGCAGATGATGAAGTACGCTACATCATCGATGGAGAAGGAATATTTGGTTTTGTACGTCCAGATGGAAGCCAAGTTGAACTGACAGTGCAACCAGAAGAATACATTAACGTACCCGCCGGATGCGAGCACTGGTTTTATTTAACACAGAATCGCCGCATTAAAGCAATACGTTACTTCATTGGTAAAGAAGGTTGGGTTCCTCAATATACAGGTAGGGAGAAGAAAACACAAAGGTTACAGGTTACAGGAGTTAGGAGTTAGGAGTTAGGAGTTAGGAGTTGTCACAGACGTAGCAGTGCTACGTCTGTTATTGAGTTAGCGGAGTTACGAGGAAAAAAATTAAAATTCCGCGAGCTTCTATCAGTTGCAAAAGTTCAGGTGATGGAAAAGTATCCACCTGATGAGAAAATTTCTATAGGTGATTCAGTAATCGATCTAAATATGTCGCTGCAAGTACCAATGGTATTTGCTGGCGATCGTTTAGATTGCGTATCAGAGGAACGTTCAAAACCGTATATTCCCTGGAATAAATTTATTGAAATACGCCCCCTACTCATAACAAAAGCGGAAGTAAGTTTTACCTTTATGCAAAGTACAACTTTAGTAGACTCTCGTATTGAGTTAATCAAGGCAGCATCTCGCTTTTACCAACAGGGTTGGATGGTGGGAACAGCCGGAAATATATCTACTCGTTTATCCGATGGCAGTTTTTGGATTACAGCTAGTGGATGCTCCAAAGGAGAGTTAACAATTACTGATTTTGTTCGTATTTATCCAGATGGAAGAGTGGAATCTTCAGCTAATTTAAAGCCTTCAGCGGAAACATCTATACATCAGTGTATATATACCTTGTTTCCAGAAGCACAAGCCTGCTACCACATTCACTCGGTAGAAGCAAACTTAGTTTCCGGGTTAGCAGAAGCGGGTAAATTACCTTTACCGTCATTAGAAATGCTCAAAGGATTCGGTATTTGGGAAGAAAACCCTTGTTGTTTGATGCCAGTTTTCCACAACTATTTGCAGGTAAACCGTATTGCAGATGAAATCAAATCACGTTTTAGTCAAAATCCTCCGAAAATACCAGCTTTACTAATTCGCAACCACGGTGTAACAGTTTGGGCAGAATCTACCGAAAAAGCACGTAACTATATTGAAATATTGGAGTATATTTTTCGCTATATGGTAGGAGCACGGCAGATGCAGTGAGGATCTCGCGGGGGGATGAGGTGGGAAAATGAGTTATGAGTTATAAATTAAAAATCCATGACTGGTAACTGTTAACGGTTAACCGATAACTAATAACTGTTAACTAATAATTGATAATTGATAACTGTTAACTGATAATTGAAAAATGTGTCAACTTCTGGGGATGAATTGCAACGTACCGACAGATATTTGTTTTTCCTTTGAAGGCTTTTCGGCGCGGGGAGGTAAAACCGACGATCATAAAGATGGTTGGGGTATTGCTTTCTTTGAGGGAAAAGGCTGTCGGATTTTTATGGATGCTAAATCTTCGGTTAATTCGACTATTGCGGATTTTGTGAGGCGTTATCCCATTCATTCAACTCATGCGATCGCTCATATTCGCAAAGCAACTCAAGGTGAAATTATCTTAGAAAACTGTCATCCCTTCCGTAGAGAATTATGGGGACGATATTGGGTTTTTGCTCATAATGGCGATTTGAAAGATTTTAATTTGCCATTTATGGATTTTTACGAGCCTGTTGGTACCACTGACAGTGAAAAAGCTTTCTGTTTGATTTTAGAAAGCTTGAGACAACAATTTCCCATGGTGAAGCCGCCTTTAGATCCGTTATTGAATATTCTCAAAAGAATCACTCAAAAAATTGCCAAACACGGTATATTTAACTATTTATTAACCGATGGCGAACATTTTTTTGCTCATAGTTCGACCAAACTTTGTTACATTGTCCGAAAAGCACCTTTTGCTGCAGCTCATTTAATTGATGAAGATGTAACAGTTGATTTTAACGAATTAACTCGCCCTACGGATAGAGTTGCTGTCATCGCTACTACGCCTCTCACAGATAACGAAGTTTGGACGCAAATTGAACCTGGAGAATTATTGACATTTCACGATGGAGAACCCATTAAAAATTAATTAGCAGTGAGAAATTAGGAGTCAGGAAGGTTAGCGTTGAAAATAGTAATGCCGGGCAAGTGAATAGTGAATAGTGAGTAGTGAATAGTGAGATATCGAAAGGCTTTGGAGCAAGTTTACTCAAGCTGTAAGTAAGTTCGGGTAAATTTTAGGCCGACTTGCTTAGGAGTTATTCAACTATTAGTATTTTACCTTTGACTTATTTTCTAATTAATAATTAACTCCCATCCTCTTCTGATTGTAATATAGAACCATCTAATAAAAGGAGTAATAATTAGTCTCATGATTAAAGGGATAATAATCATTGCTCCGAGAACAATTAAAATTAGTATTTTGTTCGCGAGCAATTGTAGGGCTTTAAATAATTTTTGCACTTCTACGACAATTTTTTGAGAATCTTCTCTAATTGCCTCAAGATTGGGAATATT
>JBCCSG010000347.1:0-7907 GCA_039200565.1 Cyanobacteria bacterium P01_D01_bin.50 | reverse complement strand
TTTGATATTCTATATCATAAATGATATTCACAGTATATTTCCAAGGTAAAGTGATAAAACAACTACAAACTAGCTCTCGCAAGCTTGTGAGTGCAGCGGCTTTGACTGCGTTCGTAATTTTGACTGGATGTAACTCTACTGAAGGCGAAACAGCAGGTGATGATGGAAAACCAAATGTTGTTGCTTCCTACAGCGTCATCTGTGACATGGTAGAAAAAATTGGTGCTGACAAAATTGACAGCAATTGTTTAATAGACTACGACCAAGACCCCCACACCTACGAAGCTAAACCCTCAGACCGTAAAGCAATTGAAGATGCAGATGCAGTCTTTTATGCTGGGTTAAACTTTGAACCTTCCATTATTGAGATGTCAGAAGCGACCAAAACCCCAGCCCCAAAAATTGCTCTGCATGAAAAAGCAACTGCAAATGTGATTGAAGTTGAAGAAGACGGAGAAAAAGAACCAGATCCTCATGTTTGGCATGATATTAAAAATGGCAAAGAGATGGCGAAGTTAATCGGCGATACTCTAGCCAAGATTGACCCGGATAATGCTGATGCTTACAAAGCTAATGCCCAAACATATAACGCCAAATTAGATCGACTCGATACTTGGATTAAACAGCAAATTGCTTTAATCCCAGCAGACAAGCGTAAATTGGTCACAACCCATGATGCCATGAGCTATTATGCGGAAGCTTACGGTTTAACAGTAGAAGGAACATTATTGGGACTTAATACAGAAGAACAACCCTCCGCAACTAAGGTCAAGGAACTTTCTGAGCAAATCAAATCCAAAGGTGTTCCCACTGTTTTTGCAGAGTTAACAGCTAATGACAAAGTATTGAAAGTAGTTGCTAAAGAAGCAGGGGTTGAAGTCACACCAAAGCCCTTAATTGCTGACGGTATCGGTGCAAAAGGAACTCCAGAAGGAAGTTACATTGGTATGATTGAGTCTAATACTTGCATCATCGTCAAAGGTCTTAGCGATAAAGAATGTAAGCCGTTTGAGTAATCTTAGCATTGGGTGAGGGAGTTCCCATAAGGGACTTCCAATTAAAAAATAATCAATCGCTTTGGTGAGCAGGTAAGCCACTGCTGCACCAGGGTTTCCTAGATGTGCAAGTGGCGCAACCCGTAGGGGGGAGCAGGGGAAGAAAAAATTTGATAGTGGTATTAGATTAGTTGTAGAGGCGTAGCAGTGCTACGTCTCTTATTGTGTTAGGAGTTAAAACGGATGTTGAAGGAAGAGCCGAAGTTGGTTGGAATTGCAATGGGGTATAATGCCCCAACGCAATTCTTACACCGTATGACAATGGGGAATTTAACCCATAATTGAAAGTTAATAATTACCAATTACCAATTACCAATTACCAATTACCAATTACCAATTACCAATTACCAATGCCCAATGCCCTAAAACTTATAATTCATACCAACTTGTACAATTCTACCTGCATCGGGGAAACCGGAAAATAATTGAAATCTCTGGTCAAAAATGTTCTCTACACTACCATTAAGCGCTAAGCTTTCACTTACAGGTACTCGCAATTTAAAATCAAAGGTTGTATAACCAGGTAATGATTCTGTATTAGTATTATTCGTAGGATAACTACCCAAAGAATGCATCAAAATTCCTGCATACCAACCTTGCCGATTTTCATAGGAAAGTCCCAAATTAATACTATCAGCACCTGCAAATCTCAATTCTTGGTCAACTTCGTCAGGATTAGAACTTTCAAGAATTTTGGGATCATTTACAGTATAGTTACCAGAAAAATAGACATTTTTAGCTAACTCTAAATTTAAGGCAAGTTCTATCCCAGTTGTCCGAACTTTACCGATATTTTCATAGGTCGAATTGACAGAATCGAAAGCAATATTATCGGTGATGGTGTTATTGAAAAACGTAAAACGTACTAAACCAATATCACCTAATTGTTGGTCAATACCTACATCAAAACTATTACCTCTTTCTGGTTTTAAGTCTGGATTCCCTTGTGCAAAGGGAGAATTACTAAATAAGTTAAATAGGCCCGGAACTCGGAAATTACGGATATAGTTAGCTCTAAGTGTAGTCGTTTCTGCTAAGTTCCAACGCGCACCTACTGCAGGAGTTGTCACCGAACCATTTATCAAACTATTGAAGTCTTGACGCAATCCCAAGTTTAATCGCACGTCTGAAGTCACATCAACTAGATATTTGGCAAATACCGCTCCTTGTCCAATACTATCGTCGTAACTCTCGGTTTCTGTGCCATTAGCGAGATTAAGAGTCACATTTTCAGCGCTGACATTACGATAGTCAAAACCATAGGTAATGTTTTGATTTTCAGCAATTTGCCAATTATGCTGTACCTGGAAACCCAAAGATTTTTGATTGATATCAAGTTGTCGATGGGTGCTAATATCTCCAGTCTTGCTGTCAAAGCGAGTATTGAGAAAATCTAGATAGACTCTAGCTGTTAATAAGGAATCGTCTGCTTTTCCTAATTTTGCATTCCAGGTCAAATCTGTGAGAACTTGGTCGGTGTACTTACGATTATTATCGGTAAGCGAGTTAAAAGAAGCTTGGGGAGTTGGTACACCACCAGAAACCCCTTGGTCTTTTGCAAGATAAATGGTGTTGAAACTCAAACTTTGGCGATCGCCTAATTCTGCATTGACCTGTAAATTGAGATTATTGTAGAGTACATCGGCATTTTCCCTAGTTCCATCAAAGTCAACTTCAGGAATGGAATAATCAAAGTTATTGTTAGCACGAGTGCGGTTGTACCCTAGCAACCAAGAGATATTACCCTGTTTACCGCTAGTTTGAATGCTTTGCTCGTTCAAATCGTAGCTACCGAATCTTAATTGAGCTTTGGTGGTAATATCTTCTGTTGGACGACGAGTAATGATATTGATTGTCCCTCCAATGGCATCGGAACCATAAAGGGTAGAACCTCCACCAGGAAGAACTTCAACTCTCTCGACAATATCTGTAGTAATTTCTGAAAGGTCGAAACCACCACTACCAAGGTTATTAATTGGTCTTCCATTGAGCAATATCAATACTTGTGCGGTGTTAGAACCGCGAATAAACTGACTGCTTAAGCCACCAATTTCTGTTCCCACAGTACCGTCTGGTAAAATACCGGGGACAAATCTCAACGCTTCTTTAACAGTACGCGCTCCCTGGGCTTCGATTTCTTCGCGGTTAATCACGTATACCGGACGAGTCGCATCTCGTACCTTTCCTTCCCGACGAAAGGGTGTAAAAACTGGTTGGTCTAATATTTCTCCTATAACTGTAAGTTCAATATCTGCTTCTTCCTCTTTCTCTGCTTCTGGTGAAGGGGTATTTTGAGCAAGATTTTCTGTATTATTATTTGTAGTTGAAGAATTCTCAGGTGGTAATTTTGGAACTATCTCTAAATCCTTTGCACTACCTTGATGCTGAGAAAAATCTGATGCTTGTAGGATATCTTGTGCTGCAGCGCTATCATTCCCGGAAAATATCCCCAATACCGTCAAAATTAATACGGTAAATTGAATTCCCCACGGAGAACTAACAATAATATTTTTCATCTGTACCTCGCAGATAATTGTATTTTTTGTAAAATTGCCGGGTATTCTGACTTAAAGACAAGTTCTGTCTTATTACAGCTGCGGGACAGCGCTGGATTTACACCAGACTTTCCCCCTTACGTCTGATGGCTGACTCCCATCAAAAGCAATTAATTAATTAATTAATTCAAGATTGAAAATACATTAGCACCATAGCCTAGGCTTAATCAAAGAGAATAGATACTTTTATCAAATTAAATATTTACTATTTATGCATCATTTTTATGATTTAAAGAAATTTTTATTATGTAAAATATTACTAGTTTATTTTGTAAGCGGACTAATTTAGAAAAACTTGCTCTATATGGTAATTCTATGAAAAAGCACCTGATTGTATATCTCAGATATCGATATCAGGTGAACTTTGCCTGGTACTATTTTTACTACTCACTACTCACTACTCACGGTTCTTCAACCTTCAATACATGACTTGTTCGAGTACTAACATGCTTACTTATTTTATGACTTAAATTATTTCCCATAAGAATAAACTGACAGCAATTACAACTGTACCAAATAAAGCTAAAAGACTCAAAAAAGTATTTTTGGCTTGCTTATCGTCGATTGTATTGGGTTGAACAATACTTGTTGTTAAATCACCATATCCTCGTAAACGCATTGCAGCGTAAACCCTCTCCGACTGTTCGTAACTTCGGAGCAATAAAGAAGCAGTCACCGCTGCTAAAACAGATATATGTCTGAATATAGATATATTATATTTACGATTCGATTGTTTTTTTGTGGTATATCCCCTCACTTTCATGGCTTGTTGCATCTGAGAGAAATCAACAAATATTTGATATATATAACGATAGGAAAGTATCAGCATATCCGCAATTACTCTAGACAAACCTAATTGTCTCATGGATTGAATGGTTGTCATGAATGGAGCAGTTCCAAACATCACTAATCCCATTGTAAAAATACTGAAAAATCTACAGACAATAACTAAAACTAATAAAGTTCCTTCCTGTCTTAGTTTGAGAAAGCTCCATTCCCAAATTACATTTTCACCACGCACAAACGGCAGCAAAAAAATAATTCCCAATAAGAAGAAACCGGGATAGCGCAAGCGTGAAACTAAAAAACTTAATGGCAATTTACTGATATAATAAAAGATAAATGTTATTCCCAACATCACAGGAATTAACGAAATATCTTGGATAAAAGCAAAGCTAAAAATGAGTAGGCTGATGCCAATAATTTTACATTTGGGATGCCAAGAATGTATTAACGAATCCTTATCAGCATATTTATCTAAAGCAAATTTATCAGCCATTATCTTCCAATAACTGAGGTTTAGCTTGTTGTAAGAACAGCACAACAAAAGTTGTAAAAATTCCTTCCAATATCATCAAGGGAATGTGACTAATAACTAATGCCAAAGTTGCAGCACGCTCGCTATCTGCATACTCTCCAGTGCCAAGAGTACTAACCACCAGACCAAAAAACAATATAACCGTCAGAGCAACACCCAATGCTCCCGCTAAAAAAGCAAAAATTCCTGTCGTAACTCTTTTGTTCAAATATCTTTCTATAAAACTTCGCCAACTAAATAAATGATGAACTAATAAAGCAGGAATACCGACAATTAATGCATTGAGTCCTAAAGTTGAAATTCCCCCATGTCCCAACATCACCGCTTGAAAAAATAAACCAATTAAAATTGCTGGAAATGCATAATAGCCTAATACCACACCAAGCAAACCATTGAGAATTAAATGTAAACTCGTGGGTGGAAAAGGAATGTGAATTGAAGATGCAACAAAAAATGCTGCTGTAAGTAAAGAAGCTTTAGGAATACCTTGAGTTGGTTCAGATTGACGGTTGATTTGACGCAACGAATACCAGGTAGCAAAACCAGTAATAGCATAACCACCAATTGCTACTGGTGCTGGAAGAAGTCCATCAGATATGTGCATTTTTTTTGCGATTTAAGAAAAATAAAGCGGTTCCAACACATCCCCAAATAACTGAAGCTATCATCAAACCTCGTTGTAAGGGTGTATGTTCAAGATCGGCCACACGCGAATCGGGAATCTCAGACTCAGAAACCCTGACTACTTGTTCCGGGGTGGAAGAATTTGGACTTGCTGTTTGCTGTGTTTGTTGTGTTTCTTCTGTTTGTGCTGTTGAAGTCACAGGAACTCGAACAACTCCCCCATGTCCTAAATGACGAACTTTAACTTCCCAATTTCCTGATTTTGTGGAGTCTGGTTGAAATAAAAAACGTCCTTTTTCATCGGTTGTTCCAGTTAACCAAGCTTGGGATGGATTATCTGGTGCATAAACCGAAATTTGCGCTTTCCCCATCGGTACACCACTATCGTAAGCAGCCTTAATTACAATTGCTTCAGTATTTTCATAGCTAATTTTTGTTCCATGAGCGAGTGTTTTTGTTGGTAAACTCAAAGTTACAAAAATAAATATTGGCAGCAAAATTTGTCTCATAGAAATTCAACTTATTTTGTATGATTTGCAATAATTATATTTGTTTTCTAGTCTTACTAAATAGCTATGTAATTATCAGAAAACAATAGATAACATATAAAAATATTTATGATTCACCCCAAATTTATAGAGATAATAAACAATAATAGAGTAATAACTCGAAGGATGGGCATTAAATATTTATTTTGTAGCCGATTCAACAAAAAATTAGATATACCTAATCGCAGCGATTTACCCGAGCCGTTTGCAGCAAAATCCGATCTATTGCTGAAATCAATCGCCTTCCTGACTGCCCTGGTTGATTAACCATAACGCTAAATGCGATGGTGCCATAATCTGTATTTTCTAAGTATCCTGAAAGGGTTCTTACTCCTCGTAAAGTCCCGGTTTTGCCATAGAGTTTGCCTTTGAGTGGGGTATCACGAAAACGATTTCTTAATGTTCCATTTACTCCAGCGATAGCTAATGAATTATAAAATAAATCATTCTCAAGGTTTCTATCGACTTTATTGAGATTGTCAACATACATACCCTGAAGTAAGGATACCAATGCCGATGGTTTAGCGCGATTACTCCTAGATAATCCAGAACCATCTACTTGCTTGTAAGCACTGGTATGTAAGCCTAGAATAGAGAGAGCGTTTCTTGCTGCTCTTTGCCCCCCAATACGGCGCAAAAGAGTGTTGGCTCTACTGTTGTTGCTGTAGCGATTCACCGCAGTTAGCAAAGCACGAAGGGAAGTAAGCTTTTCACGATTGCGATCGCCATAAATTCTAACTGCTGCGGCTGTTGTCAATAGTTTAGTATTTGATGCCGGAATCAAGGAAAGATTGGGGTTCAACTGATAAAGAACCTTGGCTTCCCTAACAGGTTTGATCAGAATTCCCCACCTTGCAGTCTTAAAACTTGGGTTTTTAACGATAGATGTAATGGCAGACTCCAGATCCTTTTGACAAAATCTTGGCTTGATTTGCGGGACGTAGATAGGAATAGACTTAGGAAAGGACTTGGCAGGATTAGTTTTTGGGATCTGTGGAACAACAGTAGCCTCCGCTCGGTTCAAGCTTTCCAAGTTTATACCAACAGTGATTGTGGTTATTGTTACCATTAACCCAGAAAGCCAAACTGGGACTTCTGTTTTAAGTCTTCGCATCTTACCTCACATCGCTTCTTCGATAAAATCTTAACAAATATCGAAGAACAAAGAAGTTGGAAAGTAAACAAAAAAGTTAGAAAGTAATTATTAAATACGTATATATACTAATAAATTAAGTAAGAAATATATCACAAAAATGCTAACAGCCCCATGAGCTTATTTTTCATATTGCGACGAGGTTTTGCAAAAAATTGAATTCCGAAATATAGTCATCAATATTACATAGTTATCCCGGCTGCACCCCAAGATAAAATTCTTCTTTAAAATAATGATTATCATTTTCGTATTGATGCTAATATACACAAATCTGAAGCAACATGGAAGTATTTTCACTTATAAAAAAGTATTTTAAAAAACATTTATATTCTGAGTATTAGTACAATGACAACAAATAAATTTTTCGACGAAGAATTATATCTGGATATTATGGATATTATGTGCCTCGTTTATGGAATTGAAATCCCTAACTCCGATTGGGAAAAAACTCCACCGTTTAAAAGATATACCTTTGTCAAACAAGGATAAATTAGTTTTAATAAACACGCTCCAGAGCATGATTACAAAGCTTCATTTCTTTGACAGTTTGAAAAATCCTGTATTTGCGAGGCTTTATACGGCTCAAACTGCTAATTTATTAGGAGACGCACTAACTTGGGTAGGTTTGGCTCTGCTGGCTTTTGAGTTAGCAGG
>JBCCSG010000346.1:0-7916 GCA_039200565.1 Cyanobacteria bacterium P01_D01_bin.50 | reverse complement strand
TTTTGGAGCGGTACAGTATAGAGCAGCAGTTGAAGGAAGTACGTTTACTGTTGTGGGAACTTACGGATATACGCCAATAGAACAATTTGGTGGTAGAGCAGTTGCAGCTTCGGATATTTTTGCTTTGGGAACTACTTTGATTCATTTACTTACAGGAGTATCTCCTGCGGATTTACCACAAGAAGATTTTAAAATTAAATTTGCTGACAGAGTAAACTTAAGTCCCGATTTGATTACATGGTTGGAAAAAGCTATTGAACCTGATGTAAAAAAACGGTTCGATACTGCTAGAAAAGCTTTACAAGAATTGCGATCGCAGAAAGTTAATGATGATGATAGCCCTGTTAGGCTTAGAGAACAATCATATTATTCAAAAAATTTAGTACCCTCTAAAACTGATATTACCGTAGAAAATTCGTCTGATAAATTAATAATTAAATATACATATACAAATTATTCTCTTCATTATATCTGTGTAATAGCAATGTTTATATCCCTGATTGGGCTTCCTCTTAATACCTATTTAGCGCTTCCTTGTTTTATTATATCCGTAGCAGCACTTTACATTGTTCTTAGTATTTTTAATCCGATTTTGCTCTATTTCTATGGTAATTCTTTTTGTCTTTATCATGTTAAAATTTTTGGTACTTCAAGAAAGATATATAAGACAGGTTCTCTCAAAGATATTGAAAATGTAACTCTATGTAATATGCATAATGCAAATAACGAAATAAAAAACTTTATCTCAATCAAAACAAAAGAACAAGAATACATTTTTGATCGAGAATTAAGTAAATTTGAATGTATTGTGTTAGTACAAGAAATCAAAAGTTGGTTACAACAAAAAGAATATTGAAATCCCTCCAACCCCCTTTATTTACTAGATAACTAATGTAAAGACGTAGCAGTGCTACGTCTCCATAATTACGCAGACAACGCCACTATCAAATATCAAGCAAACACAATACTCTCACTAACATCCAAACCAGTCACACCATTAACCATCGCTAAAGTATTATCACCAAAAGCAACTTTAGATTGTAGGGTGTGTTAGATGCAGGACAATCTATCTGTTAAAACGTATAATCTTAATACATCTAACGCACCAATAACCCTTGGTGGGTTACGGCAAATTTTCGCCTGTTATTTTTCCCATGGAATCCTAAAAAGCCGTAATATCCTTTCCGGATATATCTGAATTATTTAAAAATTAGCTAAAAAACTCTGTGTTCCGAGGCAGTTACCTCCGCGCTCCGAGGCTGAAAAAAATATAATTCCTATGCCAACGGATTTGATCTGATTTTTGACTTGCGATCGATCGGTTGACTAGTTCTAAAAATGGTGCGTGACGGTAATTTCAAATCATTTCATTATAGGTGGTAAATAATCGTAACCGTCACACACCCTACGAGAAATATCAAGCAAATACAACGCTGGTATCAACATCCAACCCAGTAACACCATTAACCATCGCTAAAGTATTATCACCAAAAGCAACTTTAGTATTACCATCCATTTCAGTCAATTCCAAAGTACTCGCATCAATACCCAAACTAGCACTACCCAAAATACCAATTACATCAGTATCAACCTCGAAATCAACAATGGTATTCCCAGATTGAGGAATTTCTCCGTTAACAATCCAGAATTGATCCGCACCTTCACCACCAGATAGGATATTACCGCCGCCAGAAACAAAGAATTTATCGTCACCTTCACCACCAAGAGCGCGGTTTTGGTTACTAAGGTAAATTACATCATTGCCGCTACCAGCATCAACCCGGTTGTTATCTCCACCATAGACTAAATCAATTTCATCGTCGCCAGCACCAGTGAATATGGCGTTATTATCACCTGTGAAATCAATTCCTGCAATTAATGTATCGGCTTGTGGGGTTCCAGAAATTAAATTTGTTTCTGTCTTTTCTGATGATGCTGCTTCATCTGGTGTCATACCAAACAGGGTTTCGTACATAATGTCGTAAATTCCGGTATTATCTACGGTGCTGGGTAATTTATCGGCGTTCAATCCATAGGTTTTCGCTACAATGCTACCGGGAACATCGGGAGTTCCTACCCAAGCGACACCGAAGTTACCCATTTTTCCATCAATACTATCCTTTGCAGAAAATGCTACCCAAGGATTTTCTTCACTGGCGGTACTACCTGTAACACCATCAAGATTGTTAATGGTGTCTCTTTCGGTGGTGGGATTAACGTTGATAAAAGGAACTTCTGGTTGAGTATCTGTTAATTCTGGATCTTTTTCATCAAAGTTACCGCTAGGACGATTATAGGGTTTGAATTGAAACACTTCTAAACCACCACCATCGCTGTCTGCTGCGGTGACTAAAAGGGTGTTGGGATCTTGATTATCGATATAATCTATAGCCTCTCCAATTGCCGCATCTGCACGACGCATGGCTTCAATTGTACCAACGGCATTGTTGTTATTACCGAAGTTATCTGTACCTTCTTCCTCTACTACAGCAAAGAAACCATCTGGATCTTTTTCAATTATTTTCAAAGATGCATCGAGCATTTCTGCTACAGTCGGTGCTGTTTCAACGTAAAGTGGTGAAGGATTATCTGTATTTAAACCAAGTTCTTCTTCTGTGCGATCGTCAAAGATATCGTCAGCAGCGAAGACACCAAGCAGTTTTTCCGGAGGATTATCGCTATTTACTGCTTCGTTCATTTGGTCTTCGGTATATACCACAGTGTAACCCAAAGACTCTGCTAGTTCAATTAAATTAATACTAGGACGACGTTCGGGACGAGTTTCGGAAGCGTCAATTTCTGGTGTAACGTGGAAGCCTGTGGTTCCGATGGGTAGCATATACAATTCACCACCACCCATAATTACATCCGTTCCCGAGCGGATTACCTGCTCGATAATTTCAGCAGCTTTATCGCGAGCGCGGATATCGTCACCGTCACGGTTAGTAGTAGCCGCAGCAAAAGCAGCTGTTCCCGGCTCTCCTAAATCCCCAGATTGAATTAAAGCTGTGGCTTTTCCGGCTTCTATAGCTTCTTCTAATATTGTAAATCCAGTTTTACCGGAAGCTGGAGTTATTTGATTATTATCTTTATCTAAACCAAAGGATTCGTTAAATACTTTAACTCCGGTAGCATGAGTCACCGCACCACCATTAGAAGTACCCGTTAACCGATCTTCCATATGTCCCAGGTATACACCGGCATTGGACATTTTATCCCAGTTGAGTCGTCCATCGGGGCCTTGGTCAATATTCCGTAGCGCCATAAAATGGGATGGACTTGTTCCGTCGGGATGAATAAAGATGACGTTTCCTGTATCTTCTGTTGCTTGCGGCGCTGGTGTGGGTGCAGGGTTGCGGGATTCAAGTTCGGTGTCGAATAAGGTTTCATACATCAACTCATATATGCCGGTATTGTCTACCGTTGATGGGAGTTTATCTGCATTTAACCCCGAAGCTTTAGCAACAATGGAACCGGGAAAATCAGGGGTACCAACCCAACCGACACCGAAATTAAATACATCACCATTAGCATCTGGTGCGGCGGTAAATGGTAAAGTATTTGCTCCATCTACACCATCAAGGGGAACCAGACGGTCTTCCGTGGTAGGATTAGCGTTGATGGTTCCTACAGGTTCTCCTGGATCGCGAGGATCGCGCACTTCTAAACCACCTGCATCGCTATCAGCGGCGGTTATTATTAAAGTATTGGCATATTTATCAACAAAATTGAGAGCTTCTCCAATTGCTGCATCACTCCGAATCATTGCTTCAAGAGTTCCCGCAGCATTGTTATTATTACCAAAATTGTCGGTTCCTTCTTCTTCCACAATGGCGATCGAACCATTATCAAAATTGGGATGCTGCTCCATCAATTTCTGAGTCACTTCCAGCATCTCGGCGATGGTGGGAGCAGTTTCCAGATATAAAGGTAATCCCCTCTCTTGTAAAACCTCTTCTGGGCGATCGTTAAAGGTATGGATGGGAGCAAATACACCCAAAACTTTAGTTGGTGGTTCTGGATATTTTGTTGAGTCTAGTAAATCGTAGAGATCTTGCTCTGTATAAACAACTGTATAACCGTTGTTCTTTGCTAATTCGATTAAATTCTCATCAGGGCGCTGCAAGCGAGAACCAAGCTCGTCGAGTTCTGCCGCATTACCGTGAAAACCATCAGATCCCTCAGGTAAAAGAGTTACTTCTCCACCACCGAGGATAAAATCAACTCCGGATTCAATTACTAGCTTAGAAATATCAGCATTTCTTCCACGGGGGGCAATGGGATTTCCTTCTTCATCAACTGTTTCGCCGACTTGAGCCACAAATGCAGCGGTACCGGGTTCGTAAATCGCGCCAGACTGTACTAAAGCGGTGACTTTATTCGCTTCAACTGCTTCTTGGACAATGGTTTTACCCACATTACCAGATAGGGGAGTAATTTCAGAACCATCCTCTTCTAGACCGAAAGATTCTGCATAGACTTTAGCACCAGTTGCGTGGGTTACTGCTCCACCATTGGAAGTTGCGCCAATTTGATCTTCCATATGGCCAAGATATACGCCAGCATTTTCTAACTTATCCCAATTCAATCTTCCATCGGGACCTTCTTCCACAAATCTGGCGATCGCATAATGAGATGGGCTGGTTCCATCTGGGTGAACGAAAATAACGTGATTACCTGTCTTCATATTTTTGGTCAAATTTCTATTATTTTTATTTGAAAGTAACAAATGTCACTTTATGTAACTGAGGTTACAACTATAAAGATATATAGAAACTATTTATGAATACTTAATTATTGAGTTAATAATAAGTTAAGTTTTAGTAAAAAATCAGTTTTTCATATTATAAAAAAGAGATTATTTCTTCTGACTGAAGGAGTATTTTTGAGTATAAGAAAAGAGAAAAATTATATTGCTACGATGATGAAATTATATTGATGGCAATAGAAAAATGATTTTTTTTAAAGTTATACTAAAAATAGTTGCATGTTAATCAAGTATTTTTATAGCCTATTTCATAACCGATATCAGAATAATAAATCGAGGATATTTGATTCACAAAAAATCTATAATGATAAATATATAAATCCGGGTGTAGTAGTAAGTATAGATAACGTCTGTAAGTTATTGGCAGAAAAATATCCTGATGATTTTGCTCGTTAGTTACTAGGAGTGGAATTACCAGTAAAAGTCTTAAAAACAGAATTGAGTATCGAACCAATAGCGGTTTACTGAGTGTAATTTTTTTATTTTCAAACAGGATTTCTATATTAATGTGACTAAAAATACATTTTTTGAATAAAAAAACAGTGATAATTCAAATAAAGAAAGAGACTTAAAATTTCTCATCTCTACATTATATTCTTGAAAAATTAGGAAAAGAAAAACCGACTTCAAAAAGAAGTCGGTAAGGGGAACTTTACTCAAAAACTAAGTATTTTATTTTTTTATACTTTTAATACTTAGTAAATTGATCGAACTTTCAATTAAGCAATTCTGTTAATGGTGATAGTGATGTCATTGAAATCTTGGTCACCACCATTAGCTAAATCTTCAAATTCAAAGGTATTGGTAACATCATTGAATCTGATGTGATCGAAGCCATCACTGTTAGCACCCAAGTATGGGAAGTAAATTTCAGCAGCACCGCTTAATGCCTCTGCAAAGCTACCATCAGCAATAATTACAGGAACAACGATAGAACCAGCGTTGAATTCAAAGGTTCCGCTCTCTGTATTACCGTCAGTGGTGGAGAATTCAGGAGAAACAAGTCGTTTTAAGGCTTCTTCTTTATAGTTTGCATCACCAACATTAACCCCATTCACCCCACCATTGATATCATCAACTGCGTAGAAGTAAACTTCGTTATTGAAGTCAGCTTCTCTAGCGATGGTAAAATTAACTGCTACTGTTGGTTGAGAATCGAAACCAGTTAAGTCAATTGCTTCAACTGTAGTTCCACCAACTTCCGCAGTGAAGATTGGACTAACTACTTCTTCTGGTTCTACACCAAATAAAGTTTGATACATCAAACGATACATATCGGTGTTATCAGCGGTAGCAGGTAGCTCGTCAGCATTCATCCCATGAGCTTTTGCGACGATATTACCAGCAAAGTCGGGAGTACCAGCATAACTAACACCAAACTCATATGTAGTTCCTTCTGCTGAAGGATTAGTAGCAGGAGCGGAAACAAATGGTTCTGTATCGGCACCATTTTGCCCATCTAAGGGTACTTGTACCGCATCGGAACGGTCTGCTAATGTGGGGTTAACTCCTACTGTACCGACAGTATCACCGGTTTTATCATCAATTTGTAAGTTACCTGCATTACTATCCGCAGCAGTCAATAATAAGGTGTTGGGGTCCTCATTTTCAATATAGTCCATTGCTACCCCAATTGCTTCATCAGCACGCAATACGGCTTCGATTGCACCCCGTGAATTATTATTGTTAGGGAAGTTATCGGTACCTTCTTCTTCCAATACCACCATGAAGCCATCTTCATCTTGGGAAACAATATCTAAAGCAACTTCTAACATTTCTGCAACCCTGGGTGGATTTTCATTCCCTGGTTGTCCGTAATTTTCCAATCCCGCTGCGATATTGGCTTCTTCTGTAGTATCGTTATAAGTATCTTCGGCTGCAAATATACCTAGAAGTTTTTCTGTACCTTCGGGGAGATTTTGTAATTCTTCGCGGGTATAAACAACGGTATAGCCTGCTGCTTCAGCTTCCTCAATTAAATTCCGTCCGTCAGTACGAATACCTTCTTCCCCGAATCTGCCGATAGTACCTTCGGGTAAATAGTGAATTTCACCACCACCCAAAATTACATTGGCACCGGAACCAACAATTTCCTCAGTAATTTGAGCAACATCACGGCGACTTTCCGCATCTGCTAAAAATACCCCGGTTCCAGGTTCAGCGATAAAACCAGAGTTAATTACAGCAACTGCTTTACCAGCTTCCATGGCTTCTTCCATGATGGTTTTCCCACTTTGTCCGGAAAGGGAAGTGATAGGATTACCTTCTTGATCTAAACCATAAGAACCAGCATGGGGCTTAACTCCAAAGGAGTGAACTACCGCACCAGCGTTGGAGGTGGAAACTATACGGTCATCGATGTGTTCTAAATAAATTCCCGCATTGGACATCTTATCCCAATTAAGTCTACCGTCGGGACCTTCTTGAACAAAACGTCCGGCAGCATAATGGGAGGGACCTGCACCGTCGGGGTGGATGAAGATAACGTTACCTGTAGATTCTGTTGCTTCTGGTGCGGGTTCTGGTTTGAGTGCATCTACGTATGAAGGTAGTTCTGTATCAAACAGAGTCTCATACATGATTTCATAAATTCCGGTATTGTCTACAGTAGTAGGCAATTCGTCGGCATTTAAACCGTAGGTTTTAGCAACAATACTACCAGCAACATCGGGAGTACCAGCATAAGCAATACCAAAGGGAAATTCGTCTCCATCTGCACTAGGTGCAGAAACAAAGGGTTCTGTATCTCTACCACTTTGTCCATCGAGGAAAACTTCAGTTGCATCGGAGCGGTCTGCTAATGTGGGGTTAACTCCTATACTACCGACAGTATCACCAGTTACATCATCAATTGCCAAACCACCTGCATCACTATCAGCAGTGGTAACTAATAATGTATTGGGGTCAGTATTATCGATAAAATCTTGAGCGATACCGATTGCTTCATCAGCTCGTAATACTGCTTCGATTCCACCCCTGGTATTATTGTTGTTAGGGAAGTTATCTGTACCTTCTTCTTCGAGAACAACAAAGAATCCATCCTCATCTCGATCGAGAATGGGTAGGGCAGCTGACAACATTTCCCCTACGGTAGGAGGATTTTCATTTCCTGGTTGTCCGTAATTTTCTAATCCCGCTGCAAAATTAG
>JBCCSG010000345.1:0-7989 GCA_039200565.1 Cyanobacteria bacterium P01_D01_bin.50 | reverse complement strand
AACTACTCATATAAAGGAAACACATCCGTCAAAGGAAGCGCCAACAACACCCAAATGTCATTCTCCCCAGACACCAAACGCCCTCCCACTTACTTCGTTGGCGAATTACATCAAAACGTAGCCTTTCGCGAAGCAATTAGCGCCTTACATGATGTCGTTGTTTCCGACTTACGTTTCAAACCAAAAGATAAAACCGCTTATCTAGAATGGCGCAAACAACAAGATGAAATTGACTGGGATTTAGTCGCAGTCGCAAGACAAGAAGTCGCAGCCAAAATCAAACCTCTACAAGAAGAATTAAACGAATTATATCGCCGTAAAGATGAAAGATTTCGTCCTTATTATAAAGCAAGAAATGAATTCCGAAAATACGCTTTCCAAAAACGATTAGATATGTATTTCGTCTTCGATCCAGTAATTACAGTACACCCAGATGAAGTATTTTTTGAATGCTTTAGCGAAGATGAATCAACCTATGGAAGACTCGGCGCTAGTTATGAAGTCTTTAAAAACATCAACGAATTCGCTTGCGGTACCACTAACATAGATTATTCCGCTGCCTTATACGACGAATTTCAAAAAATCCGCAGTTACAAAACTACACAATTTCAAGTAGATCCATCCGGCTTTGAAGTACAAACCACCAACGAAGAAGCTTATAAAGAAGTCAAAATCGATCTACCAGATAGCTGGGTAAGAGGATTCCTACAAGTAAGCTCCGCCATGTGTTTACCCAGCACTCAATTCGACTTACACCCAATGGATATTCATAATATCTGCTTAGTTTTACGTCGCCACAAAGAAAAAAAAGGCCCCCGTAGCATCCGTTATCATCTTAAACCAGGAGAACCAGTAAGAATCATCTTCGATCCATGGGATATTGAAATAGTTTGTGCAAGATCGCCCTATACTGGAAATCAAGAACAAACCATCCGTGTATGGGGAAGAAGACGTTTACATATTCTCGAAAGACTTATTCCCATTGCCAAAAAATTCACCGTTTATCTTTTAGGTACGGGAATGCCTTCATTTTACGTGGCTGACTTAGGAGATATGTCCTTTACTTTAGGTTTATCTGGTTGGACAGCAAATGATTGGTCACAATCTGGTAACTTTGATTTAATGGCACCCCGCGCTGATGTCGATGAATGGACACAAAAATTAATTTTTAACGGTTTGCGAGAGAATTGGTTAGAAACCGCCGATAGTTTAGCGCAAAGATTGAATTTAAGTCGTGCTGCCGTCACTGGAGCCTTAAGTGTTTACACGCAAGCAGGAAGAGTTATCTACGACTTGAATAAACAAGTTTATCGGGTAAGGGAATTGAGTAGAGAGCCTTTACCAATGGATAGATTGCGCTTTGCTAACGAACGAGAAGAAAGCGCCACCAAGTTTCTCAATAGTAATGCAGTCAGGATTTTATCGGTAAACGATCGAGATGGGAAATTAACCATTAAAGGTACAGTTAATAATTACAATCCAAGTTTGACGATTGATTCTGACGAGCGTATAATAAATGCAGAATGTACTTGTAACTGGCATAAACAAAATAAACTGTTTAAAGGGCCATGCGAACACATTCTTGCACTACGAATGCAACACGCTCGTCAAGGGTTCCCATAAGAATTCTTTTCTTCTAAAAAAATTCTTATGGGTGCCCGTCAGTGTCAATAACTAAAAGAAAACTAAATAAATCGCGTACTAATAATTGGTAAAAAATCCTTGCAATCTGGATGATGTATCGTCATCCTTGTGTATAGTCTAAACGCGCATCACTAGCCTGCTCTTTACTGTGTGGTATCTCACCCCTAGTAGGGATTTACGGTATGACTTCGGTGAAGTTAAATCCCCTACTAGGGGTGGATACCCCTTGAGTTGAGCAGTCTAGTCCTGAGATATTTACGAAGGGGATACCAATATATATAGTACGCGATTTTTTTATCAAAGCAGGGGATAACTCTGGGCTTTCCTCCGCGCTCCTTTGCGTTAAATATATCATATCAATTCCCGCTAATTACTTAATATATAACCCAGAGCGATAAGGCATCGGCCTTGGGCATGCACTTCGCGATCATAATTATTACTCGTTATCGCAAAGCCGCTCAGTAACTCAATCAGTCATATCAAATCTGCCCATTAACTTCTACTGATTCGGTATTTCAACAATTCTCTTCTCTAATCAATAAATAACTACATTTTTTGCCAAAAATCATCCTTATATAATCTCAACTTACCAATCACTCCCCATCTATCAAACTTTTATATTCATATTCCGTTACAAATCCGTTACTCAACTTTACATTAAAAATTTTATTGACAGTATTCTCAATTAAGTCACGAGATTACAAGACTTTGCGCCGTTTATGATATTGTTATACTTAGGGAAGCAGTTTATTCACTTTTCAGTATTTTGGGCTATTATTCCCTAAATACAACGGTAAATAGCTCTGAATTAAGATTACTGGCATACTACAATGTCAATGTAAGTAATGAAAGCGATCGCCAAAGCATGAAGAAATGTAAAATATGATGTGATTATAAATACTAAAAAGACCGGCATCATGTACTTGTATTGACAATATATACTTTTTAGTATCTATTTGTTGAATCAAAAAAGTTCTCAAAGATTAGAATTTCAGCAAATTCAAATAGCCGTCATGGCTCATACCAAAAATCCTACGAGAAAAAAAATTAAATAAATTATTCCCAATTTTCTAGCATCGATAAATATTAAACTGTTCGCGGTATATCTTTAATCTTGGTGGTTTTTTAGTGAAAAATAGAATGTATGGTGTATTTAACAAAAATACATAATACAAACATTAACTGAGATTAAAACCGTGATGGGAGCAGGATTAGAAATTAATTGGGTTGTGGCGACGTATGCTGTTTTACAGTTTGCCGTTTGGGGATTTCTCTCAATATTGATTGCTGAGGTGGTTAGAGATAGCTATCACGCTGCTTGTCATCACGTGAAATGGCTTGCACCATGGCATAACAAACATCATCAAGTGTACAAGCGGGATTTATCAATCATTTCTTTAGAAGCTTATAAAGATTCCCAGCTTTATCACGATATTGTTGAATCTATTTTACTTTTAGTCGTGTTGAGTGCGATCGCCACTATTTTTCATCCGATAGGTTTGTGGTTGGGGGTACTTTATGCGGCGACTTTTCTTTATGGAGCATCTTTAAGGTATTTTCTAGGCAAAGTTGAAACCGACTATACTCATAAGCCGGGGGATTTGGTAACGATTCCTAGTGTATGGTGGGTGAATCGTACTTATCATTGGCGGCATCATTTTGATGATGTAAATGCTTATTATAGTGGTGTATTTCCTTTGGTGGATAAGGTTTTGGGTACGGCACTTTCTGTAAAAGGTAAAACTATTGCTTTAACCGGAGCTAGCGGTAGTTTGGGACAAGCTTTAACAGCCGAACTAATCGCCAAGAAAGCTAAGGTGATAGCATTAACTACTAATCCCGAAAAAATTGCCGAACAACCAAAATTAAAGGTAATGGCTTGGGAGTCGGGAAAAGAAGAAGAATTGCTCACGCGTTTACAAAAGGTGGATATTTTAATTATTAACCACGGCGTGAATGTTTATGGTAGTCGTAGACCGGAGGATATTGATAAATCCTTTGAAATAAATGCGTTTTCGGCGGTGAGATTAATGGATGTGTTTTTCTCAACTGTTACGGGAGCGGATGCTAAAGCGACGAAGGAAATTTGGATAAATACTTCCGAAGCCGAGGTTTCACCAGCATTGAGTCCGTTGTATGAGTTGAGTAAAAGAACTTTGGGTAATATTATTACTTTGAAACGGTTGGATTCTCCTTGTACGGTGCGGAAGTTGATATTGGGGCCTTTTAAAAGTCAATTGAATCCTTATGGAGTGATGTCAGCAGCACAAGTTGCCAAGGGGATTGTATTTTTAGCTCGTAGGGATTTTAGGAATATTATCGTTACTGTTAATCCTTTGACTTATATCTTTTTTCCGATTAAGGAATTGAGTACTTGGTTGTATTATCGGATTTTTAGTAAATAGGGAATTGGGCATGGGGCATTGGGAATTGGGCCGAAAGGGTATTGGGCATTGGGCATTGAAATCAATTTTGCCTATTCATTGGTGGTAAATGAGCCTTGCTCAATTGTTCAAGTCTTTTCTTAATCCCTTCCCCCTCTAAAATAAACAATCTATCTTTGGGCATTGGACATTGGGCATTGGGCATTGAAATCAATTTTGCCTACTCATTGGTGGTTTTTGTTTTGGAGAGAAAAAAAATCAAAGCTTAACGGGAGCGTGTTAACCTCCGAGTTTTTAACCGGAGGTCGTTCACGAAGTGAGTCGTTAGACTAAACGCGACACGATAGGTTTTAACCTGTCGTGTCCATTATGAATTGCTCGATAATTTCACTGGCACTCATATCTTTAGATTTAGCATAATTCTTTAACTTACCCCAGGCAGTTGGTGTTAACGAGATATTGCACCTAATTTTTACCTCGGCGTGAATTACTGGAACTCCTTTCAATCTTTTTTTACCTTTACCCATTGATATTTTCAGTCCTTACGTATATACTAAGTATATTGATAGCACAGTGAAGAGGCGACGCAAGATGTTTAAGACTTTTCCGGTGCATTTAAAGATTGATGATAATTTCAAAGAATATTTAACCGCTCAATGTAAATTATCTAATAGTTTATTTAATTCTGCGGTTTATATAATTCGTCAACATTATTATCAACAGTTAGAGCAAGATACTAATTACTCAACATATTGGAGGGGTGATGATTATCGAGTTGGGAGAAAGCTAAAGAAGATTCAAGGGTTAAATTACAACAAATTATGGAATCAATTAAAAAACACTGAATTAGTTGCTGGTTTAGGCGAAGTCTGCGAGTCAGCAATTATTGAGGGTCATCGACAAATCGATAAAAAGTTATAACTCACTAGTTGTAAGATTTTTTGAATCGGGTGGTGATAGACCTAGATTGATTGGTTATAGAAAGTCTGGTGGTTTAAATGCATTAACTTTTGAACCAGCTAATTTGAGGTTTAAAGATAGACAGGTTGCATTACCAGTCCCGCGAGAACTAAAAAATGACATAATCTGTAATACCTGGATTGATATCCCAGATGAAATTTTTGTAGAGCAAATTAAATTGATAAGAATACGTCCGGTTGCGGGTAAATTTTGGTGCGATTTTATTGTTGATGACGGGAAACAATTGTATTGTAACGATGATGGAGAGTTGGTTAGAGAAAACCCACAACTGTGTTATCACCAAGCAATATCTATTGACCACGGAGTTAAATTCTGGGTATCAGCAGTAACTACATTAGGTAAGAGTTTTATTGTTAATGCACCAGCATTAAAAACTGCGATTTGGAAGTACCAGCAAAAAGTTAAGCAGTACAAGCAAGGTAAATCTGATTTTTATTGGGATGATTATCTAGATAAAATTACACTCAAATATAACAACCAAGTACGTGACGCTGTTAATAAAACTGCAAGGTTTATTGTTAACAGATGCTTAAAAGATAAAGTTGGTAACTTAGTTTTTGGGTGGAATAAAAAGAATAAACAGAATATTAATTTAGGTCGCAAAAACAACTATGAGGTTGTGAGTATGCCTACCGCAAGGTTAATTAGTCGTTTAAGAGAATTATGTGCAGAATATGGGATTAAATTCATCGTAACTAGCGAAGAATATACTTCTAAAGCATCTTTTGTAGACCAAGATGAACTCTATCAATATGGTGAAAAACCCACAGAATGGAAGCCGTCTGGTAAAAGAATTAGCCGTGATGTATATTGCACCAAAGATGGAACCAGAATCCATGCTGATATCAACGCCGCAGCCAACATAATGCGTAAAGTTGAGAGTAAATTATTTAGCAAGTTCCAAGCGAAAGTAAAGTATCAATTAATAAAAAACCGGACTTTGACTGACCCGAAACAATACGATGTCTTTATGAATTTAAAGAAGAAATATTGCAAGCAAACGTCGCGCAGTGGGTTTTTAACCCACGTAGCGACATCCGCTTAGAATCCTGTCGGTTTCAACCACAGGAGAAGTCAATGTAAGTAATGTATACTAAGTCAGATTTTCAAGTTGCTACTTATGCAACTTGGATTACCTATTATAAATATAGTTTTATAGATAAAATTTCCTGTAATGAGTGCTGAAAAAGAGAACATTTACAAGACTGACTCAATTGTCATAAAACTCCCATTGGTGCATGAGAGGAAAATATTATTATTGCGTTAACAATTAGTGAGTGTACGAGCACCCTACAAAAAATATACCAGTTGCGGCCATTCCTAATTTATTTGGATCTTATTAAAAGGTAAAAAAATCTATTTAAGTGGAATTTGGGATTTACCTCTACACCTCTGTGCGTTTAAATATATTGAAAGTTTTTAATTTATTCAAGATTTTTCAGCCGCGAAAAAATTAAAAATGGCCACGATGTGGGATAATAAGAGTATGAAGCTGATTTTATGATAATGGGAATATTGCTAAAATTTTTAAAAACGGCAATATTCCCATTATATTAATTACCTCTAAAAAAATAATATCACGAAAGCGGTACCTAAAATAAAAAATCGCGCCTTCTTTTTAACCGGTAAAAGAAAAGTATTGAAAAAAACTTGAAAAAGAAAAAAACAATATTTTTACTGAGAAAAACCCGGTGTTATATAAATAGTCTTTGTGAGAAAGAGAACATTAACAAGACTTGATATTACATGCTATGGGATTTTGGTATAAGTTTCCCTTGCCGAGTCTGGGTTTATAGTATTCAATTCATCGTAATGAAATATGTAAAACTGATAAACTTACTACAATTATCCCTAAGATGACAAAATCTAATATTGAAATCGTTATTTCTCTAGAAGAACCAAATCTAGACGAGGAAGAATTACAAGAAGAAGTAGAAAATTTACTCCCTCAAATTAAAGAAGTTGACGGGGTAGAAGATGCTGGTTTAGTCGAAGTTACAGAAGCTCCCGAAGGTTCTAAATCTATAGGGGGTTTTGTTTTGGGGATGTTAAAAACCATCATTAACCCAGCATCTCTTCAAATTCTGTTTTTCTTTCTCCGGGAAAACATGGGTAATAAAAAAATTAAGATTGAACTCAAAGCTCGTGGTGGTAAGACACTGAAACTCGAAGCTCACGGTGAGAAGGAGTTAGAAATGGCTATGCAGCTAGCTCAGGATTTTATCAAAAATAATCGGTTGTAGAATTTCAACATGGCTAAGAAGGTAGCTTTACTTATTGGTGTAAGTGAATATCAACCAGGATTAAACCCTCTACCCGCTGCTGTTAAAGATGTGGAAGCATTACGAGAAGTGTTGATAAATCCAAAAATGGGTAGTTTTGCTGATGCTGATGTCAAAGTATTAAAAAATCCCCAACGACAGCAGATGGAAGAAGAAATATATCTTCTTTTTGCTAATCGTCAGAAGGATGACTTACTGTTATTTTACTTCTCCGGTCATGGAATTAAGGATGATAGGGGGAATTTGTATTTTTCCACCCCTGCTACAAGAAAAGATAATAACGGTAATTTGGTAATCCCTTCTGCTGTTGCTGCTAGTTATCTACATGACAGAATCAACAATAGCCGTTCCCAAAGACAGATAATTATTCTTGATTGTTGTTTTAGTGGTGCGATCGCCAGCGGAATGACCCTCAAGGATGATGGTACTGTTAATGTAAAGGAACAATTAGGGGGTAAAGGAAGAGCAATTCTTACTTCTTCTAGTTCTACCCAGTATTCTTTTGAGCAAGAAGGTTCTGAACTTTCCATTTACACCCGCTATTTGGTAGAAGGTATTAACACCGGTGCAGCAGATAAAGACGGGGATGGCAATATTTCTATTGATGAACTGCACGATTATGCCTGCTTTAAGGTAAAAGAAGCATCCCCAGCCATGACTCCTAAATTTTACCCGGTAGAACAAGGACATAAAATTTT
>JBCCSG010000344.1:0-8023 GCA_039200565.1 Cyanobacteria bacterium P01_D01_bin.50 | reverse complement strand
GCGATCGCTATTCACCAATCTGAGTTAATGCTATCTCTAAAGTCAGATAAACTGACTTTGGAACAAAGAGTCAATGATAGAACAATTGAACTGCATGATGCTTTAATCGCCGCAGAAGCTGCAAATCGTCTGAGAAACGAGTTTCTTGCCATTATCAGTCATGAGTTATTGACTCCCTTGACCTATGTAATTGGAATGTCTGCTACATTACTACGTTGGTCTTTCGGCGATTTGAGTCAGCGACAGCGAAATTATCTGCAAACTATTCATGATAGCGGGGAACGTTTGTTAGAAATGATTAACGATATCCTCGAATTATCCCAGATAGAAGCAGATAAAGCAGTATTAAATATTACCATTTTTTCGCTAACCAATACAATTGCAACTACTATAAATAATGGTTTAGTAGAAAAAGCTGCACAAGGAAAAGTCAATCTTAAACTTGATTTGAAAATCAACCCGCAAACAGACAAATTTAGTGCTGATGTCAGGCGAATAAATCATATTTTATTGAATTTATTGACTAACGCAATTAAATTTACACCCGGGGGTGGTAGCGTTATTTTACGGGTTTGGAAAGAATCTGAAAATGCTGTGTTTCAAGTCGAAGATACTGGTATCGGTATTCCTGAAGAACAACTATCTTTTCTATTTGAGAAATTTCATCAACTTGATAGCCCACTACGTCGTCGCTATCAAGGAACTGGGTTAGGTTTGGCTTTAACCAAGCAACTGGTACAAATGCATCGAGGAAGGATTGAAGTCGAATCCACAGTCGGCAAGGGTTCAATTTTTACCGTGTGGATACCACCTCAAGAAATATCAGGTTAAAGGTAATAGTTAAGAGGTAATGGGTAATAGTTAATAGATAAAAATTCCTAATTTCTAATTCCTAATTCCTAATTCCTAAATAATATTAATTGATAATACATCCCATTCTTGGGGGAATATTTAAAGATATTCGCGAATCTCCTTTAGGATTCAATTTTACTTCATCGCTACCATATAAAAGCTTATTGGGTTGCAATAGCAAATCACTTGTATCAATTTCAACTGTTGCGGAAGAAGTACTAACATTAACCGCCACAATCAATTCTTCTTGTTCTAAAATACGGGCAAATACATATACTTCTCCTTCTGCAAATAGTACTTTATATTCACCAGTACGTAAGCAGGGGTAAGCGTGCCGCAAAGCAATTAATTCGCGGTGAGTTTTGAGAATTTCCTTATCCCAATTGGCTTCGGAAGGAAAACCACGCCGCGAATCTGGATCGATCGCACCCGGTAAACCAACTTCATCACCGTAATATATACTAGGAGCACCGGGAAATGTCAGTAAAAGTAAAGTTGACAAGGTAACGCTTTTTTGATCTCCATCAGCAATAGTAAGCAAGCGTGCAGTATCGTGGGAATCAAGCAAGTTTAATTGAGTTAGTTGAATTTCCCAGGGATAAAGCTGCAATAATTCTTGGATTTTGTGGGCGTATTCAGCAGCAGATAACGCTGGATATGGTTTATATGAAGGGTGTTCCACATATTTTCTCACAACGCGATCGCCTGCTGTAAAAGCAATGGTTGGTACGGTGAATAAATAATTCATTACGCCGTCAAATTGACTACCATCGAGCCATTGGCGAGCATCTTCCCAAACTTCACCAACTATATAAGCTTCACTATTAATTGCTTTGACTCTTTCCCGAAATTCTTGCCAAAAACCCGGTGTTTTTATTTCAAAAGGAACATCTAATCGCCAACCATCAATACCGAATTTGAGCCAATATTCGGCAATTTCCATGATATATTCCCGTACTTCCGGATTATCGTGATTAAATACCGGTAGAGCCCGATTTCCCACCCATCCTTCATAATTGGCAGGGGAATCACCAGTATAGGGCGCAAGAGGCCAGTCTTTTATCTTAAACCAATTTAACCAAGGTGAATGAGGACCATTTTCTAAAATGTCGTTGAAAAAGAAAAAGCCGCGACTACTATGATTAAATACGCCATCTAAAACAACTTTAATATCTCGTGCGTGAGCAGCTTCTAGTAATTCTTTAAAAGCTTGATTTCCACCTAATAAAGGATCTACTTGATAATAATCGTGGGTATGATAGCGATGGTTACAAGCTGATTGGAAAATAGGGGTGAAGTAGATAGCATTAATACCTAAATCCTGCAAATAATCCAACTTTTCCATTACTCCCCATAAATCCCCTCCCTTATAACCTTGGAGTGTAGGATTAGCATCCCAATCTTCCCATTTTGGATTATTTAATAATCGTTTGCGGGGTTGTTTAGCGATAGCGAATCTATCTGGAAAAATTTGGTAGAATACTGCGTGTTTTACCCAGTTTGGTGTTTGAATTTGCATTTTTAGCCCTGATATCTTCAGAAGTTATGTTTACACATAATGGGTTTTTTTAAACGCAGAGGCTCACGGAGGTACAGCCTCGTTACGCGGAGTTTTTTGGATGGATGCTCAAGCTCTAGCGCTACTTGAGTTAATATTCTATGCCCAATTCCCATTTGTATTCATAAAAACACAATTTATTAAGCGATATTACGAATAGTTCAAAAATATTTAGAAAACCTCTAAAACCCAAACATGGTTTTAACGTAGAAGCATATATAAGAATTGAGGTAAATAAAATGATTAACTTCCAGAAATACCGCTTTGTCTGTACTCTTACCTTTGGCGATATCTACGGTCAAATAATTGTTTGGTTAATAACCATTACCCTAAGTTTGGCATCAGCTCTAGCGTTGATGGGTGCAAGAAGACCAGTTTATGCTTTAGCTACAGTGGGACTCGTAGTACTTTTATCCTTACCTTTCTTACTATTCGCATTTGTCACCACATTAATCAATCATATTGAACTGTCTTCTATTGAACCAGGAACAGAAATGGAACCAATACCGGGTAATATTTCTCAACAACAACCCGTTACTAATTAATAAAGATTGGGCTGCAGGGCATTGGTAATTTTTAGCTCTCCCCATCTCCCCCAACATAAGTAACTATAGATAAATACGTTTCTTAAAGTCAGGGGAATATGCTAGAACACGATGTAATCGTAGTAGGTGGTGGATTGGCTGGAAGTCGCGCTGCTGTGGAAATTGCGCAAATGAATCCTAGTTTAAGTATTGCTGTCATTGCTAAAACTCACCCAATTCGTTCCCATTCGGTGGCAGCTCAAGGTGGTATTGCTGCTACTCTCAAGAATGTGGATTCTGCCGATACTTGGAAAGCGCATGCTTTTGACACCGTAAAAGGTTCGGATTATTTAGCAGACCAAGATGCTGTAGAAATTTTAACTAAAGATGCGCCCGAAGTAGTAATTGATTTGGAACACATGGGCGTTTTGTTTTCCCGTTTAGATGACGGTAGAATTGCTCAACGGGCTTTTGGGGGACATTCTCACAATCGTACCTGCTACGCCGCCGATAAAACTGGTCATGCGATTTTGCACGAGTTAGTAAATAACCTACGGCGCTATGGTGTACATATTTATGATGAATGGTACGTCATGCGCTTGATATTAGAAGAAGGTCAAGCAAAAGGCGTGTTAATGTTCCGTATCCTTGATGGACAGATGAAAGTTATGCGAGCCAAAGCTGTCATGTTCGCTACTGGCGGTTACGGTAGAGCTTTTAATACTACTTCTAATGACTATGCTTCTACTGGTGATGGTTTGTCGATGACAGCCCTTGCTGGTTTGCCTTTACAGGATATGGAATTTGTGCAATTTCACCCAACAGGTTTGTATCCAGTAGGTGTATTAATTTCTGAAGCTGTGCGTGGTGAAGGTGCATATTTAATCAACGCAGAAGGCGATCGCTTTATGGCAAATTACGCTCCTTCTCGCATGGAATTAGCTCCACGGGATATTACATCGAGGGCGATTACTCGCGAAGTTCGCGCCGGAAGAGGTGCTCATAGCGATGGCAGTCCTGGGGGTCCCTGTGTCTATCTTGACTTGCGTCACATGGGTAGAGAGAAAATCATGAGCCGTGTTCCTTTTTGTTGGGAAGAAGCACACCGCTTGGTAGGAGTTGATGCGGTAAATGAACCAATGCCCATACGTCCAACAATTCACTATTCTATGGGTGGTATACCAGTAAACACTGACGGACAAGTTCGCAGTAGCGAAAATGGTTTAGTAGAAGGCTTTTTTGCTGCCGGAGAAAGCGCTTGTGTCTCCGTACATGGAGCAAATCGTCTCGGTAGTAACTCGTTATTAGAATGTGTCGTTTATGGACGTAGGACGGGGGCTAGTATAGCTAGATATGTAGAAAATCGTAAATTGCCTTCTATCGACGAGCAGCGTTATCTTAATGAAGCCAAGCAGCAAATTCAAAGCTTGTTGGAGCAACCTGGAGAATACCGGATCGATCGAGTGCGGCAAGAATTCCAAGATGCCATGACGGATTACTGTGGCGTATTCCGTAGCGAAGAATTGATGAAACAAGGATTAGAAAAAGTACAGGAAATCCAAAATAAATACTCGCAAATTTACTTAGATGATAAAGGAAGTTGTTGGAATACAGAACTTATCGAAGCCTTGGAATTAAGAAACTTGATGATAGTCGGAGAAATGATTATGACATCAGCCTTCAATCGTCAGGAAAGTAGGGGAGCACATTGTCGGGAAGACTATACGGAAAGAGACGATGATAAATATTTGAAGCATACATTAGCTTATTATTCCGCAGCCGGAATTGATATTCAATATCGTCCAGTTTCCATTACCATGTTTGAGCCAAAAGAAAGGAAATATTAAACAAATAGTGTAGAGACGTTGCAGTGCAACGTCTCCCAACAGCACTGTTTATTCGTGTTTCATTCGTGAATTGTGCCATCTGGCATCATAGCACCTGCAAGATTTGCACCATCAAGGATTGCTCCTGCGAGGTTGGCATTTGCTAAACAAGCATTTTTCAAGTTGGCATCTGTTAAATCGGCTCCACGTAAATCGGCTGAGGTGAGATTTGCATTACTTAAATCGGTTTCTTCTAAATATGCTCCACACAAGTTTACTTCTGTTAGATTAGCTCCACTTAGATTTGCTCCGCTAAGAAAAGCTTTAATCAGATTTGTTTGACTTAAATTAGCACCGTTTAAATTAGTTTCACTACTAAATTCTACTCTTTGTAAATTAGCTTGACTTAAATCTGTTGCGGTTAAGTCAACGTATGCTAAGTTAACCCCACTAAGATTAGCTCCACTAAAATTAGCGCCAATTAAATCCGCTGGATTTCCACCTCTAGAGCCACTGAAGGTTGCTTCACTCAAATTAGCATTACTAAAATCAGCTTGAATTAAATTTGCTCCTTCTAAACAAGCATTTGATAAATTCGCTCTTCTAAGATTAGCTTGATTTAAATCTACTCCATCTAAATTAGCTGAGTTTAAATTTGCTCCTTCTAGATTTGCTCCAGCTAAATCGAAATCAACTAAATTAATATCACTTAAATCGGCTTCTTGTAGAGAAGTTTCTGGAGAAATTAAGCAAGCATTGGCTTCAATAGGGTTAAAATTTGCGGGAAATATTGTTTCAGTAGTGTAAAGTGCTTGTTGAAGATTAGCACCTTCGAGATTTGCTCCTTTTAAATTAGCTTTGATTAACTTAGCTTTATTCAAATTAGCATTACTCAAATTAGCTCTAACTAGCTTTGACTCACCTAAGTTAGCTTGGCTTAAATCAGCTTCACTCAAATTAGCTTCGTCTAAATTTGCACTATGTAAATTAGTTTCAGTAAGATTTGCTCCTTTTAAAGATGCTTTATACAAATCTGCCGATTTTAATTCTGCTTGACATAAAAACGCATCATCTAAAATAGCTTCTTTCAAATTGGCACTAGATAAATTTATATTGTTCAAATCAGCTTGCGTTAAATTTGCACCACGAAGTTTTTCATTACTCCAGTTAGTGCCACTTAGCTTTGCTTGAGTTAAATTAGCTCTACTTAAATTCACATCGCTTGGTGAATCTTCAGTCAAATCTGCCCCTGTTAAATTAATTCCGATAAAATTGCGCTCGCCATTTTCATACCTCTCCCAAAATTCTTCAGCACTAACAACCTCTACCAGATTCACTTCTCCATCTTCTTCGACATTTATCGATTCAGTTACTTCAACTAAATGATTCTCTTCCTTACTTGCCAAAATTACATCAGAATCCTCATCGAGCCGCTGTTGCAATTGTGCTACTTGCTCGGATAAGTATGAAATCTTCTCTTGAGTACTTTCTACCTGGGATAATTCCGCTAAGCGATCGAATTCCTGCTTTAATTGATCGAAACAGCGTTTCAACCAAATAGTATTCTTTTTCCAAATTTCCTGTTGAGCTTCAAGTTGCTCTATCCTAGAAACCAATAAAGCTAAATTATTATTTGAATTTGAAATAGTCATTAAAATTTGCCTGCTGTAGAGTGCCCGATAGTACAGAGATGGCAGCAATATTACTCCTGTCACCCCATACTTAAATTGCCCAAAATCACAGCTACACTCACAGGTTTTTGATTTACTCCCCTCCCGCTTATCAGATTTCCGATAAAACGCACCCTACTCCGAAACTCTATCAGGAGCGGTAATCATAAAGCCGGGAAGGGAGTATTACCGAATGCAGGAATTAATCATGAAGGATGAATCACATAAACGGAAACATGTAAAACACCATCTCTACATGTTCTCCTATTCTTCTACTGAGTAAATTTTATCTAGCAAAAACATCATTCTTTCTACTTTAAATTCTTTGTCAGCCTCAGTTATAATTTCTCGCTTCTCTTCAATTTCTTCGGTAACTTCATCAAAAGGTTCTTCTTCCATTAAGTCAAGTAAATGACTTACCATTTCATCATCATCTAAGTCTTGTTCTCGATTAACGACTTCATTATTAACAGGGTATATAAAACCGTTATTTCCAACTGACATTTGACTCAGGCACTGCTGTAATTCTGCGACTTGTGTAGATAACTGTAAAATTATCTCTTGCATATTTTGTACTTGCTTTCTTTCTTCGCGATCGCAAAAATCTCGTTTTAACTCATCAAGGGAATTTTGTAGCAAAAGAGTATTTTCTTTGCAGATGCTTTGTTCGGCTTGTAACTGTTTTAAGCTAGAGATTAAGGATTCTATGTCGCTATTAGAATTAAAAGTATTCATGGAAAAAATTACTGATTCAGCGGTGCCTGATAATACAAGTAGAACTTAGTAATGTTTAGGCAATTTTATGTTTCAATTGCCCATCATGACACCTACAGTAACAAAGATGCTGGCGGCAAGGTTGGCTTAAATGTTGCTCTCGTTACTTTTTTATTTTTTGAAAGAATAGGTCAAAACTTGATACTCCGCTCCGGTTAGCTTCATTTCAAGGACAGGCTTTAAAACAAATTAATCCATATTGTGTCTAATATTGCGGTTAAGAATAAGTCTATCCCTAAATTTTTGCGGAAATTGTAACCCTATGATGAGAAAATAAAAAATACTGTTGGGGAATAAAATTTTTATTTTATGCTGCTGTTATACAAATTTTCCTTGACGGGCACCCATAAGAATTTTTTTAGAAGAAAAAAATTCTTATGGGAACCCTTGACTTATTTTTAATATATGATATGCGAACTATTGCTGAGATCAACGACAAAATCAACCGAAAAAAGGCAGTAGTCTTAACGGTTGAAGAATTAAAAGCAAAAGTCGCACAAATTGGCGTTGCCAAAGTCGCAAAACAGGTTGATGCGATCGCCACCGGCACTTTTGAACAAATGGAATCGAGCGGTGCCATTATTAACCTCGGACATACCGATCCACCAATCAAAATTCGTCGTTGCTGGTTAGATGGCGTACCGGCATATTCCGGTTTTGGAGCGGTGGATTTATACTTGGGTGCTAGTAGTGCTGCGGAGCCACCCGAAGGAGAAGAAGTACGTGGTGGAAACACTGCTCCCAAGACGCTACGGGGTGGCGGCCATGTTATAGAAGATTTAATCGCAGGAAAACCAGTACAAGTAAGAGCACAAGGTC
>JBCCSG010000343.1:0-8031 GCA_039200565.1 Cyanobacteria bacterium P01_D01_bin.50 | reverse complement strand
TGTCTTCTCCTCCTGTAAAAGCAGCATTCTTTCTCGTCGGTGTTTTTCTTCTTTCTCTAAAGCTTCAATCGCATTTTTACTCGCTTGAATAAAATCCTTCTGAAAAACTGTTGCGCTAGGCTTTTTATTTTGCTGCTCTGTTTCTTCCAACCAGTTTTGAGCAATGACAAATTCATTACCCCGCAATAGCAAGTCATTACTTTTATCCTTTTCCTTCCACTCTAAGGCACGGTGGGACCATTTGCTATGACTGCGGAGGTATTCTCTATCAGTATCTAGAGTTCTTACCAATTGATTAAAATTGGCATTAAAATCCTTTTGATTGGCATTAAAATCAATCCACTGTACCTTAGCTAGTTCTGGATGCAATTTACCCGTATCTACCTCCCGATGTAGCAGCGTCACGAAGCGTTTATTCAAGGAAGCTGCATACTCCACCTCATCCTTACAGTAAGGGGAGTTTACCGATCGCGGTGAAAGAATAAAGAGAAAGTTATCGCAGGCTTTAATTCCTCGATTAATCTCCTGTTGAAAATCACTTCCCGAGGCAATACTTTCCTGATCGAACCAAGTGGTTTTTCCCTGTTCCTGTAATTTATCGTTGAGCTTGCGAGCAAAATCTGAGTCGGCGCGGGAATAGGAAATAAACACATCCAGGGATTCTAAGGGTGGTTGTCGCAGACTTTCAGTAATGAATTCTGATTGTAAATCTGTGGGTGGATACTGTGTCCTTTTCTGTGCCACGTCTAACCAAGTTTTGGCACTGCTCCTGTTATACCCCCGCAGCAGAATACTAGGGTTCTTCTCTTGTCCCTGCCATTTCAGCGCTTTTGTCAATAAGATTTTATGCTTATTGTAGTAAGGTGCATCCTCATCCAAAATTTTTAATAATTGACTTTCATCAGATAGATAATCAACTTCGTTCAGATTGTCGGTGAGGTCAATATGTTGTAAATTCCGTAATTCAGAGCGAACCTGTTTTTCCTCAATTTTGCGCACCAATATAGGAATAATCCGCTTGTTGTGTAATAAAGCTAAGTCTAATTCTTGCTGGCAGAAAGTAGAGTTGATTGAATCAGGAGAAAGCAAATAAACCACATTATCTGCTTCTTCAATTCCTCGGTTAATTGCTGCTTGAAAAACTTCCCCCGTTTTAATATCTGTCCGATTTGTCCAAACAGTAATACTTTCTCGCCTTAAACTATTACGAATCTTCTCCATTGTCGCTCTATCCTCATCAGCATAGGATAGAAACACCTGAGTCATCAGGTTATTGCCATTCTTGATGCTTTCGGTGATGTATTCGCAGTGCAAATCGCTAGGAACACAAGGTGCTTGCTCGTCTTTGAAGCGTTTTTTTAACCAAATTTCTGCTTGTTTTTTCTCTTCCCCAGTTAACAAGTATCTGGTTTGTTTTTGATTCCTCTCCCACTCTAAGGCTTTGACTAGAAACTCGGTATGCTTTTTTACATAATCAGTTTGAGATCTGAGTAAACCAATTAATTCTGCTAAGGATTTTTGATAATCGTATTTATCCTCTTGAAAAAGCACCCAGTTAATCTTGCCAATGATTTCGTGCATCTTTTCTTGAGAAGACTTGTGTTTTCCTTGTGCTTTATATGCTTCCCACTCATCATCCGTACCATTGGGGTTTCTCGATCGCCAAGTTTCCCGATTAATTTTCTCAACGTGCATTAAGGGAATAATTCGTTTATGATGCTTAACCGCTAGGTTAATTTCTTTGCGACAATAATCCGAATGTACTGAATGGGGACTAATGATAAACAGGAAATGACTAGACTTTTCGATACCATCATTAATTTGATTCTGGAAATCTACCCCCTTAGGAATATCATTGAAGTCAAACCAAATTTTAAAACCTTGTTGGTTCAAATCAGCTTGAAGTTTTGTCGCAAACTCTAGACTGTCTGGTCGTCCATAGGAGATGAAAGCATCGAAAAGTTGTGTCATTTGCTGCTAATCCTGGTTATATTAAATTCCTTGACAATTAAGCTACTGTAGTCAGATCCTAGAGTGCTTGTACATTGATTGATTTTTAACGTAAAAAATAAGACAATCACTGTAGGTTACCAACCAGCATCTTTTGAGAATTGCGTAAGTCCTGATTCCTTGGCAATTAGGCTACTGTAGTTAGAGAAGCTGGCGACTGGACAAAATTCTCAAAGTGTTCCGGTTTTACTTTTTTGGCGAGTTCTTGTCCTATGAGTTTTAATTCACCCATATGTTCGACTGAATCCATTTTTTCGACATCCTCCGGATTGACTTTATCTTTCAAGCCTAACTTGTCCAATCCCTTCTTCGTCAGTTCAACATCGTAGCGCAAGTAGGTGAACAGCTTTGATTCTAAAGGTATGTTATTTCCTATCAGGTCACCAACCTCACTATTAATTGCATCCCCTGATAAACACTTACCAAAAATACGACACAGAAAATCCTGTTCCCTTTGGGTAGCAAGCATGAGTGCGGCAGGAATACTCTTGGCATTGTAAATTTTGTCCATTTTGAAAGTATCAAGATCTGGATTGATGTTAGGGGTTGTGCCAGTACCAACCGATACCAAAAGCATATTATCCTCACCTGTGGGCCACTTTAGATTGTAAGGTTCGGCAGTTGCCATGAGGAAGAGTTGGAAAGCTGGATTATTATAGGGACTTATAGCACCATCAACAAAGATGAATTTCTGGTCACCCAACTGAACTTGCTCTGGTGGAAAGAAGGTTGGAGCGGCTGTACTAGCTCGGACAAGCTGCCACAGAGGAAGATTCAAGTTAGAATCTGGTTTTTCTGGATCGTTGAATTTGGCATAGGGGTTATTGGAAAGCGGCCAAGGGGAGTCTGTGCTAGCATTACGCATTACCAGCATCAACAGGGTTTTCAAATCCTTGCTACCGAAGGTCGTATCCTTTCCAAATGCATCCTTGAGTTGAACTGAGAGATTTTCTTCTCCGTACTTGTAGCGGCGGAATTGGGTGAGGATAAATGCATTATCAAACATCTCCTTGCCACTGTTCTCATAAAAGTCTTGAATTTCTGCTACAGGCATACCCATGGAAATACAAGTTGCAATGATTGCACCGGTACTGGTACCTGCAACATAATCAAAGTAATCGGCTAAGACTAAATTCTTGTCAGCAAAGCTTTCCCGCAAGGTGGCTTCTATTTTAGCCAACACCTCAAGAGTAATCATCCCTCGGATGCCACCACCATCAAGAGCTAGAAGTTTATAGGGTCCATTTTTCTTATTCGCTTTATCGTAGATAGACATATCAAACTCCTTTTGGTTTTTAGATAACTTACAAAAATAGGGAATAGGGAATAGGGAATGGAAACCAGTTCTACGGATAAAGATGTTCGTAATACAAGAGTTTCAGATGTTCTCCGTTCCTTTTTAACTCAAATGTGATTTAATCAACTGAGTCAGCTTATCAAAACTCTCTTTGAAATCCATTGCTTGGACTAACCCAGAAGCAACTAATTGCCTGGCCCATTCATCAGTATTTTCCCCATGTAATGTGGCTGTTAATGTATCAGCTAATCGTCCACTCCCAGCAACAGCAAGCACTGGTCGATTAGCTCTTAGACTCTCTGACACATCCTTCTTAGAAATTTCCCCACCATTGATTAACACTGCAACGGATGGCGCTCCCTTGGCCAGTACAGTTGCAACATCAGCCAACCAAGGCGATTCATCACCCCACTCAGAGCCAGGAATCAGCACAAAATGACTGTGATGCGGCTCCAATGCTGCAACTTCTTCTGGAGGGATTTGTGTGGGAATATTTACCTTTCCAACTGGGGTTACACCAATCAAAGAAAATGTCGCTGATATCTCGGCACGAGCTTGGCCAATCATCTGCATCACACCAAAATCGGTTCCACCATCGACAACAGATGCACCTAATTCTTCAACCAGAGGAGCGAGCACATTGACGAATAGCGATCGCAGACGGTTTAAATCGGTTTCGCTCATCTTACCAGCACCACCCAAAATTACTAGGATGGGGTGCGGATCGTGAAAACCTAGTTTTTCCATACCATTAGATAAGTCCTTTGGGAACTCAACTCGAATGGCTGGTGCAGTTAATCCGTTGGAAGTGGCAATCTTAAAGGGTTTTTCCATTTGAATGTATTACTCGGGTGATTTGTGTAACCCGAAATTATTGGAGAAGGTGAAATTCGATATTTTAGCAGTTTCGATCAAAAAATTGTCAGGAAGGACTACTAGGTGTTTTTCAAAAATCTGTGAAGAATTCCTACATAAACTGGACAATATTCATAGAGATTTAGATATCAGCCATGTAATATACATATTAAATCAAGCTATTTACTCAATGTATTAGTAATTTTACTTAAAAAAAAATCTTTGGTTATATAAATATTTACTTTATCAAAAACTATATAAAATATTAATTGAGAACTATAATTTGTGGAGTCTAAATCTAGGTTGAAAGTATCTAATTTTATGATTTTTACTTAATTGGGTTGACAGGGTAATCGCATTTTTTTTTGTATAAAAATTAATTGACAAATAGTAAAATTGAGGCTATTTCTAGATAAATATCTGCAATCGTTGTAATGCGGAGTCATTTCTAAATCAAATAGCCTTCCGTCTTGGCATAGCCCATAATAATTTGAAAAATAGTGAATAATTGTTCAAAAAAAAACCAGAATTTAGACAAAATCTAAAGCACTCTTTAGAACCATTCAAACGATTAAAACGAGGCTTTTTCATGGCAAAAAAAAATTCTTCTCAAGAATACTTAAAAAAAGAATTCACAGAGCTAATTAATACGCTCAATCTCGATGATTTACAAAAGCAATTTATGAAATCCCGGTGGCTGGATCAGTTCTTGTGGCTGGAAGCCAGAGCTAAATCGACAAAAATATGGTCAAGTCGTCTGCGCCTGATGACTATTATTGGTGGTGTATTGGTTCCAGCCTTTGTAAGTCTGAACTTCAATGACAATACATTCGGACATTATATAGGCTGGGTAACCTTTGGACTCAGCCAGATGGTGGCTATCAGCGCCTCTGTCGAGGAGTATTTCGGTTTTAGTGAAAAACAGGCTCTATACCGGAAAACAGCCGAGTCTTTAAAAAGCGAGGCGTGGAAATTCTTCCAATTGACTGGCTCTTATAAAGATTTTCCCAACCATTCCTCAGCTTACTCTAACTTTGCTTTGCGGGTTGAAAAGTTTATCCAAGAAGATGTGCAAGCTATTATGGAGTTAGCCGAAGAACACGCCAAGCAAGAACTGCAACAGGAACAAAAGCAGGTGCAACATTCTTCTTCTCTGTCTGGATCGGTGAGTGCGCCGGGAACCTCAAATATCTCAACTCCTATAGGTAGCGTTACTTAGCAGTCTCTGTAAAAATATTCACCGCAACATTGCTGAGTGAAGGGAGGTAGGGGTAGAAAAAAACTTAGCATTAACCCCACTTTCGTTCACTTGGCAGAATACTAATACCGATTCGGGGAAGTCAAAAGTTAAAAAACTTTTTATAGGAGTTAAGTAGGTTGGCGTTGAAAATAGTAATTGGGGGAAGTAAGTAGTGAATAGTGATGGGGTGAGTAGTAACAAGGTTTTGGAGTAAGTTTACATTCTGTAATATAGTTGGGTTTATTTCTACCGACTTACTTAAATAGGATTTTACATATTAAATTTCAAAATATATATAATATAATTTTGGCTTTCTCTCCCAGGAGCCTTCTGCATTAACTGAAGTACATATGGAAATCCAAATTCAACCCTACCAACCTCATCAACTTGATGCGATCGTTCGTCTTTCACTTAGAGCATGGAACCCGGTATTTGATTCGATTGAGAAAGTGATGGATATAGAAGTATACCAGCATTTTTATCCCGATTGGCAGGTAGATCAAAAAAAAAGCTGTCGAGGATGTCTGTAATAGTGAGGATATAAATGTATGGGTTGCAATTAACGGGGGAACAGTCGCAGGTTTTGTAGCTGTAAAACTAGATTTAGAAAGCAGCATGGGGGAAATCTATATGCTAGCTGTAGAACCAGATTTTCAAGGTAGTGGTATTGGTAGTGCTCTGAGTGAATTTGCTCTCGATAGGATGAAAGATTCTGGAATGTCTGTTGCTATGGTGGAAACTGGAGGAGATCCAGGGCATGAAGCAGCACGTCACACCTATGAAAAAGTTGGTTTCAGACTGTTACCGATTGCCAGATAC
Source organism: Cyanobacteria bacterium P01_D01_bin.50 (assembly GCA_039200565.1). Taxonomy (GTDB): domain Bacteria; phylum Cyanobacteriota; class Cyanobacteriia; order Cyanobacteriales; family Nostocaceae; genus Rivularia. The sequence goes on along the minus strand of JBCCSG010000343.1, from coordinate 1,810 downwards.
TTTAAGAAGCTCTAAATTTAAAAATATAGGACTTTTTGTAGGTAGAATAACCTCTGAGTTAGATTTTCCCAACTTGCTTTAATTTCATGAGTTTTGATAATGTTTGTAAGCTGCTAGCAGAGAAATATCCAGCAGATTTTGTACGGTGGTTAATTGGATCTGAATCGACAAATGTGAAGGTGTTGAAAACTGAATTAAGTTTAGAACCAATTCGTGCTGATTCAATTACTTTTATACAAACTGCCAATAGAATTTTACATCTTGAATTTCAAACTTTAACCCAGTCTAATCCTGGGATTTCTTTCCGAATGCTGGATTATTCCGTGAGGTTGAAACGTCAGTATAAGTGCCCGGTTACACAAGTGGTTGTATTTTTGCAACAAACTAATGATGAAATTGCTTTTACCGAAGAATATGTAGATGATACGACTACACACCGCTATCGAGCGGTACGCATGTGGGAGCAAGATTCGAGCTTATTTCTGAGTAACTTAGCATTATTACCGTTAGCACCTTTGTGTCAAACTGATTCCCCACAAACTTTATTATCGCAAGTTGCTGGGGAAGTCGTTAAAATTTCAGATAGGGAGATAAGGAAGAATACCGCTGCTTATACTGAGATTTTAGCTGGTTTGCGGTTTGATAAAAGTTTGATTCGTCAGTTATTGAGCGAGGATATTATGCAGGAGTCAGTAATTTATCAAGATATTTTACAGAAGGGAGAGCAAAAGGAAGCTTTTCGCTTTTTGAATCGAATGTTAAATCGACGTTTTGGTGAAATTGATTCTTCAATAATTGAACGTATTCGGTTATTATCTACCGAGGAATTGGAAATGTTGGGAGAAGAATTTTTGAGTTTTACAAATGTCTCAGATGTACTTGCTTGGCTTGAAGAAAATGTAAGTAGTAGTTAGTAATTGTAGGTTGGGTTAGGTTCACAAAAATTTGGTTACGAACAAACAAATAAATTCAATTTGAACCGTAACCCAACATTATATTCATCTACAATTATAATGTTGGGTTACGACACGATCAATTAAGTTTTTCGTTACAAATGAAATGAGTTTTCCTGTCTAACCCAACCTACTAACTACTAACTTTATATTTTCATATTAAGCAAAAGCGAAATCACTTGCACTTAAATCGGTTGCTTGAGTATCTAAAAGTATTGCTAAATTTTGACCTAAAGCATTGATAATAGTATTGTTACCATCTTGAATCAAATTTAAGTCGTCAAATCCTAGATTTGTATTGGCAAAACCAATTACATCTTCTGTTATTACAAAGTCGGTAATTCTATTCTCTAAGGTAGGTAAATCAAGGGTATCTGTAACTAACCAAAATTGATCGCTAGCACCTCCTCCAGTGACAATATTGTTACCTTCCCCGGAACCCAGAAATAGGATATCATTACCACCACCAGCAATAATGCGATGATTACTTGCTCCAAACAAAATATCGTCACCGCTACCTAAATCTACGCGACTTAATTCCCCTCCAGGGGCAAAGGTAATATCTACAGTATCATTACCACCACCAGTAAAGAGAATTTGATTGTTTCCCACAAATTTTTCTTCACCAGGTGTCGCTGTATCAAAATAGTCAGCTTCAGAACTACCAAATATTGTTTTTGGTAATGTTTCTAATCTTTCTACAGTTTGAGTAATTCTACTACTACGGGGTGTCTCAATTCCAGATGAACCAGATTGAACATCGATATCTATGGTAATTGCATCTAATACCTCGTCGAGATTGTACTCTATTCCGAAAGGGGTAGGAATCGACTCAGTGAGTAAAGTTGTCGCCAGAT
>JBCCSG010000342.1:0-8058 GCA_039200565.1 Cyanobacteria bacterium P01_D01_bin.50 | reverse complement strand
ATCTCGGTTCAATTCACCTTGCCTATCCTATATTCTGAAATAACGTTACCTGCTATTCCGTTTTACTCTATTTCCCGTGCAAATGGGACTTTTTAGGGGTAAAATCAATATTAACTAATTACAACCTGCTTAGAGAAGGAAAAACGAATATCAATAAACAAGGGGCAATTGTCAATAAAATGATTGGTAACTGATGATTGACGGGCACCCATAAGAATTTTTTTAGAATCAAAAAATCTTATGGGAAGCTTAGATCCGCCAAAATGTTTTTTGTCGATTTATTTTCCTGGAGGAATCAAGAAAATTTTAAACAACAAATTTGAATCGCAAGATTGCCTTTAGTATTTAAACCGTCTCTTGCGCTGCTTAGATCTAGCAATTGCTTTACGCTTGTATTTTTGTAGAGGTGTTTCAAAATGGCGGTGCTTCTTTATATCCGGCATGATCCCAGCTTTAGAAACTTCACGCTTAAATCTACGCAATGCTGATTCAATTCCTTCATTTTCGCCTACAACTATTTGGGTCATTCTTTCTCCTATCTAAAGTAACGCTATGTAATAGCGCAATAAATGCTTGAATGTCAACAGTAGCATTAATTGCGAACAAAAAAGGGCAAACTTATTGTATGCCCTTCATACTCAAAAGTTAAATAATTATATAATTGGGTTTAGTATTCTCTACTGTATCCTGAGTTAATATTTACTTACCATCTACCACCACTGGAAGCTCCTTTTTCGGGTTTGGGCTTGGCTTTATTAACCTTTAGACTCCTACCCATCCATTCAGCACCATCAAGAGATTCTATTGCTGTAGCTTCTTCTGCATCCGTTTCCATTTCAACAAATGCAAATCCTCTGATACGATTTGCTTCTCGGTCATGTGGTAAATAAATGCTTTTAACACTTCCATACTCTAAAAATACTTTCTCTAGGTCACCTTTTTTGATCTCATAGGAAAGGTTTCCCACATAAATCGACATACAACGTCTCCAGAATTAACAGTGTGAGGAGATTTACATCCGGAGAAGTCTGTAACACATAATCAAACAAACTGACCAACCGAACTCAATCTTCTTGATATACCATAGCATAAATAAGACGGCTGTGTTGCTTCTATATAAACCTTTTGGCATCAGTATTAGGACCGAAAAAAAGTAGTTCTAGGTGGGAAACTATTAATGAAAGATATTCGTAGTAATACTTAAATTATCATTGATATTTTAGGTTTAGCGATCTAAAGGATTTGCCTTTTAAATTTCTGCATCTTAAAGTTGAACTGTAAGATGCAGAACTATATTTTAATTGTTAAATGTTGACATCACTTGATCGAGAATGTGCAAAGCTGTATCGATTTGTGCTTCCGTAACAATTAACGGTGGAACAAAACGAACAACTTTAGCTCCTGCTGGGACTAACATTAAGCCCTCATCGATCGCAGCTTTTACTACATCAATAGCACTTAATTCAACACCTGCTCGCAGTTCCATTCCGTCTATCAAACCCCAACCCCGTATTTCGGCTATATAATGGTCATACTTTGCGGCGATCGCTTGTAAACCGGAACGCAGTTGTTCGCCTCTATGATGTACGTTTTGTAAAATGTTCTCTTTCTCCAAAGTATGGCAGACGGCGAGGGCTACTGCACAGGCAAATGGATTACCGCCAAAGGTGCTGGCATGTTCTCCTGGTTGAAATACATCGCAGGATTTCTTCGCCATCATTGCACCAATGGGAATCCCGCCACCTAAACCTTTGGCACTGGTGAAAATATCTGGTTCGACTCCAAGGTGTTCGTAACCCCACAATTTACCAGTACGTCCCATTCCGACTTGAACTTCGTCAAAAATTAGTAAGATACCAGTTTTGTCGCAGATCGAACGCAGCTTTTGGAAATATTTTACATCTCCAGGACGAACGCCGCCTTCTCCTTGTAAGGGTTCTAACAAGATTGCAGCTACAGCATAGTCACCTTCATCTAACTCGCTAATTGCTGCTTCAACGGCATCAATATCGTTATAGGGTACGTAATCAAATCCCGGCATCAAGGGATTAAAGTTTTTTTGATACTTCGGTTGTCCGGTGGCGGTAATGGTGGCTAAAGTACGTCCGTGAAAACTGGCATTTGCTGTTAAAACAATTGGTTTCTCGATATTTAAAACTGTATGGGCGTATTTTCGGGCTAATTTAATTGCGGCTTCGTTTGCTTCGGCACCAGAATTACAAAAGAATGCTCTATCGGCACAGGAATTATTAACTATCCAACGCGCTAGTTCTCCCTGTTCGGGAATATAGTATAAATTTGAAACGTGGTGTATTTTCTGAATTTGTTGCGTCACCGCTTCTATCAATGCGGGATGGGCGTGTCCCAAAGTACAGGTAGCAATTCCTGCAACAAAGTCGAGATATTCCTTTCCATCAGTATCCCACAAGACACAACCAGCACCTTTTCCTAAAGCTATGGGAAAGCGTCCGTAAGTGGACATTACAACTTCATCAAAGCTTTCTTTATTAAAAGGGGTAGATGACTGATTGACTTGTGGAACAAGAGTCTCAATGCTCACGGCTTAACTCCTGAAAATTGGTTTATTTAAACGACGTTGCATTTTTCAAGGCATGTGAACGGAAGTAGGCGGAACGATACCATTATCCTTTTACCAAGACAGCAAAAACAAACAAATGCAAGAATTACATTGTAGTGTGATTTACTATTTTTGGGAAATAATTCAACAATTGATTTAGTACTCTACCAAGAGTACGCCAAGGTTAGCAGACTAAAGATATTGTCATCCCGAGAGAGTTTGGTGCGTGATGTTACAAGCAAGGTTTTTGACTGTACAGTTTCCCTTGAAGCATCACACACCCTACAGTTATTTATGTAAAAGTTAGGTAAGGAGTAAGGAGTAATTACGATAGCTCTGGCTTATATAGTAAGTAATTAGCCCGACTTGATATCATTCCAAAACTTAGTCATTTAGCCTTCGCGTGTGTCGCGAATATAATTTGTGATTTTATTTATAATCGCCAACAGTCTGTAAAATTGGAAAGCGATGAAAAAACCTTTGTACTCCTTACTAGAACAAAAATATCGTCGCATCCAAAAAGAGCTAATGGTTGGAACACTTTCCCTATGCGGCGTGTTGCTGAGTGGTACTTTATGGTACAGATTTGTTGAAAAATGGACGTGGGAAGATGCAACTTATATGACGTTCATTACTTTATCAACCGTTGGCTATGGAGAAACTCAACCTTTAGGCAGTCGAGGAAGATTATTTACCATTGCCTTAATCTTAATGGGCATAATTACTATTGGTTATATTGTCAATCGATTTACAGAAGCTGTAATCCAAGGATATTTTCAAGAAGGAATTCGACTCAGACAACAGCGGCGGACAATGGAATCATTATCTAAACATTATATTATTTGTGGATTTAGTCGCACAGGTCGCCAAATTGCCCAGGAATTTCAGGCAGAAGGTGTAACTTTCGTAATTATTGATTCGGAACTTGAAACTGTAAGAAAAGCTCAGGAAGAAGGATACACTATATATCAAGGTGATGCGACTTTAGATGAAACGCTGATGCTCGTAGGAGTAGACAGAGCTACTTGTATTGTCGCCGCATTACCATCAGATGCAGAAAATTTATATATAGTACTGTCAGCAAAAACACTGAATCCAGGAATTCGTGCGATCGCTCGCGCCAGCACGGAAGAGGCTTTACAAAAACTTCAGCGAGGGGGTGCAGATGCAGTAATTTCACCTTACATCACTGGTGGTAGAAGAATGGCTGCTGCTGCTTTGAGACCCCAGGTAATGGACTTTGTAGATGGTATTATATCAGGAACAGACCGCGAATTATACATGGAAGAAGTTTTAATTGACTATAGATCTTGTCCTTTTGTCGGTCAAAGTTTAGGAGAAGCAAGATTACGAGGGCAAACTGGAGCATTAGTTCTTGCCATTCGTCGCGCGAGTGGAGAACTTATTGGTGGTCCGACGGCTGATACTATTTTAATGTCTGGGGATGTAATGATCGGCATGGGAACTGCAGAACAATTACGTGCCCTTAATAGAATACTTGGTCCTATAGATTCTAAGCCACTAAGGGAGCCGAAGAAGGGTTAGTTTTAAAGATGGGGAGATGAGAGGAGTTAGGAGTTAGGAGTTATGAGTGCGTAATACCGGTTACTAATTAGCAATACCCAATCGATGGTCGATCGTTGATAATTGATCATTGATAATTGATAATTGATAATTGTTAACTGATTTCTTCCCAACCGTGTAAGATGGCGATACTTTTGATTGCGTAAGCGATAATGATTTGGGGAGCTGCCGAAATTATGATACTTGGATAAACAGCCGTACCCCATTTAGGATGAATTAATACGCGGCATTTGTTGCAAATCATTGGGTATTTGAGTATGGCTTTGACAACTGCGGTATCGTCATGGGGAATTTGCCCGGGGCGAGATAGCAATGGATAGCCGTTGCGAGGATCTATCAAGTCTGTAAGATAGTTTTGATCTCGTAAATTAAATGCTACATCACAAGCAAACCTCATAAATTTTGCTCGCAAGTGTTGTTTTTCCTTTTCTATTCTGGGGGAACTTTCTGCAAGTGGAAATTGAGATTGTTGTAAAACGATCGCCACCGACATTTCTAAATTATTTTTCCAATCTGGTAATATCCGTTCGCTGTTATCACAGATATACCGAGTAGGGGAATGAATTGAAATTTGAATTTCTTTTCCCCTTTGACTAACTAAGTTGATTGTGTAGTCTTGTTTGGGAGAGAAAATTTTGGGATAGTTCACTATTTGGATGGGGTTTTTCCAAATTTTATTCCTTATTATAAATAGTAACTATAATTCGGTATAATATCATCATTAATTATGACTTGCTCGCCTGTTTTGCCATATTTTTTAGAGGCAGGCATATTCTCAATGAACAATTATCAATGAAGAATAAAAAATTGATAATTGCTCATTGGCTTGGGCTACCCTATCTCAGTTGGTTGATTATCTATTAATTTAGTTTCAAAGAATTAACAGGAACTTCATCCCAAGATTCTACGGTTCTAATTCGCGCAATCCAACCGGCTGCCAACTGTACTTTGCTTAAGTTCTTTTTGAAAGACTCATGGCAGTCTTTTGCTTGAGATTCGTTACAGCAGGCAATACAAGCATAAATTAACCCAGACGGATCTATTTGCTCATTTACCCAAATAGTCATTTTTGTATCCTCCCTTAAGAAATTACTATCTTTTACATTTGTCCAATTTTCACAACAGATTTTTTGCTCTTAACGGGCACCCTTGACTGATTTTCCCAATTGCCTATAAATATAAATTAAAAGGGAATTCAAGATGGCTTCTGAGTAGCGATCGCTAATCTGACTCCGGGTATTGCTCGTAATCGATCCATGACGGCTACGACTTTCCCGTGATTAACTTTTTCATCTGCATTAACTATTACCAAACGTTCTTGATTTGCTCCCACTAAATTTGTGATTTTTGTTTCTAAATTATCAAGGGTAATAGATTGTCTATTCAAACTAATTGTACCTAATTCGTCTATTGTGACGGCGATTGGTTCGGTTGCTTGTTGCTGTTGTCCAGAAGATGCCTTGGGTAAATTTACTGGTAATCCTTCTAATTTTGTTAAAAATAATGACGACATGATAAAAAACGTCAAAATGGCGAATATTACATCAATCATCGGTACAATATTAATTTGTGCTGGTATATCTGGTTCTTCTGGTAGTTTCATAATTTAATAAATAATTGGGGATAAAAATTTATAAGTTAGGAGTGAGGAGTTATTTATCACAACTATTAGCATTTAGCATAGAGATTTTAAACCTGTTACCTTTTACTTTTTAATTGTTTCCACGTTCGTAATGACGACGGTAAAGTAATTCTAATTGTCCGCCATATTCTTGAATTAATGCGATTTGTCGCTGGTATAATCCCCGGAATGTGTTTGCGAATAATAATGTAAAAATAGCAACTATTAATCCTGCGGCTGTAGAAACTAATGCTTCACTAATTCCACCTGTAACGTTGGTTGTTTGAGTGCCTCCGAGGTTGCCGATGTTGAGTGAAGCGAAAGAAGTAATTAATCCTAAAACTGTTCCTAAAAGCCCGAGTAAGGGTGAAAGAGAAATAACTGTATCAAAAATATTTTGAAAGCGTTTGAGCAAAGGTATCTCGGCTTGTGCTTCGCTTTCTAATGCGAGGCGAAATTCTTCTGGGTTTGCTTCTTCTAATTCTAAAGCTGCTAAAAATATCCGGGCAATTGGTAAATCGGTATTTTGCTTGAGTTTGTCTAAAGCGCCAACGATGTTATCCCGACGATAAAGTTTGAGTATTTCTTGTACGACGCGCTTTTGACGGCTATTTATCTTCACCCAAAACTGAATGCGTTCGATAATTAACGCTCCTACTAATACCGAAAAAAACAGCAGCGGTATAATTACTATCCCACCGGCTGTGAGTAGATTTGTAATTGCCATAAGTTTTTGATACTCCTCAACAAAGCAAACTTAGACTAATAGAGTGCTTTTTACAATACTTTATGCGACATCAGATTTAAAATATATCAGCAGGATCGGCAGATTGTAACTTTCTGATTGCTGTTGTACCGGAAATCAAACACATTATGACTGTTAACAAGAATACTGCAATACTTCTTTGAGGAGTCATAAAAATAGGTAACATGGTGGAATTAGCTGCAAGTTTATAGAGTCCTAAAGACAGTGCAAAACCTGGTATATAACCTAGTACAGCTAATATTAATGATTCTTGTACCAACACTCCGATTAAATAGCGATCGCGATATCCCATGGCTTTGAGGGTGGCGTATTGTGGTAAATGGTTGACGACATCGGAATACATAATTTGATACACCACCATAATACCGACAATAAAGGAAACAATTACACCTAAGCCAAATATAAAACCAATGGGTGTAGCTTTTGCCCAATAGGCTTTTTCTGCATCTTCAAAAGTAGAGGCAGTGAAAATCATTACGTCGTTTGGTAAACCAGTTTCTAAATTTTCGCTAACTTGCTTGATATCGGCATTACTTTTTAGTTTTACTAAGCCAAGTTGAATTTCAGAAATAAAAGTATTAGGAAATAAATTTAAAAATGTTGTATCGCTGGTAATTAAATTGCCATATGCTGCAAAGGATGTACCCAGACTAAATAAACCACCAACTCGAACTTTGATACCATTGAGTTCGGTTTCTACAATTGATTGTTGTTTAAATAAAGTAGCTATAGGACCAAATGCTGGTAATGATGTTTGGTCAAATAATACCGTATCTGGCTTTTGCAGTTGATAAATATTTTGATTAATTTGGGGTAACTTAAATGCTATGGTGCGTGGATCGGTACCAAAAACTAAAATAGTTTGCGTGTGGAGGGTTTGTGGATTTTTCCAACTTCCTAAACCGATGTATAAAGGACTAACCGACTCTACTCCTTTAAATCCTAAAGCTTGATGTAACCTTCGCCTCGAAAAGGTTTTGACTGAATACAAAGATTCAAAATGACGATTAACTATGACTAAATCGGCATTCAAGATTTTGTGTGGTGCAGTTGAACTACTAAATAATGAAGCTTCAAATCCCATTTGGGCAAAAATGAGAATATTTGCAAAAGCAATACCAGCTACAGCAATTCCCAGACGAATTTTATCTTTCATTAATTGTCGCCAAGCTATGGGGGTTTTGCTGAAAAAATGGCGAAGCATTTATTTGCTATCTCCAATGTGTAGGGCAGGTTTTGCGATTATAACTTTTCTGAAGTTTCGCCTTTACTGCATCTAAACCCCCATAATATTTCTTTTTATATAATGAAAAGGTTACTAGGAAGGTAAATTGATATTTCTATTTGATTAAGATTATAATTCCTTATTATCTATTACCCATTACCCATTACCCATTACCCATTACCCATTACCCATTACCCATTACCCATTACCCATTACCCATTACCCATTACCCATTACCCATTACCCATTACCCATTACCCATTACCCATTACCCATTACCCATT
>JBCCSG010000341.1:0-8072 GCA_039200565.1 Cyanobacteria bacterium P01_D01_bin.50 | reverse complement strand
CTAAAGCTTCCTGCAAAACTTCCAAAGCTTTGTCACCTTTACTCATCCAATAATAAACCTCACCCAACTTATTCAAAGCTTGAGCAATACCGACTTTATCATTGTGCGATCGCCTTAATTTCAATACTCGCTGATAAACCTCCAAAGCTTTGAAATATTCTCCCTGACGATATAACTTCACCCCTTCCTCAAATAGCTTATCTGCTTCTGCTGTGGAATTTTGAGCCAGTGAGGAATGATTTTGATTTAATATACGTGACGAAGTTTCCCCATATACCGGAAGACTCAGTGAAAATATTGCAGTAACCGACATCAAAGCAATTAATTTTAAGCGATAGTACATAAAACTAACTCCCAAAAGATATTAATAAGTTACATATAACGCTAGTAGTTGTACTGAAACAAAGAAAGATTACGGCGTTACGTTTATGTATATATCTGGGAGTTTGGGGATTATGCAGTTTTTGAGTTCGTAGTTGCACTGTCTGAGCTCAATATTACCGATGGTGCGTTACGGCAAAACAATATCATACCTGTTTATTTTGTTAACATTTCCTAGCCGTAACACACCCTACAATATTGTTCCCCTCTCATTAACAAGGAGAGGGGCTAGGGGTGAGGTTACCGATGGTGCGTTACGGCAAAACCATATCATACCTGTTTATTCAGTTAACATTTCCTAGCCGTAATACACCCTACAATTATCCCCCTCTCATTAACAAGGAGAGGGGCTAGGGGTGAGGTTCCTTCGTGTATTGAATTTAACCGAAAACCGCTATATCTAAAATTTTGCCAAAATAAACTTAATAACTGTAATATCATTTCAATAAGAATCAAAAACCTGATGACACAAATCGCAGAAAAGCTGTTAACGGTTGAAGAATTTGTAGAGTGGAAGCCAGAAAACGGAAGTTATGAACTGCATAATGGAGCAATAGTTGAGATGTCGCAACCAATAGGGGGACATGAAGAGGTTATTGGTTTTTCAGCTCTTGAAATAGCTGTGGAAGTTAAACGATTAAACTTACCTTATTTTATCCCCAAACAAGCTTTAGTTAAATCCTCTAGTAGCGAGTCTTCCTATTCACCTGATGTGTTACTTTTAAATCGTTCTAATTTAACTTTAGAACCTCTTTGGAAAAAATATTCTACGGTTGAGTTAGGAGCATCAATTCCTTTGGTAATAGAAGTTGTAAGTACTAATTGGCGTGATGATTATTACAGAAAGCTTGGAGAATACGAGGAAATTGGTATTCCTGAATATTGGATTATCGATTATTTAGGATTGGGTGGACGAAAGTTTATAGGCAATCCAAAACAGCCGACTATTTCAATTTATCAGTTAGTTGATAACGAATATCAGCTTAATCAGTTCCGAGATGATGAACGTATTATTTCTCCTACTTTTCCTGAATTAAATTTAACCGCTAATCAGATATTTCAAGCAGGTAATGTTGATTTATAAAAATTACGATGGTGTATTATCGATGGTGCGTTACGGCAAAACGATATCATACCTGTTTATTCAGTTAACATTTCGTAGCCGTAACACACCCTACAATATTGTTCCCCTCTCATTAACAACGAAAGGGGCTAGGGGTGAGGTTATCGACTCATATCAAACGCAAAACTCGGCAATGTCATCTCAACACCATCCCCCAAACTAATAGTCACTAAAAACTTTTCATCAAAGTTACCAACAACTCTCGTAAATAAATAAGTATTTCCCAATTCTGGATTAACTTCTTGTTCTACCAAAATTCCAGTTTGATCGCTAACTCTTAATTTTAAATTATGTGGTAAATTTTCTAATGCTGGAGTACCTAATATTAATAATAAAGTCCATGAATTGGGTTCCGATTCTGATAGCAAATGCCAAGTTGCAGCATATAAACGTAAAGGAACTCCAGCTAAGGATAAATTTTGATAAGCACCTCTAGCTTGTACGGGAATTTCTAAGCCTTTTTGTTGTAGTTGCGAGCTAATTACTGTAAATTCTTCTACAGGACTTCGCATTACTGGTTGTGGTGCAATATTCGGTAATAAATTCCAAGTACCTTGGGCTAAATCATCCAATTCATTCCATAACCAACGTCCGACGTTAATTGCTGGCTGAGTAATTAATTTAAATATATCTGATAGGTGTTGTTGTAAAGAAGTTGTGGATATTTCTAAAGTCTGTAAATTGTATATCCAATCGATTAATTCCCGACAAGTTAATACGGCGATCGCACTATTCCATGACAAGATTTCCCAAATTTCTTTTGTCTTTATTTGAGGTAATATTTCTATCAGTTCGTTTTTCGCTAATTCTAAAGTTTGAGCGCGGTTTGTAGGTATTGCAGGTAAAGGGATAGCTGATGGTTCTAAGCAACGTAAATATAATAATAATCTATCAGCTTCGTTGCAAAACCAAGTTAAAGGTAGTTCGTATGTCCAATCTGATTCTGGCTCTAAATTAACGCTTTGCTGTCTTGCGGATAATTCTTTATAAGATAAAAACCCTTGAATAACAGCTTTTTCTTCCTCTTCCAAAACTTCTACTAAAATATAAAAATGAGGAATATATTCTGGTAAATCTACGACGATTCTAGGTATAGTAACTTGTTCGTCAATGAAACTCCCAGGAGTAATTAGACAAACTTTAAAATCACCTACTTTTAAATTAGCAACAGCAGGAATTAAATTTGCCAAAGCAGGTTGAAAAATCGTACATTCTTCCCGATTTATATGATAAGAATTACCCCTTGATTCCAACCAGTTTTCAAAAGCCGATAAACTTAAAGCATTCAAATAAGTTTGCCATTGTTTAGATTCATCTGTAACTTGGCTGCTAAGTTCTATCGCTAGATTAATTTGTAACGGCGATAGAGGAATTGCTTCTGGTGGTAATTGTTCAAATTCTAGTGTCATTGGTAATATTTCTGTTGATAAGTTAGTCATTTTAGCAACTGCTGTTGATTCGCAAATTAATAAATATTGATTATTGTTTGTATTTCTTCAATCTCTTTTATACTAAATTCTCCCACCATTCCCCATTCCTTACTCCCTAGAATCCAAATATTGACATAATCGATTAGCAAATCTACTCCTATTTGAATTACTTCTGGCTCCAGCCGCTTCTATTTCCGCTTCCGCAATCAAATCATTTACTTGTTCTCTTAAAGCAAGAGTAATTTGTGATTCTAAAGCTTGTAAACTTTCTAAAGAAGAATAATTCTGCGCTAATTCCAAAACCCGAACTTTTAACATTAGCAAAAGCTCGTGGGTGACATCAGCACGAAACTCTTTCAACTTTAACAAACGAGTTACTTGAAACTGTGCTTTCATTTCTATACGCTTGGCTATTTCCGTCATCGATAATCCTTGACAGTGAAAGAATTTTAATGCTGTCAGAAACTTGTTCGCTTTAGTAATATCTTTTCGTTGCATTTTATTTACCCGCGATTGCGTAACGGTAGCTAAGGCATTATCCAAACATTCTAGAAACTGGGGACGATATAACTTTAAAAACTCGCTGGTTTGATTTTCTTCTCGATCATCGGTAATATTTGTAGAAACTAGATCGAAATTGCCATAGAAGCGATCGCCGACGCTTCTCATATTGCCATCATTCCTATCTATCGATTCTGTAGCTAAAGAGCCACCTCTAACATGAATTCTATATTCTCGCAGAGCCTGGGCTAATTGTTGCAACTTTATAATTAAATTGTGAGTAGCGTAAGAATATCTACCCCTACTCAGACTATTTAATTTATCGCTAATTTGTTGTAATTGTTCGGTGGTTGGTGGTTGACATTGACTTGTCTTTCTAACTTGAGGGGCACCCACGAGTGGGAACCCTTGACGTTGTTTTAACCTTTGAGCGCGATAAACTGTATGGTAACTTGACAACAACCATTTATATTGTTGAATTTCTGTAACAGTTAACGAATGAAATTCACTTAAAATACGCTCTAACTGTTTTGGTTGGGTATCGTTGAGAATTGCCCAATCACTCAAAAGGTAAACTCCACACTCCAACAAAAATTTACTTAAAAAAGGATGCTGTCTTACCTTTCTATTTGTCCATGATGACAAACTACTTTGATTTATATCAAAACTTTGCAATATTTCTAAAGAATAGCATTGATAAGAGCTAGTCGCTTGCTCCCTACCGTCATCATCTAGTACATAAGGAAGTAAATCGCGACTGCTGAAACCGCCAGCACTACCAAACTGCCTTTCTAAATTTAAACAAACCTTTTCAATTTCCCAAGAAATAAAGCATAGCAGACAGCGTTGTGCATTCATACGCTGATCAAAAGATGCATCCCCATTTATATCTTTATATAAACCATAGAGCTGCAACTGAATATCACGCTTTGAAAGATTACTGCCATCAAAGATAGCAAATTCCTGAGTAAAAAATCTCTGTGCTGAAGGAATCGACTGAGTTTGACGATTTCCCGCAGCATCGATTTTTATTAATGTCCAATATATTGATGGATTAATCATCGCTTTATAATCATTAGTATATGAGCGCATATTAAATGACTAAGTAAATTTCACCAAGCACTTTTCTAGATTAGCTCCTCAAGTTTCTTTAACCGTCATTAATTCTTAGCTCTGAGCAAAGGGAGATTATGCACTAATTGATTGGTAAATAAATCCACAAATGCGCCTTTCTTTAGCCCTGCTGGGCTTTGCTCGTGTAGCGATACCCATAAGCGGGTATTGCTACCCTTTTGGTATATTTTGTCAACGATCGCTAAATCATTACAAAATTTTTATCGGCAAAACTTGCATACCCCTGTAAACTCCCAGATATATGAATAATCAAATAGTCTAAAACCCAAAATCCTATGAAACGCCGTCATTTTCTGCAATTCGCTGGTTCTACATTGGCAACTATTGGTATCAGTCAGTTAGATATCATGCAACAGGGAGATAAATACGCAAAAGCTCTGGCACAAAATACTGGAGATAAATTAGCATTATTAGTTGGTATTAATGAATATAGTGGCGAACTTTCTCCACTGCAAGGTTGTGTCAACGATGTGATGTTACAAAAACAATTATTAATTCATCGTTTTGGATTCAATCCTCAAAATATACGCACTCTGACTAACTCTCAAGCGACACGCCAAGGTATCCTAACTGCATTTGAAGAACATCTAATTAATCAAGCTAAGCCTGGAGATACGGTAGTATTTCACTTTTCCGGGCATGGTGGGCGAGTTGAAGATCCAGATAAAGATAGCCCTGATGGGTACAATAGTACGCTGATTCCTATCGATTCTGGATATAATTCTGCTGGTGGTGTGGTACAAGAGATTATGGGACACACGCTGTTTTTATTGATGTATGCATTGAAAACAGATAATGTCACCGTTGTACTAGATAGCTGCCATTCTGGCGGTGCTAAACGGGGGAATTTTGTAGTTCGTTCCCGTAGTGCTGGTAAAAAACTACAAATTAGTCCTTCGGAGTTGGAATATCAACGTCAATGGTTGAAACGACTTAATCTTTCCCCTGAAGAGTTTATCAGATTGCGTCGTCAAAATATCGCAAAAGGAGTTGCGATCGCATCCGCAAAACGGGAACAATATGCACTTGATGCTTCCTTTGATGACTTTAGAGCAGGTGCATTTACTTATCTATTTACTCAATATCTTTGGCAGCAACCTGAAAATGTATCTGTGAAAAGAGTATTAGTTGATGTTCGCCGCAGTACTAATATATATTCCGATCGCCAAGGTTACAGTCAAATCCCAGAGTTGGAATTAAATACCAAGCAACCACTACCACCACTTTACTTTACTCCTTTTAATACTAACTACGCCGAAGCGGTAATTACTAAAGTTAATGGCAACCAAGTAGAATTATGGTTGGGTGGAATAGATTCTCAATCTCTACAAGCATTTGAGAAAGATGCGGTGTTTACAGTTGCCGACGGTGGAGGAAGAGGGTTGGTAAAATTAGAATCCCGTCAAGGTTTAGTTGGTAAAGGTAGATTAATTAAAGCTGCACAATTAAAACCAGGAACGCTTTTACAAGAAAGAATTAGGGGAATTCCCGCAAATATTAAGTTAAATATTGGACTTGATGATACTCTTGACGGTAATACTCTTACCCAAGCAAAACAAGCTTTAAAATCAATTAACCGCGTATCTGCTTTACCTTTGAGAGAGCGAGAAGTGCAATACATTTTCGGTGCGATGACGAGAGCAAGACATAGGGAATTACAAAAACGTCGCACACCGAATCTTCCAGATGTGGGTAGTTTTGGGTTATTTTTACCAACATTAGACGAAATAGTTCCTAACTCTTTTGGAAATTCTGGAGAAACAGTTACAGCAGCAATAAAACGTTTAACATCGAAATTTAAATCGCTTTTAGCAGTGCGAGTTGTAAAACAAATGCTGGGTAATACTAATACTTCAAAAATAAAAGTTACCGCTTCCATGAATATAGCTGGTACTCAAAACGCGATCGGCAAAACCTTTCCAGTTAGAGGTATAAAAAAAGGAGCTAATCAAACAGTACCTGTAAAATCAGCAGTAATTACAGAAAATGGTATTCCTAAATTACCAATCGGTAAGCAAGTCGCGTTTGAATTGGAAAATCTCGAATCTCAACCACTTTATATTAGTATTTTAGTCATTGATGCAGCAGGTGAAATGGCCGTGATATTTCCGAATAATTGGGGTAATCCTGACGATGCAGCATTATTAAGTGCAGGTGAGAGGAGAACAATTCCCAGCCAAGATGATGGATTTAAATTAACAGTCGATAAACCATTTGGAATGACTGAAGTTTTAATTATTGCCAGTACAAATCCACTGCGAACTTCTCTTAAAGCACTCAAAGAAATAGCACGTTCAAGAGGTATTAATAAACGTTCGGCACTTCCTGCAACAGAAGACGAATTTTTGGATTTAACAGATAAATTACTTACAGACTTAGATGCTGCTACCCGTGGTGGTTTAAATGTCGAAGGTGTAGAGTTACCAGCAGGGGTGCGGGGAGTCGATACTAATAAACTTGCAGCAATGGCTATCGCATTTGATGTGGTTAGTTAAATATTAATGGAGTACTGCCCGCATACCGCCGCGAGTTTCATGGAGAGCCAGTGCCAAAATTAACCCAATTATTTCGCCACTTATTAACATAGTTTAATAAAGTTTGGATAAGTTTTTCGGAGCAGGTTCAACATGCTTCAATTTTTAGGTTTGGCTGGAGTTGCAGATGTAGGAGTAGGTTGAGGCTGATTTTCCTTTTCTTTTTCTTTCCTAGCTTCTTCCTCTCGTCGTCTTGTTTCTTCAGCTTCTCGACGACGACGTTCATTGTCACGTTGACGCTCCACAGCTTCACGCTGTTTTTGAGTACCTGGTTTAACAATATTGAAATTGAATCTTAGGGTTCCAGATTTACCTTTAGGAAAACGTAATCGACGAGCGTCTCTACGAATCATCCTGTCGTAATTTGAGTTACCAGTTGAGGGATTTATTTGTACATTAGTAACTCTACCGTTTTGATTGTAAGTAACTGTAATCCTGACAGTACGTTCTTTACCGTCGAAGTTTCTTTTTATATAAGACCTCGCTTTAGGTAAATCACAGTTACGAATGTTACTATTACATTTATCTCCACTTTTTATTGATTCTTGTGATGAGTTCGGTGCTGGTTTTGATACGGTACGATTTTCCGTGTTATTCCCTATAGAACCAGGATTGGATAATCCCGGAGAACCTTGATTATCTTTATCGGAAATACTCCCACTGTTTGTATTCCCTCTATCTGCGATCGCTGTGGAATTTCCGTTACTATTACCAAAACCTTCATCAAGAGGCTTTGAGTTAATGGGTTTTTCTACAGTACGATTTCCTTGATTACTTGCAATGGAACCAGGATTTGAGTTAATCGCTGAATTATTATTTTCGTCGTTAAAAATACTGGAATTATTTCTGTTATTCGCTATAACTGTGGAATTTCCACTACTATTACCAGAACCTTCATCAAGAGGTTTTGAGTTAATGGGTTTTTCTACAGTACGATTTCCTTGATTACTTGCAATGGAACCAGGATTT
>JBCCSG010000340.1:0-8075 GCA_039200565.1 Cyanobacteria bacterium P01_D01_bin.50 | reverse complement strand
CGTAGTGCCAATCTGAGTACCTTCCCGTACTTCACTCATCGTGAGCCATGCTTCAATATCATTCACCTTAGCAATTACTGCAACTTCTCCCACCTCGGTTGAAGCTGTGGGTGGAGTAGTCAATCCATGACGACGGCGTTGTATAAGTCTTTGCAACCTCGGATCAATATCTGCAAAAATATCCGTCCATTCAAATCGCATCAATTACCTTCTTTTTCTCACGAAACAATCTCAAAATAATTTCCCTACCTATATTTATTTTACAATTATGATTTTTTTCGATTTTTTAAATTTATTAAGATAAAAATATATATTGTAATAGGTCTATTCTTTTATACTTCATAGTAGCTCAAATAACACTTAATTTTATTCTATTAAAGAATATTTTTGACGGAAAAAAGTGAATAGTGAATAGTGAGTAGTGAATAGTGAATAGTGAGTAGTGAATAGTGAGTAGTGAACGGTGAACAGTGTTGAATTTAGAACTCATAACTCATAACTCCTAACTCCTAACTCCTAACTCCTAACTCCTAACTCCTAACTCCTAACTCCTAACTCCTAACTCATTCACTTTCTACCAATAACATCCGATTTTCAATTTCTGACCAAGTTTTAGCAGATACTCGAACAGCTGCTTGTTTGCAGCGTACCATCAGCGAGTTAATATAAATAAAATTATCCAAAGCTTGTAATTCTTCACTTGATAAATTAACTAAGTCAGGATTTAATTTTAAAGAACGAAACCAGATATTGGAAACGCGATTATTAAATCCTACATGGGCTTTATAAGGTTCGTAACGACTGGGAGCTTGATTTTTAAGTTTTTTTAAGTTTTCTACTATAGTTTTAAATTCTATATCTTTAAAGATTTGAAAATTATCTAATTCTTCAACGACAGTACGAGAAAAAGCATGAGATAAAGTGCGAGTTGTAGTACTTTGACGACGAGGAGTACGAGTATTACTAATAATACGAGCCATATTAAGATTAACCGCACGAGCAAAGTTTAAAGTGCAGGTGATTTCCATTATGCTTGATAGTTTCGGACTCAAAAGCGTCACCAGTTCTAATATATTATCTCTGGCAATAGCAAGAAACAATGCTGTTGCACGTTTTGCATTTAAATTATAATCTTCTGAATTATCTGTAGTAACTTCTTGTGCCCATCTTAATAAACCTTGTAACTTTGAACTATTAATATAATTTTGTGCTTGATCTTCCATCATTAATAATAATTCATCCGCACCACCACGCGTCAAACCTGCTACTAATTGAAAGACTTCATACCATCTTCTATCTGTAAGATAGTTATTTAATTTGTTAATTTGACAATTGTCTACAATATATTGTGCCGTTAAATATTCCTGTAACGTCAAATGAGAGAAAGAAAATACATCTTCAGCACGTTCAACTAAAATTCCTTGTTGAATCGCAATGGCATTTAAAATTTGTTCTCCTGCTAAATGCTTTGGTGCATTAAGATTATCTTGTAAAAAAGTTTTAATTTTATTTACAACTTCTCGCTTATCAAAGAATAATTGGTCTGTTTCAAAACCAGCATGAGCAATTTCTGACAGCAATATTTCTTGGTATTCTGTATTTAAACCTTCATAAATTGCCTGGCGCATAATTCTTCTTTCAGCGGCCCATTCCTCTAAAAATAATCGTAAAGATTTCCGATATAAAACGCTGCGATTATTAGGAAAATTTTGCGAACGATGATAAACTAAGCATAGTAAAGTCAACAATAAAGGAGTATTTGCTAACTCTTTTGCCCTTGAATATTCTGGCTTTTGTAGTAATTCCCAACATTTAGCTGCCGTACCGATTTTTAGATCGGCTTCTGATTGAAACCAATTCTTAATAAACTGTTTGATTTGAGTATTACAAAATTCCGCCATCGCCACATCAGTAAAGCGAATAAAATTATGATTATATGCAGCAGTTCTACAGGAAATAATAAAGCGATTTGCATCATATTTATCGCAAAAATCATGAATATGATCAATTATGTAGGGAACCACTTTTCCTGGAACTTCATCCAATCCATCTAATAAAATTAATAATTTTCCTGATTTGAGTAATTTCTCTGTAGCTATTTCACCATCGGGAAAGCCACAAATACTAAACTCTTTAATAATCGCTTGTTTAATATCAATTTCTTTTGACTCAAATCTTTTTAAATCAATAAAAACCGGAATGCACTCATGTCGATATCCTCCTTTATACCCCTTAAGTGCTTCCAGCCCCATCTTTCTTAAAAACGTAGATTTACCAACTCCGGGACCACCCAATACCATTAAATACTGCTTTTCATTTGCAACTTCAAGTCCAATTAAATCTAAAGTATTTTTTGGTTGAAAACTGCGATTTTGTCGGTAAGCTTGTTCTAAATTCTCAATAGATTCAAACTGACGGATATTGCATCTTTCCAGAAAGCGTACATTTGTATATACTTTTTCCAGTGCTACAGGCTCTCGCATTCCTAATACTTTCAGATAACCATGACGCGCTGTATAGTTTTTGATGTATTTATGGGATGCATCAAAAATTATCTGTTGAATCTTTCTATCTGAAATAGAACCTAACTTTGATATTTTTTTCCAACCTATCCCTATAAATATATCTGCTAAACTTTTGACAGATACTTCGGTAATTTTGATTGCAAGAGCTTCTGTAATCAACATAGTAAAGATATTTTGTTAGTATAAAAAATGTATAGCAATCATACGTTATTATCTCAGATTTTACTTAAATAATAAACGTTGTACTTTATTTTTATTTACATTATTAGCAAGTATTTACTGAAATAATTATTCTTGTCAGAAAAGAAAAATATAATCTGATAAAATTACGGTTTAAATGTATCTATAGGAGGTTGATAATGAAAAAATATCTAATTTTTCTTTGCTAAACTATTTCTCTCAGTTCTGTAGTTGATTAAAAAGTAATTTAGTTAACAAAAGAAAAAACATCCCTAATAAAGATTTAAAAGGTAAAACACATTGCTATATCTAACTTGGCTTGAGATCGTAAACGCCGTAATTAAATCCGAAATATATATATTGAGTAACTAAAAAACCGTGTTGCAAATAAACAGAAAAATAATTAGTTTAACAGTCTTAACGATGGCAGCTTTAACTGCATGTGCTGCACCATCAAACAATACTGATACTAGTCAAACTAACCAAGGAAACGTAATATTTATCCATCCAGATGGTACCAGTGCATCTCATTGGGGAGCGGCGCGGATGCTGCATTATGGTCCAGATGGTAGATTGAATTGGGATAAAATGTCTAACTTGGGAGTCTATTTAGGACATTTGAAAAACCAACTTACCGCCACTTCTAACGCCGGTGCGGTAATTCACGCTACGGGAGTCAAAGCCAACGCCGATTCTTTTGGTTTAGATGAAAAAGGACAACCTATAGTAGCAGCTTCGGGTAAATCACAAACTATTATGGAAGAAGCTGTAGCAGCAGGTAAGGCGACGGCGATTATCAATTCTGGTATAATACCAGAACCTGGAACTGGTGCTTTTGTTGCTAAAACCAAGACGAGACGGGAGTTTGCAGAAATCACCAAGCAAATAGTTGAGTCTGGAGTTGATGTAATTTTGGGTGGTGGTGAAGTATTTTATCTCCCCAAAGGTACGGCAGGAAGATACGCTTTAGCCTCAGAAAGTCAGCGAGAAGACGGAGTAAATTTAATTGAAGTCGCCAAACAAAAGGGTTATACGGTAGTTTATAATCGCGACGAACTTTTGAATTTACCCCCAGAGACTAAAAAAGTATTAGGAATTTTTGCAGCTACAGATACTTATAACGACGAATCCGAAGAAGATTTAAAAGAGAAAAATTTACCGCTGTACGTTTCAGATGCACCGAGTGTCGCCGAAATGTTAAAAGCTACTTTAAAAGTTGTATCTCAAGATGAAGATGGTTTTTTTATTGTCTTAGAAGAAGAAGGAAGCGACAACTTTTGTAATTACAACAATGCCAAAGGTTGTATAGAAGCAATCAAACGCGCCGATGATGCCGTTGGTGTGGCAATGGAATTTATCGATCAAAATCCTAACACTTTATTAGTTACCGCCGCCGATAGCGATGCAGGTGGTTTGGAAGTAATTGGAGTCACTACTAAAAATTTGCCTCTAGATAAACCAATACCTGAAACAACTCGAAACGGTGCACCGGTAGATGGTAAACAAGGTACAGCGACATTACCTTTCCTTTCCGCACCAGATAAAGCAGGAAACAGATATCCTTTTGCGATCGCTTGGGCGGGTTTTAGTGATTTTACTGGTTCGGTTGTTACCAAAGCACACGGATTAAATGCAGATAAATTACCATCGACTGTAGACAATACAGATATTTATCGTTTGATGTATTTTACATTATTTGATAGAGAAATTCCCCAGCGAGTTAGGAGTTAGGATTTGTAGAGACTTCCGCAGTGCTACGTCTGTTATTGAGTTAGGAGTTTATTATTTATAATTATTAACCTTTAAACTAATAAATGGTGGACAACATCATAATTGTCCACCATTTATTAGTTATAGGGAGTTACGTATCTAGCATTCAAGCCAAGCTATTTGAAGAGAAGCACACTGTTTGAATTTCACAGGTATTATCGAGCGAGATGCATAACTTCTAAAAGAGGGGAGGAATTTTTCGCTCTCCCTTATTCATCTTGGTATAAGTTTTTTGTGTTCCAACAAGACTTCCAATCAAATATCCACCTAATCCCCATAACAATGGAATTAACCAAACATCATCGGAACTTTGTCTGTTTGAGTTTGTTTGATCGTTTAGTTGACTCGAATCAGGCGTTTTTGGCGTTTCCTCAATAAATGGTTCAGTATTGAAAGACTGTGCTACTAATTCCCCTGATAAATTATTTTCGATAGCACTCGCCGGTTTCACAACTACAGCAGAAAATATCGCTAAACAAGCAGCTGCAAATGCTAATTTGTGAGTCATCCTCATTATAATCCGTAACGTTTTTTATCTTTTTCGATATTTAGACATATGAGGATAATTCCTTACCCTTACCCAAAAATTGGTAGAGATAAGAAAAGTCTTTATACACCTAAATTTTGGCTAACAATAGCAGTTAGCTTTTATTACTTTTACTATTTTTCACCGTGATAAATCAACGAGCTTATGTTACAATTAAATATTTATCTATAAAAAAAAAGTTTCCTATCAGTGTTTATTATCATACAACTTTTTAGGTACTTAACCTGATAGAATCTGGAGTTAAATTTATCTGCTGGTAGTTTAATATTGCGATTAAGATTTAGATTATGCAAGCTAATCGGTGTATTTTTATGTAGACTAGAAAATTATTTCGGTAAATATATTTTGTAAAAAATACTTGATTGATGGCGTAATTATTACATTCAAAAGTGAGTCAAAAGTCAAATTTGTATTTTGTTTTTGTGGAGAGGTGTAATGGTTGACATTTTGTACAACTGCGATGTTCCCTTCTGTAATTCATTGGCATAAAAATAAAGCCCATTAGATTTCCTTGGGCTTTATTTGGGGTATATATTTAAATTTTTCAGGTACAGTTATAGATTGTTAAATGACTGCTACTGATTTCTTCAATTCAAAAATCTTTTGAATTACATCTTCTACAACTTTATCCGGAGTAGAAGCACCAGAGGTAATTCCGACAACAATCTTTCCATCTGGCAACCATTTTTCAGATATTTTGACATTGCCATCTAACTGACAATGTTCGATACTATTTTCCGATAAAATTCTTTCCACACTATCAACATGATAAGAGGGAATTTCTCTTTCCTCGGCAATTTCTTGTAAATGAGAAGTATTTGATGAATTAAACCCACCAATCACTACCATTAAATCAAGTTTTTCTTCCACTAACTCCAGCATCGCATCTTGTCTTTCTTGGGTAGCATCGCAGATAGTATTAAAGCTTTGAAAATGCTGATTTAATTCGGTAGGGCCATACTTTTTCATCATCGTACGCTCGAACAATTTACCAATTTGTTCGGTTTCTCCTTTAAGCATTGTAGTTTGATTGGCAATCCCAACTTTTTCTAAATCAATGTCGGGATTAAATCCTGTTGAACAAGCTTTGCTGAATTTAGCGAGGAATTCATTGCGGTTGCCGCCATTCAAAATATAATCGGCAACATATTCCGCTTCTTTTAAATTGAGAACAATTAGATATTTACCCGCAAAGGAACTAGTTGCAACAGTTTCTTCGTGTTTATATTTACCGTGAATTATAGAAGTGCAATCAACTTTTTTATGCTTTTCAACTGTATTCCAAACTTTAGAAACCCAAGGACAAGTTGTATCGACAATTTTACAACCTTTATCATTAAGTAGCTGCATTTCTTGAACGCTTGCGCCAAAAGCAGGTAAGATCACAACATCCCCAGACTCAACCACAGAAAAGTTTTTTTCACCAGCTTCTACGGCAATAAACCCAACCTGCATTTCTCGCAAACGTTGATTTACAGATGGGTTGTGAATAATTTCATTAGTAATCCAAATTCGTTCGTTAGGAAAATGCTTGCGAGTTTCATAAGCCATTGCTACAGCACGCTCAACTCCCCAACAAAACCCAAAAGCTTCCGCTAAACGAATTGTTACATCATTGCGAGTTAAAGTGTAATTATTATTTCTAATATCTTGAATTAAGCCGCTTTGATATTCCGAATTTAGCTGAGTCGCGACTTCTTCTTTGTGTCCAAATCCTCTACGATGATAATTCTCGGAATGTTGTAATGAGCGTTTAAAAGCTTTTGTATCCATATTAGTGGTTAGTGGTTGGTGGTTAGTGGTTGGTGGTTGGTGGTTGGTGGTTAGTGGTTAGTGGTTATTAGAACAACTATCAACTATCAACTATCAACTATCAACTATCAACTATCAAATATTAATTTTTTATTTTTCTAACTCTATCTGAGAGTATAACTGTAAAGCGGAACTCCAAACTAAATAACCATTCGGATTAAGGTGTAACCCATCGGTAGTCAATTTAGAGCGGAGATTTCCTTGTTTATCGGCAAACAGAGGATACAGGTGTAAATATTTTACGTCTTCTTTTGCTGCTATGGTTTGCAACTGTTGATTTAATTTGCGAATGCGACTATTAGGAATTGCTAAGAGTTTATCTTTTCCTTCCCAAGTGGCTTTCTCTCCTTGATGTGGCAAAATTGATTGAATAATTATTTGTGCTTTGGGATGCTTTTTACGCAAATAAGCCATAGTTTGCCGTTGATTCTTTAAAATTTTCTCATCGCTGATACCGGCGACTAAATCATTTATGCCTATCATCACAAAAATGGTTTCCGGTGCGGTTTTATCAAATAAATTTAATCTTTTTAATAAACCAGCAGTTTTTTCTCCAGAAATTCCCTGATTTAACCATGTTTTATTACCCGGTAATAACTCTGAGGGGAACCACAAACTCAGAGAATCTCCAGCCAGTATATTTAAATTACGGGGTTTCTTCTGGGCTATGACTTCGGCTTCCTGTTTGAGAATATTCACCCATTTTTGATAATCCAATTTATGACGTTTACCCAGTTGGGGTGTAACGACTTGTTGAGTTTGAGTTTCAGAATTCGGTGCAGGAGAAGGTGTCACCACAGTACTCAAAAAAGCGGTAACACCTTGTTGTTTGCCAATCAACAAGATTACCGCTAATAACAGTATGACGTTACTTAATAAAGAGAAAAATGCCCAGGTAGGAAAAGTTTTATCAGTACTAGACACGGGTAACGAGATAAATCATATATTTGCATTTGATTTTAATCTACCCTTTGCCTTTTGATGTGAGGGGGAGATGGGAGAGGGGGAGAGGGGGGAGGTGGGGAGGTGGGGAGGTGGGGAGGTGGGGAGGTGGGGAGGTGGGGAGATGGGGAGATGGGGAGATGGGGGAGGTGGGGAGGTGGGGAGCTAAGGGAGTTAAAAGATAACTCTTGTGCCAACTTCTATCTTCCTTGCTGTTGTGCACTTTAAATGCACAACAGCTTATCAATTCCCTATTCCCAAAATTCATTTTGCGATATATTCGGGATTGTAAGCTTCTT
>JBCCSG010000339.1:0-8089 GCA_039200565.1 Cyanobacteria bacterium P01_D01_bin.50 | reverse complement strand
TAGTTTCTCCAACTGTTTAACCAAACGTTTCTTCTTTAGTTGCGGTTTTTCATTGCGCTCATAGTAATCAGCGCCAAGTTCAGAATAAGTCGTATTACGTAGAATCAGATGATACGCAATAACTATAATAGAGTGGGCAACAGCAACTGCAGCCCATGCAGGCCCCTCGTCGAGCAGATAAGCGACGAAATTGTGCCGCTAAATAAGTTTTAGTTCTAGAGGCAGCCCAAGCAGCTTGTACAAGAGTAGTTTTTAAACTACGATTACCTTTACGGCTAAAAGAGGATAACCTTTTGCCAGCGCTTTCACAATTGCCTGGTGCTAAACCAGCCCAAGCTGCTAAGTGAGCAGCACTTTTAAATCGACTCATATCATTACCGATTTCACAGACAATTACTTCTGCGGCTTTGCGTGCTACACCAGGTATAGTGTCGAGTAGTTCAACAGCTTGGTTAAAAGGGCGGCAATATTCCTCAATTTGGGCATCAAATTGTTTGATTACTTCTTCAACACTTTCAATATTAGAAAGCAATTGAGAAAGAATGAAACGATGATGAGGCTGAACTCTTCCATTAAGTGCTTGTTCTAATTTTTCGTGTTTTTTGCGTAATTGACCAATAGCTAATTGCGCTATTTTTTCTGGATTTTTATCTCCAGCAATTAGTGCTTTTAACATGGCACGTCCAGAAACACCCATAATATCACTAGCAACAGAGGCCAGTTTTATATTTGCTGCTTCCAATACTTTTTGAACACGGTTAACTAGGTTTGACTTTTCCCTTACAAAATTTTGACGATGGCGAATCAAATCACGTAAATCTCGTTGTGGTTTTGGTGGAATAAAACTTGGACGTAATAATCCATGTTGTAGTAGTTCTGCTAGCCACTGTGAGTCTTTAACATCTGTTTTACGTCCTGGAACATTTTTAACATGACGAGCATTTACCAGCATTACTTCTAAACTAATTTCTAGTATGTTGAATACTGGTCGCCAATATTCAAAGCGTGCTTTCCATCGCCACATGAGTACAATTAAAACTCAACAACCAACCAATCAAGCATCGATAGTAAACTATTGGTATGGGTTTCAAATGTACGAATTTCCCGCTTCCATCCTCCTTTTTCTGAAGGGATAATTACACAAGCAGTTACTGTTTTTTTGTGTACATCAAGTCCGGCGCAATGGGTGTAAACTACTTGCATGACTCACCTCATATCCAAAGGGGAAACAGTTATTTTTTGGTTTAAAGGTGGTACTTCAAAGATACTCAGATATCTAAAATTCTAGCTTGCGTGCTTCCTATGTCTGATTCTACACAGTTGCGACAATTGGTTGTTCTTGAATGAGTATCGGGACTAGACTGTCTTTCAGGCTATATTATGCACTACTGAGGTACAACCTCAATTTGAAGTACCATCACAGAAAGTACCATACTTTCATGCTTGGTTGCGGGATTTTCCCCTGATTGACTGTCTTGAAGAGTAAGCTTCAGCGAAAAGCTTATCTTTTTCGTTTTTGTAAAAAGTAATAAAAGCGTTTAACTCTTTTCTTAATTTTCTTAAACTAGCCGTATTGTTAACTGCTCTACTAAAAGCTAAATCCAAATCTCGATTAATAATTCCATCAATTTTTAGTTGAGTTCCTTGCAGCTTTCCTACGTGGTCGATAGTTAGCAAGGATAAGCCAATAGAAGCCAGACTTAGTGCAAAGCCAATTGCATTAGCTAGCTTGCCGTTGATTTTTTTGAAATTACCTTTTTTTAAGTTATCTGTAACCTTTTTTGCGGAATCAACTTTTTTTTCTGTAGAAAGATTTCGTAATCTATTTAAATTAGTAACTTTAGTAAGATTGGTTAAACCGTTGCTAAAAGTGCGATAAAAGTTTTTTTGAATTTTTAATAGTTCAGAAAAATTTTTAGGCGTTTGGGTATATGAGGGAACAGAAGGTATAGGCATGTTATTTAAAAATAGAAAATATCCCTAGGAATCTTTTTAAAACATTATTAATTTGCTTTCCTGCTTTATCTAAAGCATTAATATATCGTTCGATCGCACTAATTTGTCTTTTAAGTTTTTGATTATCACGTTTAATCTTTTCTATTTTATTTTTATCGCTAGTACTTATAGATGAAGAATTATTCTCAAGTTCTTTTATTCTCCTTTCATGATTGTTTACTCGTGGAATAATTTTTTTAATGTCTTGATCGAGTGCATTCACCCGAGCTTCTAATGCATTTAGTCGTCTTTCAATATTTGATTGGTAAGCATCAATCTTTGCAGACAGTTCCTGAATTGCTTTGGTAATATCTGTGCATTCACTCATAGTTTGTTGCCCAAATTGCGAATTTTATTTGCAGTAGATTTGCAAGGCAAGCAGCAGTAGCCAGGGTATTTACTAGAAGCACATTTAAGTGTTCTTGGAGGGCAATCTTGATCGCAAGTTGTTTGAAAATTTAAGGGACAATCTCCTGTTTCTTCATAAATAACTTTATTTTTATGAAAAACCACTAGCTTGCAGGTATTTTCAAATCTCCAATCCAGAGAAACTCTGACGTAGCAACTCACAGGTTCAACGTTGGTAACACTACCTTGAATAGTCCTACCTTTTCCAACTAGCAACGGTTCACCTTCGTATTTTTTTACAATTCCGTACCCTGTAGAATAGTCCCCTATTCTTCCGTAGTCATCCCAAGTGCCACTAGTGAGATATATCTCTACCTCTACTCCCTCCGGCACTCCACTTGGTGCATTAACAGTAAAGCTATAAGAACCTGGTTCGCGCCCTTCAAATCTTTCAAAAAAATTAGTCCGAATTCCGCTACTTTTTTTTATTTGCTCTTTGGCTACCTGAACGGGTAAATTTTCTTTTTCAACGACTAAAACTTTGTCTTCTCCTTCTCCAAACTTATATTTAATCGTTGCTAAATCTTTTCCTGTGCAGTAAGTCATTAATAAACCCCAAAAGAAAGATTAGCAGCATTATCAATTTCTTGTAATTCTTCTAAAGACTTATCACCAATCCAAACACCCACAAGCCCTAAATACCCTTGATAATGCTTACCTAAAGCAGATGTTAGAGTCGATGGGAGCTATTACGCTCCGCACCTCTCCTTCAAATCCGTGCGTGCGACTTTCGTCGCACACGGCTCCTAGAATGAATAGAAGGTTAAATTCCGATTTTTATTCGGTTAACTGAGACTTGCTCTTGACTCTTTTGAGCCTAAGCCGTATGTCAGAACTATTTCAAATCTTCTTCACCCTTCTTACTCATGTGGATGTATTGATGACAACTTTGGTGTATAACTGTAAGGTTTTTATGCTTCCAATTATTGTGATTGCCGTCT
Organism: Cyanobacteria bacterium P01_D01_bin.50; assembly: GCA_039200565.1. GTDB lineage: Bacteria > Cyanobacteriota > Cyanobacteriia > Cyanobacteriales > Nostocaceae > Rivularia. The sequence goes on along the minus strand of JBCCSG010000339.1, from coordinate 4,745 downwards.
ATGTGGTGTACGTGGATGACTTCATCATCTGCGAACTTTAAGCCACAACATCCGCACGTATGGGATTGTTTTACTAGTAGTTTTGAGGTTAAGCCATCGTATAATTTACTTTTGCGTTTGCTCCAGTAAATTAAATCATTATCAAATGGTGATTTATCCCTTTTGACCATGATGTGACTGTTTTCGGAGTAAGAAACCGAAGGGAAGGCTTTGTCAAGTAGTTTCTTGCTTGTATACCTATCCTGTTTCTTTTCTTTGTTGAATACCTTAAATGCTCTGTTTCTTAGATGCCAGAGTGAAAATCTTGAGCCATCTAACTTACAATATTTATGGTATTGTCTCCAACCCCTTACTATAGGTGCTAGCTTTTTGGCTTTCACTTTACTCCCATAGTTAGAACAGTTAACGATTTTCTTAACTTTCTTACGGAATGCTTTGAAGTTATCCATTGATGGGATGCTTCTGAATTTTCCGTTTTGCTGTACATAAAAATGCCAACCTAAAAAATCAAAACCATCTGTCGAGGCGGTTAGCTTGGTTTTAGCTTCACTTACATTCATTCCTCTTTTGGCTAGAAATTCTTTGGTTTTCCTTAATGTCAGTTCTGCATTGTCTTGGGGTCTAAGTATTATTACCATGTCGTCAGCGTAGCGGATGGTTTGGTATATTTTGTGTTTACCTCGTTGTCCGTTACACGCTTCGTAGTAACTGAGTTCTTCGACTCCGTTTAATGCGATATTTGCTAGAAGTGGACTCACAGTGCCACCCTGGGGAGTTCCTTGTTCTGGGAACTCTGGGTTTACTCCCGCTTTAAGGCATCTAAATATACCTTGTTTTAATTCCCTGGGAGCAATTAACTCATCCATGATGGTGTTGTGGTTTATACGGTCGAAGCATTTTTCGATATCAATTTCGAGTACTCTTTTCTTGTTACCGTTTACTCTTGAACTTAATTTATTGAATAGTAGCCTTTGTGCGTCATGTGCGCTTCTACCAGTTCTAAAACCGTAGCTCTGAGCGTGAAAAGTTGCAACGCGCGGCTGGTTCTAGAGCATATTTGGCTAAACATTGCCATGCTCTATCGGCGATGGTAGGTACCTTGAGAGTTCTGGTTTTTCCATTCTTCTTAGGTATTGGTATTTCTCGTAAACGATTATGATACCAATTGCCAGCCCCATATTTAAGTAATAGTTCTAAATCGAATCTTTCCTTGAACGTGAGTGCGGTTTTACCATCTATTCCGGCAGTCCGTTTACCCTGATTTAGCTGTGTGACCTGACGAATAGCCAAGAATCTAGCCGCACGGGAACGTAGAATAAGCTTTTGCAGTGACCTAGCCTTACGCTTGTTTCCTGCTCTAACAGCTTTATACACTCTAACTTGTAAGCGGAATACATCTCGACGGAATTTCTTCCATGTGAGCATCTTCCAAGATTCACTAGTATTTTTACTGTGCCTAATCATGCTTTACTCCTTAGTGGCGTATTCTTTCATCCCGTAGGCAGTTTTTCGCCTACATCCTACCCGTGTGAAGGACTTGTTATGCTTGACCATCTACCGGAGTTTTCGACCTTTCCCCAGACCTTACACACGTTTTTATTCGTTCCGTAACTCAGATTATTTTGATGATTTAGGGCAGTCCAGTTTGTCTACGCTCCTTCTCGGGGATTCTGGCTAGTGCTTGGAGGCTGCCATGAGAATATAGGAGGTGGAGTCTACATTTTGTTTTCAGGTTGTAGCTCTGGGATAAGACACTTTTCTAGGACTTGTTTACCCATGTCATCTCCCTATTAGCGCCAGTGTTGTTACCTGCTTATTTTCCAACTGATTGCGCCCTGATACCAGCTTCACTCTGCGATGTTGTCAAGTTCACGCTCGGTGTGGTCAGATAAGGAGTCAGCTATCCCTTAAGCGGCGGGACTTTCACCCGCATCTGAGAAACAGTTATAAAGTTACTGATGTAACTTTACTAACGTCATATTACCTTATTTCCTAAGGGTTACTACGTTAAACGAACCGCACCCAAGCCTCCCATTGTTCATTTCTACTAAATCTACAGTATCGTTGTCAGAAGCAATTAAAATACCATTCCGGAGTATCTCTTTACCGCGAGAACTGTTAGAGACAATCCAAATAGTTGGGTTCAAAGTATTAGCAAAAGGCTCAATCCCAGCATCTAGATCGTTGCTGTACTGAGCTAAGGTAAATTGAGTATCTCCTCTATATCCAACATGTAAAGCTTTGTTCGTACCACCAGAGGAGTTCCCAATAATATAAGCTTGATGATCATAGGTTCTAGCTTCGACTATTGCAATCGTATACTTTTCTCCTGCAAGGTAACTTAAATCAACAACGTAGTCTTCAGAACCTTCAAATAATACTCCCCCAACTGACCCGTTACCAAAAATAGAATTAACGTAACGAGCTTGATTTGACTCATTAGTTTGACTCGCATGTCTTGAGTTTATTGAATCATTCCATTGCGCAATTTTTTCAAAATCGTTAGCGACAATTGTTGTAGAATCAAATAGCTGAATTAACCGAAATTCAGGAAGAGACAAGGGACTTAAAATTGTTGTATTTGAACTTGGAAGGAAGAACCATCCTAAAGAAGAGTTAAGGTGAATTAATTTGGTAGGAATCTCACTGAAGCGTAAGAAAATAGTAGTATCGTCAGTAATATCATTCCCTCTAACCTTAGTAATTCCTTTTAAAATAATTGAATTTTTTTGGCCGATTTGCTGGATTTGAATTTCCGAACCCTCGGGAACGTCTGTTAAGTCAAGGACTACGTCACGAGGTGTATCTATAAAAAGGTTCGCTCCTGCATTTAATACGACATCGGTATTTCCGCTTTTATAATTCCAAGTGACAGCAATACCTCCGTCGGAAGACTGATTAAATAGATTAATTAGCTTGACCTTTTTGTAAGCGGGAATAGTTTTATTCTCTTGGATCAAAAGCCAATCTTGATTAGAGACTTCAGTCAGTTCGGGATAGTCTTTTATGTTAGTCATCAGGTTCGATCTTTATAAACTCAAAAACATCTCTAATTATTCCAGGAGACAGGTAACGAGCGTAATAAGTTAACCGAGTTTCTAAAAATAAGGTACGATTGTCAAAGGTAATTTTACTCCCATTTAAATCTGTGACAAAATTATCGTTCTCGTCAGTAAGGTACCCAAGGTACTGAGAAGAGGCTTTTAAGATAATTGCTGCAAACAACGATTCGGCTGTATTGTCTGCTTTGGGAGTGAGTTTTAAGCTACTTTTATTAATGATTAAATACCGCTCAGATTGTTCGCTCCCCTCATCGAATAAATCTTGAAGTGTAATCACTAGAACCAATCCGGGTCAAAATCTGTCTCGTCGTCTACTTTTTCAAAGTTAATAACTTTCGTGAACTGTCTATAGCGTTGATCATTTCTGATAACCAAATTTTGACTATCTTCACTAAATGCTATTGACTGTTCTGGGTGCAGTTCTTGCCTTTCAAGAGTTAAAACTAACTGAGCCTTCGCAATAACTGCGGCGAGAATAGCCTCTCCTGTATTATTACTTGCCGCAGTTAACCCCACTACTGCTAAGTCTGCTTTAGAGATTGTTACTGTTTCTACTGTCTGGGAAGCACTATCCCCAAATATTTCTTTTAATGTAGGTTCAGCCATTAGTTTTACGAAAACAACAACTAACCTTTATAACAGTTTTATTGAAAATCAGCTAAACGAAATAATTGCGATCGCCAGATTGAATATCAGCAATCACAATTAAAAAAAAACACGTAAGAAGATGATGTCTTAAACTAAAGATAAAAATAATTATAACCGTCAAGATCACATCTCGCATTACTTCCAAATTTAGTACCGGCTAAATTAGCTTGCCAAAAGAATTCAGAAAAAACCTCCTTGAGCCTGTTGGCAAGGAGTAACCTTATAGCTGTTCGGCTTTGGAGGAAGAGTCGCTCGTAAGTAAAGAGTGTTTCTCAGTCGCTTTACTCTTACTTTCATACAAGCATTTTTAAGCTTTCCATTGATATCGGTTATATTCATGCCGGAGTGACTCCTCTTTGTTCTGTTTCGTCTTTCTCTATAACAAAACTCACTGGTTTAAAATTGCAATCATCATCACTCCAATAACAGATAAGAGTATATTCTTTGAAATCGTGTTTATATAATACTAAGCTGAGTGAATTTTTTATTATTTCATTAAAATATTCCTTAGTTGTTAGCTTCAAATACCGTCTTCCTAAATTGTCCTTTAAAACTAGATATAAATTATTAGCAGCAGCGTAAATAATAAAATCTTCAATTGTTTCTATTTTGAGTTTTGATAATATCGGGAATTCCTTCTTACAGAAAGGACAGCTATAAACAACTTCTCCCTCAAAAAGGATAAACTGAGCTTTATTGCACTCCGGACACTTCATAAACTTAGTTTCTTTCATGAATATCTTTATCGATCAGCTTATTTAAATCTCGAATTGAAATAGTTTTAGCAACGGAAACACTTCTAAGACCATTCGCGCAAGGGAGAAGTACATCAATTGTTGAACCTGTAAAACCATCTTTCTGTAATCTTTCTGCCTGAAAATCCTCGACACGCGGGTTCAAGTCTCGTTCCTGGCATTACCGAAATTCCGACGTTCTCACCTGTGGAGCAAGGGTTTCGGAGGACGACTTAAAGAAGGTGTAATCAAATTATTGGATATCTTTAGGTCGATTTAGATAAAAAAATGGTGTAAAGAT
>JBCCSG010000338.1:0-8092 GCA_039200565.1 Cyanobacteria bacterium P01_D01_bin.50 | reverse complement strand
CAGCACACAAATTGTAGATTCTAATAATGAACAAGCAACAATTAATATTGACGCACGAGATTTAATACTACGTCGTGGTAGTAATATTTTCACCAACGCAGAAGGGGAAAATGTCCAAGGTGGAAACATTAACATTGATAGTAGCGTTATCGTTGCCTTACAAAACAGCGACATCAGCGCCAACTCAGCAGAAGGCCGTGGTGGTAACATCAATATTGAAGCTCAAGGTATTTTTGGTACTCAGTTTCGAGAAGAAACTAGCGACGAAAGCGACATCACTGCAACTGGTGCAAATTCCGAATTAAGTGGAAGTGTTGAAATAAATGGATTAGAACAAAATCCCGCAGAAGTTTTAACTGAATTACCCGACTCACCAATAGAAGGGGAATTTTACAATGCATGTCAAGTAGGTACAGGTGAAAATGCAAGCGAATTTTATATCGTCGGAAAAGGCGGTATTCCACCTAGCCCCTTGGATTTACTTCAGGAGGAGAGTCTTTATGGGGGTTGGGTTTCGCTTCCAGAATCGTTAGAGGGGGGAGAGGGGGTAGAGGGGGTAGAGGGGGTAGAGGGGAGAAGAATTTCGACTCGAAGTCTCAAACCTCAAAATCGTCTTGGAAAGTTTGGGGGGAAGAAAATCTACACCCCCAACTTTCCGCAAAATCCCATTGTGGAAGCTACTGGGATGATTGTGGATGAAAATGGGGATATTCTCTTTGTTGCTCAAGCTTCTCCTCAAAGTACGCCGTCTTTTAATAATAAATCTTGTGTGAAGAAATAGTTGATGGTTGATGGTTGTTGATTGATGGTTGATGGTTGATGGTTGTTGGTTGTTGGTTGTTGGTTGATGGTTGTTGGTTGTTGGTGGTTGTTGGTTGTTACTTCTTACTCCCAACTCCCAACTCCCAACTCCCAACTCATTACTTCTAACTCCTAACTCCTAACTCCTAACTCCTAACTCCTAACTCCCAACTCCTAACTCCTAACTCCTAACTTCTTACTTCTTACTTCTTACTTCTTACTTCTTACTTATTAAAGCCAGTTTCCTACTAAAACAAAAGGTGCCCAAAAATATGGTTCTGCTTCCTTCTCCAATAATTTTAGTTGAGCTTTTTGTAGTGCTTGGGCTTTGTTTACTCGGGGTTTTTTTAACTGAGTGTAAAATTCTCTCATCAAACCTGCGGTTGATTCATCATCTACTGCCCATAATGTGGCTAATGTCGAACGCGCTCCTGCTTGTACCGCGACTCCAGCTAATCCCAGAGCAGCGCGTTTGTCTCCTTGAGCGGTTTGGCAAGCACTTAAAACTAGTAACTCTATATTACTAGATCTATTTAAGCCCCTGCTTCCCAATAGCTCACGGAATTCTTTTATATTAAGCAACTTATCCCAAGTTAATATAAATGTTTCTTCTAGATCGGAACTGAATTGCCCGTGGGTTGCCAGATGAACTACTGAATAACCGGTAGATTTTAATCGTTTTTGTATGCTATCCCGCGTGAATTTTTCATTCAATAATTTTGTACTTTTAGGTACTTGCGATTTAATTTCTAGCAATTCATTTTCTACGAATTTTAATGGAGGGAATTTTTTCCCCTCTACTTCACGTTCATCAACGACTCCGGCAGTTAAGGTTTTTAATCTTATCTCTTTTAATGGTTTGGGTTCTACCAATTGCAAACCTGATGTCAATGATACAGCATATTCTTGTATCAAATATTTATTCTTTTCCTTGTCATAAAGAGCGCCCATCGGTATATTTAGTAATTCACTCTCTAGTACAAAGACTAAATTTGTGATTTCATTATCTTCTAATTCTGTTTCTAAAGGTTTAATTAACCAATCATATAATTGTTGGGAATTTTCTCTGGTTCTCAATTGTTGAGTCACATCTATTAAATCATCTGTTAATTGCCCTACAACTTCTTCTATTTTTTCTCTAGTTACTGGAATCTGATAGAAACGTAATCTTGGTTTATTGGGTAGCTTGAGAATAATGTTTAAATTGTCTCTCAGTATTACTGCATAAATTACTGCTGCTTTGTTGTCTGTTCGATCTACTAAGGAATCAATATCTTCAGTTTTTGTAGTCAAACAAGGTGAACGAAGAAAGTATTCTAGTTGTGCTTCTAGCAAAACTTCAATAATCTCTCGCGCTTTTATCAGTTTTTCTGATTTGTTCGGCAGTTGTTTATTTAAAGATATATTATCAGAAGACTCCAAAAGTAATTGAATAAACTGCCGATAAACTGGCTCTACACTTTCTCGGAATGAAAATTGAATATCGGGATTGATTGCTACTAAATTCTCCCGTAAAGTTTCGAGGGTATCAACTGCTCCTGAATAGTATGATTCTGCTTGCTCTACATCTCTTTTCTGTTTGTACAAACGCGCCATTTGCCATTTCCACTGATAAGAAATTTCTGAAGCGCTAATCTTATCAGCTATAACTAAAGCTTTCTTTGTTAATTTTAGGGCATCATCAAATTGTTTGTTTTCGTAGTACAATCTCCCTAAAGTACCAAGAGCATAAGATTCGGCTCGTTCGTCTTGTAATTGTCGTGCTTCTTTTAGAGCAGTAGTTAAAATTTTGATTGCATCTTGCTTGTTTTTTACTTCAGGCTCGATTAAGCTACGAGCAAAGTTAATTTTTGCATTAACTACTACTCGCGTCACCGGTAATTCATTAATTAGTGATTTGATTTTATCTGACAAAATCGATACATCGCCCAATTTCTCTTTACTCAATTTCTCGTTTTTGACTACTAATCTCAGTTGATTTAATTGAGCTTGTAAGCGGATAATTGGTTCGGTTGTCGTAGTTTCTGCCTCTTTGTAATGTTCTAAAGCTTTTTTTACTTCCTCTAAAGCACCTACGGAGTCGCCCAAACTGAATAATAGTTCGCTCTGAGCGCTTGCTGTGTTTCCCAGACTGAATAATGTTTCGCTGACATCTTTTTCTAAAGATAAGGAATCTGCGATCGCATAACTTACCTGTAATATATCTTCAGCTTTTTTTAAATCGCCAACTATTTGCAAAACATTACCAAGTTTACGCAATCCAACTACTTTTAATCGGGGATCTTTTTCTTTTTTCAGGTTTTCCCTCACTTCCGTTAAAATTTTCTTGGATTGAAGAAAACGCCCCAAAGCCTGTAAAGCTTGTGCGGAGTTAATACGGCTGCGATTGAATGCAGCATCTAAACCCAATTTTTTATAAATATCAGCGGCTCCATCCCAACTAGTTATTGCTGCATTAGCCTTGCCCTGCATAAATAGCATCCGCCCTTGCACTTCTAAAACTTGTGCCAAAATTTGAGATTTGTTGGCGGAATCCTCCAAATTATTTAATAAATCTAGACTTTCATTAATAACTTTTTCCGCTTTCTCCCACAAACTAAGCTGTTGATAAGCTAAGGAAAGGTTAGTCAAGGCTATTGCTTGTTGCAAATTTTGACCGTTATTTTGATAGCGATTAGCTGCTTGTTGTAAAACTTCCACCGCTTCGGGAAAGTTTCCTAAATCGTATAATTGTTTACCATATTCGATTAAATTACCTCTATTCTCACTTTGACTTGTAGAATATTCTATCCCCCTAATCTGAGGGATTTTAGCAACAACTGGCGATGTTACAGTACAAGCAAATGCAATTATCAGCGCTAGCAAAGGTTTACTTTTGCAAACCTTGAGCAAGCGCTGAATAAAAGATGACTTATGCAATTTTTTCATGTTCTTTCCTTTCAATGAGCTAAAACATTTTATAATTCAAAATGTTCATTGACGATCAGATTTTCGCAACTTATTTGGACGCTAAACTGTTTTCCTGGCTCGCCTTTAAAAGGTTTTAACTGGATAAAGTTATCTTGAAATCTCGAATTAACTTCCTGAAGTTTTTTACCTCCTTTAGATAGCAAAAGCAATTGAATATTTTCCGTGACAAATCTTTCTCTATTGGTGGGATATAGCTGTATTAAAACATTTATTTTATCTTGGTTCTCCGGCAATACATTTACTAACAGCGCCACCTTTTGATTACCTAATTGAATGCCTAAATCTATAATTTTTGCTCTTTTGGTACCTTGTACCATATTTCGGGTACTAAAAGCTAAATTTAATTCTGGATTGGAAAGAGAATCTATCGCTTGCCAACCTGCATCAACTAATCCCTGGAACCATTCACTTAACTTAGTTCTAGTTGAATTAACAAATTCGGATGGATTTACAACACTCACTTGACTTTCAACTTGAGGTAAAATAAATTCCGATGGTTCCGAGTAGCGATTGTAAAATAATAAGTGATTTGGTTCAATATCAAACAAAGATAGCGGTATTTGAAAACAACCATCGCGCATTGGTAATTTTAAATCATTTCGGATTTCCATTAATTGCTTGTGGGATAAAAAGCCTCTAATTGTAACTTCTTGCTCTTCTTCGGATACCTCAAGCACTACATAAAAATGAGCAGTTTTTTCTGGTTGTTCAATCACATTTTGTGGAATGACAACTGTCTCATCAAGTAAATGTTCAGTGGCGATGGTGCAAAATTTAAACTCACCAGCATTCAGATTACCCCCAGTTTCAATAAAAGTAGTATCGCGAGATAGTAATTGACTGGGTAAATGGTTGTCTAACCATTGTTCAAAAGCAAGCAGCCCTATTGTATTTAGATAGGTTTGCCAAGATTCTCTGGGGTTGCTGCTGCTAGCCCCAGAGGATATTCGTTTGGCTAACAATAAATTTTCGGGTTCAAGCCAGATAACTTCTGGTAACAAAAGTCTGAAATCTTTAGAATTAAGGGAATTAGACATGGTTTTACCTTATATTTGAAGGTAAATAGAACTCGGTTGACTTTACTTATGCACTTAGATCCCCAAAACTAGTTAAATATCTAAAATATTGTCAAACTAAATGTTTCGAGGCACTTAAGTATGGGACTAAATTATTCAAGAGCTAGCTAGTACAGCAGACTAAAATAAAGCACCCATTTAAAACAGTTTAAACTCCCATCTTACGATAATTTTGACTTTTGCTCGCGTGAGATCGCAGTCTGTTTTGACTATTGATTTCCGCGCAGCGTTACCAGTAGTCTATCACCAAGAGAAAGAAGGTGGAAATCGGAACCGCTCTGAAAAACTTATCCAAGTTTCATTAAACTTTGTAAATAACGCTCCGGTGTTTTCTTCCTGATTCAACCATGGGAGTCGGTTCCAACAGTCCCCAAGCGTAAGATTAACGTCGAGCCGACTTAACTAATTTATAGGCGTGCATTTCTTCCACTGGGAAGGGAGTAAGTGAATGGAAGTGGGATAATTATATGTCCGACTATTTACCATTCACTATTCCTGGGTTGCACATATTCAAATCCTAATATCACAAAGGTTTTAGCCTAACAAGACTTACGCAACTGACCGCCTTTTTGTTGTAGGGTGTTTGTACAAGGTTTAAACCCTTACTCTATAGTACTTTTGAGTTTTGACTTTTGATTTGCGCCGTGCTGTACTATTAACCAGAAAATGAATTTGTCTCGCTTGCATTAACGATTAAATCATAATCTCCGTTATTAATAAGTTCTAGTGCTGCACCCCAATCAAGATTTAAACCATCAGAGGAGGCTTGTTCGATAATACCTGAAACATCAATATTATCAAAATCGTCAAGATTAAGAGTTTCAATGAATGAGTGATTATCAATCCCAATATTATTTAGGGCTTCTTCCCACTCACTACTATTTATACCGCCATGTAACAATTCATCAACTTCACCTTCATGGAAATTAGTTGCTTCATTGTCAGTCTCTCCACCTGTAATAAAGTATTGAGTTTTGTCCCAAACAGCTTGTCCAACTTGTTGTCCCAACAGTCCTCCATTAGTATCGCCATCAGAAAAGTGAATTCCTCCGAAAAGGCGAGAAAGACCAGCTTCATCCGCAGCTTCACTGAAAGTATCCCACTCCAAAGTAACCGTTTCCGACGGAGTTATCCCTGGTTCAAAGCGAGATTCACCAGGCTCAAAACTAACACTAGCACCAAACTCATCGCTACCCGTAAATAATTGCAGAATCTCTGCACCCGCAGCACTGAAAGCACTGTGTCCCGATGTATACTCGCCAAATGGTGGTGAAGGATCGCCTCCAGGAGTTTGGTAAGTAAGGAAATCGGTTGCCAATATTGTTTGAGTTCCATTTTCTGGTGTCCATGCATCAATTGCAAAACCACCGAGTTCTTCATTGAACTCCCCGATTAATCCCAGTTCACCTAGTTCTCGAATTGCTCTAACTGGACGAGCAGAATCATAGAAGGTTTTGGTTTCCCAAGTCGCAATACCCGCGTCCAATACTGCATTACCCAAGCCAAAGAATAATTGAGCATCTTGATCGAGAGTATTATTATCTCGTGATGAGACAAATTGTCCAAAAGTCATCCAAGTACCTGGAGGGAAAGAAGTTCCACCAGCATCTTCCCAAAATTCTGCAATTAATTTCTGTTCGTCAGTCAAGTTAGCGCTGATATCAACAACTTCTTGTGCTTGGGCGATAAATTCAGGGTTAATTACATCTCCGATAAGACTCTTATCAATATCCAATACAGAGCCATCTTCTAGAGTAATAGTTTTGTTTTCTAAGTCTACAGTTCCATCTACCAATAAAAATGGTTTTGGTGCTTCTGCACGGAATTGTGAGCCTTCTGTTAACCCAAAGGGAGTTATATTACCCCACTGTGGTGTCAGAAACTGTTGAGTGCGAACTTCTCTACCGGGTTCTGCATCTATGGGTACCAGTTCTGGAGTCCAGCGTTCGATATCAACCATTTCAGTGGCTGTATTAACAGGTTGATATCCAGTTGTATCGGAGTAAGGAACACCTGCAGTACCATTAGGATCGTCACCTAGTTGGTTGGAACCATCTTGACGACGAAATTCGAGCAACTCTGATGCCATGACATTCCCAATGCCAGCAGCTGTATTGGTATCGGTAGTATTATTGTCAGGGTCAAAACCTAACTCAACCATCAAGTCATCGAATATTTCCACCTGGCCGGGGAAAAGCTCTTCTAAAACCTGGTGAGCAGCATAGCTCATTGCTTCGGTTTTATTTTCTTCAGTATTTTCCGAAGCAGCTTGTTGTAAATCATCACCTAGTTGAGTTGACATTGCTTTGGGGTCATATGCTGACCAAGCATCAAACATTGCGGTATGCAATATTCCATAGGCGCGGGATGCGACTGTCGGACCAACTCTGGATTCGATAACAGCTTCTTGAACTGCTCTATCCCACATTACGGAAACAGTTGGTGAAGAATCATCAACGGTTACTAGTTGAGTGTCTGGGTTAACTTGAAGTTCAGGGGTAGAGTTATCAAGTCTGTCTGAAGAATTATTGTTCATTAATCTGTTTTCCATGATGATAGTTTTTTTGAATACAGGTATTGGTTTTGTCTGATGTATAAATTTTTTCTGGAGCAAACCTGTCATCGCATCGAGTAGCTGCCTAAGCGATGCTGAATTCAATTTTGCTAAAAATTAATAGTTTTCGGAAAATAAACTTATGCAGTTTTAAACTGAAATTAGCGTTATCGCCGGATAATTTTTGGGAACACACCCGATAATTAGAGATTTCCATAGCTTTGCTTGAGCAGAGTCAGAGCCGCTCGGCTCGGGCAATACATCAAATAAACCTTCTGAGCTTACGGAGAGAGGGAAGTCCTCTTTTTCTTTGAGCGCGATTATTACTAGAGAAGCGATTTATCCTAATTTTACTCAGTTTTACTTAACTTTACTGAGTTTTTTAAACTTTTATATCGCAATCAAAGCGTAATAAACTCCTTAACTTTTCCATATTTTAAATTTTGAATTTATAAGAGAACCTATTAATGGCATTGAGGCGAGATGCACATTTATGTCGGTAACAAATTTTGTCCAAATTTCTCCAAAGTCTAATCAATCATCTTTATTTATGTCTAATCAACAACCTAACATTGCCAAATTTATTGCTGACCAAACAATAAAATGGATACAAGCCCCCGGATTTATCCGTGGAAAGATAAAAATATTTTCCTTGTTTCAAGCCCCTCGATTTATCGATGGAGTAACACTT
>JBCCSG010000337.1:0-8108 GCA_039200565.1 Cyanobacteria bacterium P01_D01_bin.50 | reverse complement strand
TAAAGACGTAGCTATGCCCACACCTAAGAGCGAATCCGGGAGTCTTTACTTTTATCGACTCCCGGATTCTGAAAAGATAGTTAAATTTTCGGGTTTGCACTTTTGAATTTCAACAGAAATTCCCGCAGCTTGTTCCTCAATTAAATCTTCGACATAGCCATGCTGATTATTTTTAGCTTCTTGAGGATTATCAAAAGGGCCAAAGTAATAAATGCACTCCGGTTGAGCGGTTCTAAGTTTTACCCAGTAGGGTGTATTTGGTTTATTGAAAAAAGGAAATTTACTAAAAAAAGACAGATGGTTTAAAAGAGAAGTATTCATAGTTATCTCCGGATATTAAATGTTAGCGAAAGGATGACGGGCATCCATAGGGATTTTTTAGAAGCAAAAAATTCCGATTGGGTTCCCTTAACTTCCACAGAAAATGGATTACAGAATGAGTTTCCCATATTCTATTTTTACTATAAAACACAATTATGTGACTGAAAATCACAAATAATCATCACAAATAAGAATTTTTAATTATTCTTTACTTAGTTGATAGAGATTATAAAAGTCAAAATAGTTACAGTCTAATTCAAAACTCCGCGAGCTACTAACTCCTAACTTTTAAAACCCCATTTATAGTATTCAATAAGTCGCACTTAGTGAATGGTTTAGCTAAGAAGCCTTGAATTCCATTGCCTGCTGCTTTGGCTAAAGCTTCAGTAGATGCTAATCCACTCATAGCAATAATTTGGACTTGCGGGTTTAGTTGTTGTAAAGTCCGAATGGCTGTTGCTCCGTCCATTTCTGGCATCATCATGTCCATTAACACTAGGCTGCAAGTTTTCTTATGCTGTACATAGGATGAAATTGCTTCGATGCCATCTGAGGCGGTAAGTACTTCAAAGTTATGACTTTCTAAGGTAGTTTTGATAATTTCACAAATGGCGGCTTCGTCATCTACTACCAAAATCAGTTCTGAATTTCCGATCTGCGTTATGCTTTCTCCCGTAGTTTCGATTCTCGTCTCCACAGAGCTGGGCAAGTATACTTTGAATTGGCTACCTTTGCCTAATTCACTGTTTACTTCAAAAAAACCACCGTGGCTTTTAATAATACCGATAGCGGTAGATAAACCCAATCCCGTACCTTTACCTACTTCTTTGGTGGTGAAAAAGGGATCAAAAATGCGATCAATTATTTCTGAGGGAATGCCACCTCCGGTATCGGCAATTGTGACTACAACATAATGACCAACTTTTGCCTCAATGTTCATTCTGGCGTAGTTTTCATCAATATAGAGGTTTTGTGCCTTCATGGTTATAGTTCCACCATTGGGCATCGCATCCCGGGCATTGACAACCAGGTTCATCAATACTTGATGTATTTGAGTGGGATCTGCTAAAACTGTCAATAAGTCTTGGGGTAGATTTCTTTGAATTACAATGGATTTGGGAAATGTTCTGGTGGCAAATTGCTCAATATCTTTCAACAAATGGTTGATTTGCAGCACCGTACGCTTACCTTCGTTACCACGAGCAAATGTCAAGATTTGCTTAACTAGATTGGCACCGCGTTTGGCACTGTTTTCTAGCATAGAAAGCATCTCTCCCAAATCGTCTCGATCTTTGAGCTTCAAGGGTAGCAGTTGGGCGATCGCCAAAATTGGTGTGAGCATATTATTGAGATCGTGGGCGATACCGCTTGCGAGAGTTCCCAAACTTTCTAAGCGTTGAATGCGGAGAAATTGATTTTCTAATTGTTTTTTCTCGGTGATATCGGTGTCAACGGTAAGGATTGATTCGGGATTTCCTGCCTCGTCGCGTACTAACGTCCAACGGCTAGCAACGATAATATTCTTACCCCAAGCGGTAACTTTATGCAATTCTCCCAACCACGAGCCAGTTTCAACAACGGAATTTAGGGCTTCTTCTAATTCTGGTGAAATTTCTTGATATAAAAGCTCGTTGGCACTCTTGCCAATTAATTCTTCTTTAGTCCATCCATATATTTGCTCGGCGCTACGGTTGCAATATAAAATAGTTTCGTTTAAATCTTTGACTAATATTGCATCAGTAGTGATATCGAGCAATTGTGTTTGTTCGACAATTTTTTCTTCAGCTTGCTTGCGTTGGGTAATGTCCGAAAATGAAGTGACTACAGCATGGGGAATGGTTTCTCCGGGTAAAAATAACGGTTCGGAGTTAATCGAAATCCAAGTGAGTTCTCCATTCGGTTTGTGAACTCCCATCACCTTATCTAGACAGGGTTTACCTGTATGTAAAGTAATCATTGCAGGATGCTTTTCACCAGGGAAGGGGGAACCGTCTTCGTAGATTGTACGCCAACGCGGATCTAGGGAAGTACGACCTTTCATTTGTGAGGCTGACAATCCTAAAATATTTTCTGCACTGGCATTGCAAGAAGTTATCTTACCATCAGCTTGCTGAATCACTACACCTTCATGCATCGATTTGACAACCGAACAATATCGTTCTTTGCTCTCTCGCAGTTCTAATTCTACTTGCTTGTATTCGCTAATATCTTGAGCAATGCCATAGTAACGTCTCAGTTTTCCTTGAGAATCCCGTTCTGCCCTTCCGCAGATAAATACATAGCCAATATTATCATTCGGACGTAACAATCGAACTTCAGTTTCGTAAGCAATACCCCGCTCCATGCAAGCAATTACCATATGATAAAGTCGCGAGCGGTCTTGTGGATGTACTATAGAATTAATAATGGTTTCGACATCTGGCATTGCATCGCCCGGATTCAAGTTAATTATTCGGTAGAATTGTTCTGACCACCATCTTTCATTTGTAGTTAAATCCCTGCTGAAACTGCCAATTTTAGCTATGCGTTGCGCTTCTTGCAGCACAGATTCAGTCCAACGTAGTTTGTCTTCTGCGAGTTTGCGTTCGGTGATATCGGTTAAAGTCCCCAAATATCCTGTAATTTCTTGCTCTTGATTATATATAGCTATTGCATTTCCAAATACCCAAGAAACTTTACCCTCGGTTGTGCAAAAGCGGTATTCCATGGCAAATTCTCGCCCTTGTGCTGCTGCATCGTACCATTCGCGAAAAACTTGCTCTTTATCTTCAGGATGTAACCCTTTAACCCAACCTTTTCCCATCGCTGATTCTAAAGAAATTCCAGCAAACTCTAACCAACGCGGGTTGACAAATACACATTCTCCTTCACAGTCAGTTTGAAATATGCCAACAGGAGCGTGAGTTACTAACAATCGAAAACGTTCTTCACTTTCTTGTAATGCATATAAAGCTTGTTTGCGTGAGGTAATATCTCTGTCGATGCCACGATATCCCCGAAATTGCCCCCTTGCATCAAATATAGGCATTCCGCTTGTTTCCACAACTACGGAATGTCCGTCTTTGTGGAATTTGATATTTTCTAAATTTTCAAACGGCTGCTTTTCTAGCATAAATGAGGTGATAATCTCGCCAAACTGTTGAGCTTCTTGGGGAGACATCAAATCAAACAACATTTTACCCAATATTTCTCCCGGGTGATAACCAAGGATGTCAAATACTTTTGGGCTAGCGTAGGTGAAAAAACCGCGTTCGTTTATTTCCCAGACGCAATCGCTTGATATTTCTACCAAAGAGCGAAATCGTTCTTCACTCGTTTGCAGGGCAATTTCTGAACGTCTACGAGTAGTTATATCAATATCTACTCCATCCACAACTAAATCGCCGTTTTGACTCGCGAAACAGCGAAAATTGTTTCCAATCCATTTTACTTGCCCTAAAACATCAATCGCTCGATATTCCACATAGTTAGATTGATTTTGCTCTTGAGAAGCACTTATAAATGCTTGTGCAAACCGCTCTCTATCCGAAGGATGAATCGTTGCGAGTACATCTTCTGGGTGAGCGCTCATATCGGTAGGATTTAAACCCAGAAGTTCCCGATAACCAACGCTTGCATAAGGTATCGATAGGCTTCCATCGGCATGGTAGATAAAGCGATAGATTCCGACGGGAGTATTGGCGGCGATTGCTTCTAGCTGCTGACATCCGATCTTTAAGTGTTGTAATGTTTCAAAGTCCAATGCCTGGAATAAAGTGCTTTCAGTGACGATTCCTACCAAATGCTCTTGCTCGTTGACAATCGGTAAATGACCAATTCCATGCTGACGCATTACTCGTAATGCTGTGAAGATATCATGATTTTGAGATTGCCTTAAGCTCACTACTTGCCGCGTCATTACTTCGGCTATTTTTCTTTGAGTAAAATCTTTCTTTTCTAAAGTCAGTCTAACTACATCTGACGGCGTTAATATACCCAATAAATGAGAATCTTCAATTACTAGTACGCAATCTGTATGCCGATCGTTTGTTCCAACTGCCGCTTCTGAAGGATTGGATCTATTTAAGTTTCTATTACTCGGCACCACTTGAAAAGTCATCAAAGCAATCGCATCAATTACCAAAGTATTTGGAGTTACTATTGATGGACTTCTATCTATGACTTTACTTAAATCAAGTAAATCAATTGGTTCGGCATTAGATTGCATGAAAATGCCTCAGGACAACTAATAGTCTAAGTTAAGACAAGTATTACACCTTTAACTTTAATGGCGATCGCTTGCTCCCTGGTAGCACCGCCTCCAAGGCAACCAAAGTTACTTACTTCACAATATGAAATAATATTCGTTCAATAAGCGCGAACAATCACTCATACGATCTTAATCATAGACGCTGTAAGTATTGCAGAGACTTGTTTATTATAGGTATTTGTTGTTAATTTTTGTGAAGAATAGGTCAAAGAAAAAATCTAGATTTTTCCTTTGATAAATTTTATCTCTTGATTTGGAGATGTTTTTGTACTGTTAGTACCGAACAAGGCGCATAATGCACAACATAACTACTCACGCTACCTAAAAACAATTCACTCAAGGCACGACGAGAACTTCGACGACCGATTACAATTATGTCAGCATCCCAACTACGAGCAATATTACAAATAATTTTACTTGGGTTGCCCGTATTGAGAGTAAATTCAGTTTTAATACCTAAAGAAATCCCTAAGTGACACTTTGAGCGCAGCCAATTTTTTCTATTTTGTTTAATTTGTTCCCAATCCCTCAAATTTTTCTGGTGAGTTTCAGTTAGCAATTGTGCATCATAAATATTAGTTTCTATAAAGAAACCCTCAAGAGATGGTTCATCAAAGTTCGATAGAACGTGTAACAACATTAAGCTTGCACCTGTTGTTTTTGCCAAATATACAGCTTCATCAAAAACGTCCTGACTCATATCAGAATTATCTAGGGCAACCAAAATTTTTGTAAGCATAATAATTAGTTGTTAGTTGTTAATTGTTAATTGTTAATTGACCGAAGAGAATTAAGAATTAAGAACTCACACTACCCAAGAAAAATTCACTCAATCCCCTACGCCCGTGACGGCCGACTATAATCAGGTCAACCTCTCGGTGACGAGCAATATTACAAATCATAAATCCTGGAGAACCAGTAGCTTGAACAAAGTCAACCTTCAGACCATCAACTTTAGCAACATTCGCAAAGGATTGTAACAATTCAATGCCTTTTTGTTCTAAAGCTCGTAGTTTTTACATATAGTAATTAATTATAGTTTCACCCTCTAGGCTAGGATGATAACCATGTACGGCAATATATCCTGGATCGGGATATATTTCATGGAAAGGGAGTATTATGTGGGTAAGTATTAGTTGAGCATCTGTTGCTAAAGCTAAAGAGATCCCTTGACGCAGAATATATTGATTCGTTTCTTCATCATCTATAGCAACTAAAATTTTATTAAACATATTTAACTTTCTTCCATACAACGCCAAAAAAATCTGATAGGTGCCACAAGGGGGAAGTCAAAAGTATTAAACCACTTTGCAAAAAAATTAAACTAACCGGAGACGGAGCATCTCCGGCTGCGCACATCTTTATGGCTTTGACTAAAAACTTTGCTATATAAGGATTATAAAATGTGCAAGTTAGAAGTACTTTTACTAATTTATTTAACCTAAATTTAAATTAAAAATTTGAGGAAATTGTGAGGACAATCAAAATATTGAACTAAGTAAGCTCTTGTGCATATCATTTGTATATTATTCTATTCGATAAATCAGCCTCAGACTTTCTTCAGTTATTACCTTGATACTTTTGACTTTTGACTTGCTGTTGTACACTTTTAATGCACCACATACCAGCTACTTTGCTTAAAAAGCTGTTTCTATCTTCAAATGTTCCACCAATTAAGATTTATAAAAATATATATAATCTTAAATAAAAGTTACATTTGTGAGCAAAAGTAAAACTGGTTTAATCTTCTACTCTAAAATAAAATAAAGCAAAAGCACTTTATATTTTAAGTTCAAATTTTTCTGATATAAATCTTTAAGTTTAACTATGAAAATCTTAGTTGTAGAAGATGACGAACTTGTTGCCAAGGCGCTGAGTGCTGTACTGACTCACCAAAATTATGTAGTTGAAATTGCTAACGATGGAGAGGCAGGTTGGGATTTAGTTCAAGCTTTTGACTACGATTTAATTATTTTAGATATAACTCTACCGAAGCTAGATGGTATTAGCCTGTGCCGACAAATTCGTTCAGATGGCTGTTTGATTCCAATTCTGCTGGTGACGGGATGGGATAGCCCCCATGAAAAAGCAGTTGGCTTGGATGCTGGTGCAGATGACTATGTAGTTAAGCCTTTTGAGGAAGAAGAGTTAGTTGCTCGCGTTAGAGCGTTATTGCGTAGAGGAAGGGTAAATTTAAAACCTGTATTAGAATGGGGTGCTTTGCAACTTGATCCTACCAGTTGTGAAGTAATTTATAAAACAGAAACACTATCTTTAACTCCAAAAGAATATTCATTATTAGAGCTTTTTTTACGCAATAGTCGGCGTGTATTTAGCTGCGGAATGATTTTAGAACATCTGTGGTCTTACGAGGATGTTCCTTCAGAAGAAGCTGTTCGTACTCATATAAAAGGGTTACGAATGAAACTAAAAGCAGCTGGTGCCCCAAGCGATTTAATTGAAACTGTATATGGTATTGGTTATCGGTTGAAGCCACGGAAAAAAGAGAGGGAGAGAGGGAGAGAGGGAGAAAAAATAAGTTGTCAAGCAACTAAAACTCAAACTCTCGTAGCTATAGCCGGAGTTTGGGAAAAATATAAAGGGCGGGTATCGGAGCAGGTACATGTATTACTTAAAGCAGTACAAGCATTACAAACCGAGTCAATGTCATCAGAGTTGCATTCCCAAGCTGCCGCACAAGCCCATACATTAGCTGGCTCTTTGGGTACTTTTGGCTTTACGAAAGGTTCAAAAATAGCCCATAAAATTGAACATTTGCTTTCTTCAGATCAAATTTTCGATCAAAATCAAATAGCGCAATTACAAGATTGGGTAAAAGCTTTACTTTCTGAAATTGATTCGCCAATTCAAACTTGGGTTACATCTTCAGATAATAATCAAGATGAGCGTCCATTAATTTTAGTTGTTGATACACACCATCAAATACCCGAGGATTTAGGAATCAAAGCTGCCGATTGGGGGTTGGAAATTGCGATCGCAAATAATATTTCTACCGCCAGACAGAAACTCTATCAAGAGCATCCCTCAGTGGCGATCGTTAATGCCGATATTTTGGGAGATAATGATGACTTGAACTTATTAACAGAATTCAAAAATCGTAAACCGCCAATTCCGGTACTAGTTTTAACTGAAGAAGCAGAGGTTATTCACCGTTTGCAAGTGATTCACAATTGTGGAAACACTATATTGCAAAAACCAGCCTCCTCAGCACAAGTTTTGGAAGCGGTGGCAGAATTAATCAAAAAGTCAGAAGATGGACAAGCAACAGTATTAGCAGTAGACGATGATGAGAAAGTACTCGAAGTATTGCAAAATTTACTGAAATACTGGGGAATTACGGTAAAAACTCTTTGTGAACCCCAAAAATTTTGGGAAACATTGGAAGCAACAAAACCCGATTTACTAATTCTAGATGTGGAAATGCCTGGAGTTAGTGGTGTTGAGCTTTGTCACGAACTACGTAATAATTCGCAGTGGAGCGAAATGCCAGTATTGTTTTTAACGGTTCATAGTCAAG
>JBCCSG010000336.1:0-8108 GCA_039200565.1 Cyanobacteria bacterium P01_D01_bin.50 | reverse complement strand
TCCATGGGAAAACTACATGAGAATCGGCATTTATGCTTTAGATATTGTACCTACAGTAAATGATATTTTAGTACTCGAGTGAGCGACCAAACCAAAATTGCTGGGTAAGGTTAGTGAGTAGTGAGTAGTGAATGGTGAAGGGTTCCCATAAGAATTTTTTTCTTCTAAAAAAATTCTTATGGGTGCCCGGTGAGTGGTAAAAATTAACCAAGGATTTAGTTTACTTGGTGCACTACTAGGGCGTGTTTTCCTGCCTCGCCGTCACCCGTGCATAGTGCGGCTACACGTACTAAATCCGCCGAAGCGGATTAGTTCAAATCAAGGTTTTGAGCCTGCGTAGGCAGGTTTTGATCCTATAGCCCCAGGCTTTAGCCTGAGGGGTTTTGGGGTTTGAAAACACGCCCTAGGCGGGGTGAGGTTAGAGTTCCTGAGGCTACTACAATAATCTACACCGAGCCGTCCTACCTGGGGACGGTTTTTGCTTGTTGTATTTCTTGTAGGGTGCAATCCTGACCTAAAAAAAATCATTACCATAGAAGATAACGTAACAAAATTTAAAATCAAAAGTCTAAAATCTAAAATCTAAAATCTAAAATCTAAAATCTAAAATCTAAAATTTATATGACTTCCAAATTACCTCTACCAGAACCCCATAGCAGTAATTATTCTAGTACAGAAGAATTAGATAAGGCGATTTTCACTTTTGAAGAGATTCAGGCGGAATTACACTATAAGCAGGCACAAAGCTTGCTGCATTCGATGGTTGCCAATCTCGATCTCAACTCTGAGGAAACTCAAGGATTGGAAGTGGAAATTGCGGATTTGGAAACTATGCTGACAAAGTTGGAAAGCATGGTCATACAGATTGCTGCTTTTGGTATGGTGGGAAGAGGTAAGTCTTCTTTACTAAATGCAATGGTTGGACAAGAAGTTTTTGAAACTGGACCTTTGCATGGTGTAACTCGCGATGCACAAACAGTTAATTGGACTATTGATGAAGAAACTGTGGGTGAGTCTCAACGTGCTTTAAGAGCTACTTTCCTTAGTGGCAGTGGACAATCCCAAGTACAGTTGATTGATACCCCCGGATTGGATGAAGTTGATGGAGAAACTCGAACTGCATTAGCCGAACAAATTGCACAACAAGCCGATCTCATTTTGTTCGTCATCTCTGGGGATATGACAAAGCTCGAACATGAAGCCCTTTCCCAGTTACGAGAAGCGCGTAAACCAATTTTATTAGTATTTAACAAAATAGACCAATATCCCAAAGCTGACCGAATTGCAGTTTACGAGAAGATTCGCGATGAGCGGGTACGGGAATTACTTTCACCGGATGAAATTGTCACTGCTGCTGCTTCACCGTTGGTAAGAACAATGGTTCGTCACCACGATGGTGAGTCTAGCATAAAGTTGCGTAAGGGGAAACCTCAAGTTGAAGAACTAAAACTAAAAATATTGGAGATTCTTCACCGCGAAGGTAAAGCTTTAGTTGCTCTTAATACTATGCTTTATGCTGACGATGTGAACGATCAATTGGTGCAGCGCAAACTGAAATTACGTGAAACTGCTGCTTCGCAGTTGATTTGGAAGTTCGTAATTACTAAAGCTCTAGCTGTTGCTCTCAACCCAGTAACTGTAATCGATATTATCAGTGCAGCTACCATCGATGTTTTCTTAATTCTGGGCTTATCCAAACTTTATGGCATTCCCATGACGGAAGCGGGTGCGATAAAATTGCTACAAAAAATTGCCCTCAGTATGGGCGGTATTAGTGCCAGTGAACTGCTAGCAAATTTAGGTTTGGGTTCTTTAAAAACTTTACTTGGTATTTCTGCACCAGCTACCGGCGGAGCAACTCTCGCTCCTTATGTATCAGTTGCACTGACTCAAGCCGGTGTAGCTGGTGTTTCTTCTTATGGTATAGGACAAGTCACCAAAGCATATTTAGCTAATGGAGCGACTTGGGGCCCTGATGGACCAAAAGTAGTAATTGGTAAAATTTTAGCTAATCTTGATGAGTCTTCAATTCTGAATCGGATCAAAAATGAATTGCAAATCAAGCTCAAAAAAAGTGTGAAGTATCAAGGATGAAGGATGAAAATATGGATTTCACGCTTCATACTTCATACTTCATATTACTTAATCTTTTTTAGCCTTTACTCTTAAAGGAGTTTAGCCATTCTTGTACTTGAGTTTTAGCAATATCGCGAGAGCCAAGTCCAAAAGAAAGGGCGATCGCGACGGCTATTGCACCCAATAACAAACCAAATGCCAAGTTAACGATATCTGGAGCAACGCCAATTTGTTGCAGTGCCATCGCCGAAACTAAGACGATAATGGCTATTCTGGCTACCTGGCCTAAAATTCTAGCTTGAGCATTACCGGAACTGGTGATGATGCTGAATGCTAGGTTTGCCAGGAATAAACCTGCTGCAAATACTACCAATCCAGATAAAATTCGTCCCAATATAATCACAATACCTGTCACCAGTCCTGTCAAAGCTGGAATATTCAGGATATTAATTGCCGCAACAGCAGCAAATAGCATAATGCCGATAAAGACAATAATACCGACAACTTCTGATGGGGTGCGAGATGTTGGTGAAGGAACTTCTCCTTCTGCTGTAGATGTTGTTCTTGTCGCAGGTGTGGGTAAACCCAAGATCGAAAAGATGTTATTGAAGCCTATGCTTGTGAGGATGCTAGTAACCAGTTCTGATAAAAAGCGTCCCAAGAAGTAGGCAACGGTCAAAATTGCCCCTGCTGTGAAGATTAAAGGTATAGCATTGAGAACCTGTTGCAGCATTGCAATTGCAGGTACCGAGATAGCCTCAATTTGTAAGGTTTGAAGCGCTGCGATCGCTACAGGAATCACAACTAAAACGTAGACAATGGTACCTAGAATCGAAGATAAAGACTGTCCAGCCGTGGAAGTTTGGGAGAGTCCAAACCGACTTCCTACATGATCGATACCAGTTGTAGCAAGCAGGTTAGTTACAATCCGACGAATGATATTAGCCGCAAACCAGCCAACTACGCCGATAATTACAGCTCCTAATATATTCGGCAGAATCGCCAAAATTTCCGTTGTTAAGGCTTCTACTGGTGCTAGCGCTTGTTGCAAGCCCAGAGAATCTAGTACTGGCATCAAGAACAATAAGAAAATGAACCAGTAAAGAGCAGTACCAATAGTCTGGGAAATTGAAAGCTGATTGCTACCACCACCAGCTGCATCTTGCTGTGTGTTTAATCGTTCGTCTACGTTTAAAGCGTTGAGAGCATTTACCGTCAACGTCTTAACAAGAGTCGCTACTAACCAAGCCACTCCCAACAGGATACCTGCTGCCAACAACTTGGGTAAGAATTCTCCAATTTGATTAAGAAAAGAATTCAGCGGCTCAGAAGCTACCTTTAGGTTTAACGTGTCTAAAACCGCAACTATGGTAATCAGCAGAATTACCCAAAAAACCAAGCCAGAAAGTAATTTCTCTACTTGGATAGATTGATTTCCACCCGTTAATCCAGAAGCAATACGGTTATCGATGTCAGTGCGATTGAGCAGCCCTTGGACTATAGCTTTAGCTAAAAAAGCAACCAGCCAGCCAATAAACAGAATGGCAACTGCACCTAGCAAGGAGGGCAATATCTCTATTACTTTTGCCAATGCCACTTGAGTAACATCTCCAGCCGCGCCTACTGCATCTGTAGGCAACGGAGACGGCTGTGCCAAAATTGTCTCCATTCTTATTGACAAATCAGCACCCATCACTTGGGTTATATCTTGCCAAGTTGAAATCATGGTTTTCAGTTTTAAAGTTTAGTGTTATCGCGAAAAACACCTAAGATGTAATGGTGGTTCATTGCCTGAAACAATATCACACCTTGACAACTTTGTTTGTGTTTTGCATTTTAATTTACCAGTAAATCTTACAAATAATTTATATAAAAGATATTTTTTACTTTTTTTATTTTTATTTACTCTTTTTGCAAAAAAAACTAATTCAAATGCTTGACAATTACTGAATATAATGTATTTATTAATACAAGGTTTGACTAAAAGATTTTGTACGGTTAATCCAAGGTTTGCTAAAAACAACTTGTTTTACGCTAGTCTAATTGCGGAGATTACATTGAAAACTTAAAATGCCCCATAAAGAAGTTTTTGAGCAATCAGTTGAAATTAATGCTACATCCGCAGTAGTAGAACAATGTATCACAGACCGTGTTTTAATGCACCGATGGTTAAATCCCGCTTTATGCTGCGAACCAATTGGGGATTGGAGTACAGATGTGGGTAGTAAAAGTCGGTTTATTATTCAAATACCGGTAATAAAGCCTACATTGATTAGTACAGTTGTGCAAAGAGAACCCGGTCTGGTAGTGTGGGCTTTTGATGGTTATTTCAAAGGAAGAGACCGTTGGGAATGTCAACCAATAAATAATGCAACTCGTTTGGTTAATCGTTTTGAATTTGAAATACAAAACCCCATAATTACTTGGGGTTTCAAAACCTTCGCCGAAAAGTTTACAAAAAACGATATGGAAGCACAATTGCGTCGTCTTAAATGTGTTGCAGAAAGTTTTAATTAGATGGAGTAAGTAAGTTAGGAGTTAGGATTTAGGAGTTAGGATTTAGGAGTTAGGAGTTAGGAGTTAGGAGTTAGGATTTAGGAGTTGGGAGTTAGGAGTTAGGAGTTTTTTTAATATTTAATTACGGATTTTGACCTAATTTTATCAGTAAGTGCCGAATTGTGGAAGCGTCTTGAGCATCTGGGGCTTGGAGTAAATAGGTTTGTAAATCTTGGATTGCTTGATTAAAGCGTCCTATTTGATAGCATAATAAACCGCGATCGCGTAATTCTAATGTCGCACTAGGAAACAATAGTAAAATTCGTTCAACAGCTGCTAAGGCTTTCTCTAATTCATGTTGTTTGAGATAAATATATTTCAGATTAGTCAACATTCTTGCTAAAAATTGCTTTTTAGTAACCGGGGCCAAAAATTCTGGCTGCAAAGTTACATTTTGCTGGTAAATTTGACTAAGGCGTTCCTGACAATCTTGAGGAAACATAATCTCGCCATTGTTAAAAGCATCGACGAAAATTTCAATTTCCGGAATATCTGGACGGATAAGAAAGTGTCCCGGCATTCCTATACCTATCATTGGAAAACCAATACGACGGGCAATTTCTATATAAACTAGTGCTAAGGTAATTGGAATTCCAACTCGACGTTCGATTACATCATTTAAAAAACTGTTTCTAGGGTCGTAATAATTTTTACTATTACCTCTAAAACCATTGTCATCATAGAGATATCGATTAATGCACTGAACAATTTTTAAGGGATACTTCTCATAAGGCAAGCGTTCTTCTAACTCGACTGACATTGTATCAAGTGCATTCAAGTATTCCTCAACCTCAAGGTCAGGATATTCTTCTAGAGCAATGTATAAAGCTGCCTTTGCTAAGTCAATATGCTCGTCAGGCTGTTGAATCTCACGATGAAAATATTGTCGCACTGACGATAAATTCATAAATTTTAATATTGCGAAACTTCTAAGATTATTTCATTCTATAAGGATGCTTTATAGAATTGAAACGACTGCGACGAGCGGGTGAATTTTCTGAATCAATATCTAAAATGATAAGAAATTTTTTCAACCCACACAAGTACCATAAATTATCTATCTTGAGGATAGTATACACAAGTTATTTGATATGAGAAACTAATACTAAAAAATTTATTATCAAAGTGCAATTGGGTGAGTGTAAATTTTGTTAAAAATAATTCTGGACAGTTAAACATCTCAGCAACAAGCAAGCTGGCTACGTTGAATAAATGGCGGGGATTCTTTTGGGCTACTCGAACCCGTATCCTTTTTTGGTATGTGCTGATTATTACCTTTATTTTTATCGTATCGATTCCGGCGTTTCGTCTGCTATTGTTTGCCCGTGTGGATGCACGAGTTCGTAGGGAACTGGTCGAAAAGATACAGACATTTAATCTATTGATTGAAAACGAAGCTGACACCAAAGAATTAAGCCAAGGAGAATCAGAAAAAATACACAATTCAGGTTGGGTGAACGAACCGGATAGTCGGCTTGTGCGTCCAACTTCCAAGGAAGAACTCAAAGAATTTTTTAATGCATTTTTAGCTAAACAGCTTCCGGAAGACGATACTTATTTGCTTACCTTTGTGGATGGAAAATTTTTTAAATCCAGTCCCCGAGGGCGGCCAAAAATATTTGACAGAGATTCCAAACTAATGCGTCGTTGGGCAAAATTAGTTAAACCAGAGCAAGATGAAGAGGAATCACCGGATAGTAAAGAGGGTGGCATCATTTACATGAGTCAACCCGTAAAAATACAAGGAAAAACATTAGGAATACTTGTAGTAGCTCATACTATCAGCGGTGAGCGTCAAGAAGTGATTGAAGCGGTAAGCGTTATTATTCAAGTGAGTGCTTTGGTTATGCTTGCGGCTTTACTTCTGTCTTGGATATCTTCGGGGAAAGTCTTAGCTCCTTTACGCTCTTTTAGTACAACAGCTCGTTCTATTAGCGAATCCGATCTCAGTCAGCGCATTCCGGTGCAGGGAAAAGATGAACTGGCAGACGTGGCAACAACTTTCAACGACATGATGGACAGATTGGAAGCAACTTTCATCACTCAGCGCAATTTTATTAATGATGCGGGGCATGAATTACGAACACCTATTACTATTATCCGGGGACATTTAGAATTAATGGGCAATGACGATCCAGAAGAAATACAGGAAACTGTAACGCTGGTGCTTGACGAATTAGATAGAATGAGCCGATTTGTAGAAGATTTAATTCTACTGACAAAGGCGGAGCGCCCGGATTTTTTACAGTTAGAAACAGTTGATATTCGCAGTTTGACTGAAGAGTTATTTGCTAAAGCTCAAGCTCTAGGGGAACGCAATTGGTGTCTCGATAAAGCTGCTAAAGGAATAATCGTAGTAGATCGTCAACGGCTTACACAAGCTATAGTTAACCTAGCCCAAAATGCAACTCAGCATACAATTAGTACTGATACAATTGCAATTGGTTCTTCTATTAGTCAAGGTAATGTAAAATTTTGGGTACGGGATTCAGGAGAAGGAATTAATCAAGCCGATCAAAAAAGAATTTTTGAACGCTTTGCTCGTGCTGCTAATAGTCGTCGTCGCAGCGAAGGAGCTGGTTTGGGTTTATCTATTGTTAAGGCGATCGCAGAAGCTCATAGCGGAAAAGTTACCCTTAAAAGTTTACCTGGAAAAGGGTCTAATTTTTGTATAATTTTGCCAATAAATAATTAACACTCAACCCAAGGCGCGAATGTATATCAATTAACTATTATGATTTTCCTAGCTCTACTTTCTCTGACTTTCACAGATAATTAGATAGATTAAACAATATTAATTATGAGCCAAATCCTAATTGCTGAAGACGAATCTCGCATTGCTTCGTTCATTGCAAAAGGTTTGCGTGCGAATGGTTTTGTACCTACAATTGCATCAGATGCCGAACAAACTTTGAATTTGGCAGTTGGTAATAATTTTGATTTGCTTATTCTTGATTTAGGGCTTCCCGGTAAAGATGGTTTGGAAGTTTTGGAAGAAATACGGGGACAGGGAGAAAATTTAGCCATAATTATACTGACAGCCCGCGATGATATTAATGACAAGGTTGCAGGGCTTGAAGGTGGTGCTGATGACTATATGACTAAACCATTCCGATTTGAAGAATTGCTCGCACGCATAAGGTTAAGACTGCGAAATAGTCAAGTATCTGATGATGGAAAAAAGATGCTTTTGAAAGCAGGTAATGTGGTACTCGATTTACGCACTCGGAAAGCGCGAGTATGCGGGGATAATATCGATTTACCAGCCCGGGAGTTTACTTTAGCAGAAACTCTTTTTCGCCATCCTGGGCAAGTTATGAGTAGAGAACAACTTTTAGATAGAGTTTGGGGATATGATTACGATCCTGGTTCAAATATTGTGGATGTTTACATCGGTTATCTACGGAAGAAGTTAGGTAGTGAATTGATTGAAACAGTCAGAGGTATGGGTTATCGCTTGCGAAAATAATATTCTT
>JBCCSG010000335.1:0-8109 GCA_039200565.1 Cyanobacteria bacterium P01_D01_bin.50 | reverse complement strand
TTCGAGTTGAATTTCAAAAATAGGGCTGATTTCTTTGGTTTTGGGGAGCAAACAAATCACCCGACACGCACGATACTTGAGAACTTTGTAAAGGAACTTCATGACGGATCGGTATTCTCAGAAACTAAAACTGATATAGAAGTCCAATTTGCAATCTGTGGAAGCTTTGCTGCCTATCTACATGCAGAATATGCCGAGCTAACAGCACAATCAAAAGCACGGCTGGATCCAGTTGCCTGTATCGAATTAAAGATATTTTGTCGCGATCATGAGGCCGATCTTAATCTGGTCAGGGATGCTTTGATCGTGCCTGCAGTCAATGCATATGTGGAAAAACCTGCCAATTGGAAGTTTCATATTGAGACTGGAGAAAATGGTGAGATCTATCTCTTCTTGCCTCAGAAAAAAACTCTTGGACGCTTCGAGTATCGTCCTTTAGTTGTCAAGATTCTTGTTAAAAAGGATTTCTGGCCCAAAATAGCGTTCGTCAGAGGATTTCCTGTCTTGTCCCTCCGTGACCTGATTCGTGAATATGACCGAAAAGCTGCCCATGCTGGAGAATGGGGGAGGATACAGAAATTAAAGGACACCTCTGAAATTCTCAGAGGTATGCTTACTAAATTTGATTACTGATAAGTCAGGGACAAAATCAAAAAATAAGTTCAAAACGATATGGAGGACAGGATGAGTAACGGAACAATGCCCAGTGGAGATATGGCGCAACCCAATAGCAGCACTCCCCCCAATAGTTCAGAAACACCAAATCTAACAGAAGCGATTCAAGCTCTCGAAAAACTGAATACCGAACAAATTAGCATTCTACAGCAAATCGTCAGCAGTTTGGATACAACAGGAAACACATTAGGAACTCTAAGTACTGCTGAAGCGGAAGGGGCTGGAGCTAGTTCAATCGGTGTAGAAAGCATTACAGGTGATACAGCTTTACAGGGACTAGAAGCTGCTAAGCAAGTGCAAGACCTGGGTTTCGTCGAATTTACGGCTGGACTCATTAACGGTACCTTTGATGCCATTGTCGGTGCAACAGTGAAGCAAATGGAAGCCTATGCACAATTGGTTGCCGATTTGAGCAAATCAATCCAGCAATTCCAAGCCGAGAATGTCTCCGATGCCGATATCACTGAACATCTGGCTAATCGTTATCCCGATGGACAAGGTGGAACTTCTGTACGCCCCAATTTCACTTTTCCACAGATATCTCCAAACTCAGAAACTGGAACTGTAGCACAAACGCCAAAAGAACAGTTTGACCAATTGGTTAGAGCCTTAATCAATGAAACTAAAGGGTTGACAAAAGGACTAAATCTTACCGAACAAACACTTAATATTGCTGACGGTACCACCTTCTTTAATCAAACACAAGTAGAAACAATCAGAAACTCCATAGCTTCCTTGCTGGCGACAAATATGATCGATCAACTTCGGGAAATGGCGCGGGATGGCATGGCTCGCATAGTCATTACCGATGGTGAGATTATGACTAAGCTTACCTTTAACATTACCACAACTGAACTACAGGAGAAGAAAAAACAGAACTACAACAAGAATACCAATCACACTAAAATAGGGGGAGGTGGAAATGGTCTCTGGTGGAGAGTTAAAGCTAGCACTGATAATAGCAACATCAATATTAACTCCATGAATGAGAAATCATTCGATTCCGCTACCATGAGTACAGAGATGATTGGTCAAGTAAAGATTCGCTTCAAAACGGAATCTTTTCCACCTTATGTACCCCCCACTACTCCTGAGGAGGAATCGGCACAAACTTCTCCAACTTAATAACTCGACCAAGTTAAAATTGCTGGGTAAGGGCGGGAGAGGGGGGAGAGGGGGGAGAAAACAATTTTACGCTTGTATGATACACCCCTCAAAGTTGACTTGGTATGCTTGGCAAACGCTCAAAGGTATGCTTAAAAAGAAGATTGCTGCCCTTGCTCCCAAAGTTTCTTAAAGTATCAGAAAATTAAACAAGTATACAATTCTTATTATTGACGTGGCTGATTATATTACCCTGGGCAACTTAGTTGAGCTGATTTTCAAAGAACTAGCTAGTACATTAGAGCAGACGGTAAACCCTGCCGATTTATATCAAATGTACAGTGAAGCTGATCTCCCGATTCCAGAAGAAGTAACAAACCTACAAGTCAGCGATATAGAACTTGACTTTCCAGCCCATGTGCAAGTGCAAGCCGATCCATTGTCGTCTACAAAAACACCACAGTTAATACTAACTTTGCCATCTCCTTTAGAAACACTACCAGTGGGTCGTTTAGGTCGAGTTCGTATTACAATTAAACCTGAGCAAAAACATTGGTTTGAGTAGAACCGTGATTAATGAATCTGGCAATAATAATGATGTCGAAAAAAATCTAGAATGCAAATTATCTGATTTCGTTGATGAAATATCTGATGTAGTTGATGCGAGTAACGCTGAAATTAATGCGATCAACGCTGAGATTGATGCGATCGCCGCTGATATTGATAAAGCTACAAACACCCTAATTGGTTTGAGTAAAACCGTGAATGATGATTCTAGCAATAATAATGTCAGCGAAAATATAGAATGGGAACTATCTGATTTAGCCGATGCGATCGCCGCTGAAATTGATGAAGCTCAGAATACCCTTTCCTTAAAATCTCATGTTCGTGGTCTATCTTTTGCTATTAAGAAGCTGAGTCTTGATATTGAAATCAAAGCACGGCGAACTGCTGACGGGAAGTTTAGATTTCGCACTGTAAACTCGAATGAAACTAGTGCAAGCATTATTAAGCTGGATTTTGCTCAGGTACTTCAGAGCCAGTTAAACGACGTTCGCAAGCCCCTTGATGATAATAATTTATCTATTGCTAGTGTTAGTGCTCTAGAGTTCTTACCCGAAATTACCCCTGATGATATTAAAGCCCTGAATAAGGTTGGTATTACCTCGATAGATGATTTAGAAAGTTATCCTAAGACTTCCCAGGTGCTCGCTGAGTTAAGTCGCAAAACTGGAATTGAGGAATATCGGATACGGAGGTGGCGACAGTTACCATTTATAGCTAAAGTCACGCAAAGTGAGTCTGAACTTGGTAATTTCACTATTGATGGAGGTAATTTTGGTAACTTATCTTCTTCCAATCTGCAAGTTTTTTTTCAGCAGAAGCAGTTAAAAATTATAGAGAAACACGAAACATATTTGACTGTAGAAATGCCATCGGACGTAAGTGGAACAGGTTTTTTTATTGTCCGGGTTGGCGAGCAAATTACAAATCCTCTTAACTGGAATTAGTTGCGTATCGCACTTTGAAATAGCCTCTGCATTGTTCCAAGTTTTAGCAATTCACTTTTTAGTATTGCTGGTTTGTTGTCGATATTCTTCTTTGGATTCGTTAGGACGATAATTTGCTAGTTCATCAGTAATGGTTTCGCCGAAGTGAAATGGTGTGGTAGTACCAGCACGACAAGCATATTCCCATTCTGCTTCACTTGGTAAACGGTATTTTCTTCCCGTGTGATTTGATAATCTGGCGCAAAATTCAACCGCATCGTACCAAGAAACGCACTCTACAGGACGGTTATCTCCTTCAAAATTAGATGGTTCGAGTTGTAATTTTTTTTCAACTGGGGTTAAATAAGCTACTGCTTTCCATTGCGCTTGAGTAACCGGATATTTACCCATGAAGAAAGTTGGAACTGTTACTTGATGTTGGGGACGTTCATTATCTTTGCTACCTTTTTCGGTTTCTGGTGCGCCCATTGTAAAAGTACCACCTTTAATTAAAACCATATCTAAATTGACTCCGTTACCCAGGTTTTCAGCAAAATATAGTCCCGTTTTTCGAGTTCGTTTAATAATTGTTGATGCCATGAGAGTGCTATAAGTAAAAAATAAAAACTATCACTATTTCAAGCCCTTCGCTTAAGATATAAGGTCAATCCAAAATCCAAAATCCAAAATCCAAAATCGAATGACTCAAGCACCATCAAAGCAAAAACTATTAACCATTCGAGAATTTCTGGAGCAAAAGCCCGATGGTAATCGCTATGAGCTACATAATGGAATAATTGTTGAGATGGCGCAACCTTCAGGTAAACATGAAAATGTCACGGGTTTTTTAGGTATTCAAATTGGTATTGAATTTACTCGGTTAAATCTTCTCTACAATATTCCCAAAACGGCATTAGTCGCTTTTTCTGATGGAGAATCTGACTTTACTTATTGTCCCGATGTACTCGTTATCGATCGCAGCAATTTAAAAAATGAAGAGTTGTGGGAAAAATACTCTACGGTACAACAACCAGAATCAATTCCTTTAGTAATCGAGGTAGTTAGCCAAAATTGGCGTGACGATTACTATAAAAAGTTTGCTGATTATGAAAAGATGGGTATTCCTGAATATTGGATTATAGATTACGCAGGGTTGGGAGGAAGGGATTTTATTGGTAACCCTAAGCAACCTGCGATTTTTGTTTGTGAGTTGGTGGATGGGGAATATGTAAAAACTTTGTTTAGAGGAAATAAGCAAATCATTTCTCCTTGTTTCCCAGAATTACAACTTACCGCAGAGCAGATTTTTGATTCGGCGCTTTGAAGCTAAGCGTTTAATATCAGGTTGTAAATTGACCATTGTCTTATCGCAATAGTTTTATTTTCAAGCATCAAGCAAATATCAGGTTGTAAATTTAACGTGAGTTCGATGGCGATAAGCCCTTCGGGCATGCGCTACGCGATCGCTAAGACACCCTACTAAAGAATCCTCTCAACTCCACAGACAATACGAAAACCAGCAGTGTAGTTTGACTTGACTCGTTCGTACCAAGCATCATAGTCGCGGTAAGCAGAGCGACAAAAGTCAGGATTGCTGTACCAAGAGCCACCCCGTTGACATGCTGTTCCTTGCTTTTGAGAAAGATTATTATTGTCATCAAACCAAGGACTACCATCCGTTGGAGCATCTTCATAATTGCTGTGCCAATCATCGAGACACCATTCCCATAGATTCCCATGCATATCGTATAACCCAAAAGCGTTAGGTGGAAATTGACCTACCGGAGTAGTTCTTTTCCGGGATTCTCCTAATGGTTCGTTAGCAAAGCTTGTGCTGGCATTATAATTTGCTAACTTGTCAGTAATAGTTTCACCAAAATAAAACGGTGTAGTAGTACCAGCACGACAAGCATATTCCCATTCAGCTTCACTTGGTAAACGGTATTCTCTTCCAGTATGATTGGATAATCTAGCGCAAAATTCAACCGCGTCGTACCAGGAAACTTGTTCTACAGGAAGTTTATCTCCTCTAAAGCGAGACGGTTCTAATTTTAAGTCACTATTAACTTTGGGTAGTGCGGCTACTGTTCGCCATTGTGCTTGATTAATCAAGTCTGTACTCATAAAGAAAGGTGAAATAGTAACTTTATGTTGTTGTATGAAACTGTAAATAAATTCTCCTCCTGGCGAACCCATTTCAAAAGTACCTCCCGGAATCGCGACCATTTCTATTCCCAGTGGTGCTGTTTCTTTTTGTTCGGATTGTAAATTATTAAACTCTTGCTCAACCTGAGAAATTTGTGAATTAATTTCTTCTAATTTATCCTGTAATATAGCGCGTTCGGCGATAGATTTTGTAAGTTTAAATCTGTTTAAAATTACTTTTCTTTCTTCTAATAATGCCTTTAGCTTCTCATAATTGGAGAAATCATCATTTTTAGGATTTTTTTCTACTTCACCCAAATACTCAATAAAATAAAAAGCTTGCTTCAATTCTCTTTTAACAACTTCCCCCTGAGCATTAACTGTCACAGTTTCAAATTCAAAAGATTTCAACTCTTCTTCAGAATCATCATCAGTTACAATAACCGCCACTTCATACTCAAAAGGTTGCAACTCAATCCCCATCAATTCGGCAATTTCTGTTTCTTCGTCATCTTGAATGGGTTGATTATCAACTGTATCCTGCGCCCATTTAAATAACAATGGTTCAAAACCTTTCTCGGCTAATAAATCGGCATAATTTTCTACCAACGCAGCCCATTTGATACGTTCATCAGCATCTGCGGAATTTGTTAATCTTTGCAATTCTTCTTTAATCGCATTAATTGCTTGTTCCCCATCTCCAAAGTATGCTAAAGCCGTCCAATTTGGACGCTCTCCCAATATCAATGCACGATCGTTCTCTTCCACTTGTAAACGATTTACTAGATATTGGGACATAAAATTCGCTAATTCTTTAAGTCGTTGTTCCCCAAATTCATTACATAAACGACTCAATAAACGATTTCTGGTTTTCCCTTCCATCTCATACAAGTCATAACCTGCGGGTTGACATAAACCCGATAGCAACACATCAGCTACTGTATACCAAGAACAATCCGGGACAAAATTCTCGCGCAGACAATAAAGTAAGTCTGAAGTGATAGTGAGGGGAAAAGCTGCATGATAGGCTAAAAATAACGCTTTTTCTCCATAGCGTTGTGCAAAAACCCGAATTCGACGAGTTGTTAAGTCTTCTCTGTTGGATTTCCTTGATGGGGATACATTTGCCATGTGTTAATCATATTTTTTTGAGTGGGATGGTGCCGTACCCTGATTGCCTTATTAATTAATTGAAAATCAGTCAGTGTACAAGCACCCTACAAAAAAATGGGTTCGTAAACTTGCAGCCTCGTAAGTTAACATTTTGCCATTAAGTATCCCATCAATTGTAATTGCTGAATTTTGTTCCCATCTTTGAGTTGGTAGGGGGTTAAGCCAAATTAATTGACGAATACAGGGGGATAATGAGGCTAAAAATTTTGATATTCCTTCGATTCGTTCTTTGCTGTAGGTATTTGTTGCGGCTCCTGCATCGCTGATAATTAAGGCGATTGTACGGTTACGATGCAGTTTTGGCAAGATGTCTGTTAGGGCTTGAGCAAGAGCCGGGTGATACCAATCATAAAGATATTCCGAGGGCTAATAAACAGTAATCGAAAAGCTAACAATTACTCACTTTTGCTTATATTAATTTGGATCTATGTCTCATGTAATCCTGAAAAGACCTAAATATTGTACAATACAAGCATGTTACTAGGATTCAAGACACAACTAAGACTCAGTAAACAACAGCGACTACTACTGGCACAACATGCAGGAGTAGCAAGACATGCTTGGAATCAAGGTTTAGCATTATGTAAACAACTGCTAATACATAATAAAAATAACCCAGAAGATAAAATTAAATTTCCCACAGCTATAGATTTACATAAATGGTTAGTAGCATCAATTAAATCTATCTATCCTTGGTATTATCAAGTATCTAAGTGCGCTCCTCAATACGCATTAAGATACTTATCAGATGCTTTTAAAGCTTTTTTTAAAAAGTCCAAGGGATTTCCTAAATTTAAGAAAAAAGGTAGACATGACTCCTTTACAATAGATGGTTCAATTCACCTTGAACACAGAAAAGTAAAAGTGCCAGTAATTGGATGGATAAAAACCTATGAGATTTTACCAGTTGGATATAAACCGAAATCAGTAACAATTAGCAGACAAGCCGACAGGTGGTTTATCTCCTGGAAAATACAGGTATCAACCAATGAATTTGAAAAAACTCTTGATTTTGTCGGAGTTGATTTAGGAATAAACCATTTGGCAACATTATCAACAGGAGAAGTATTTGATGGAGTCAATAGTTATAAAAAATATGAGAAGAAACTCTCAAGAATGCAATACTTGAATCGACATAAAAAAGTTGGTTCAAATAATAGGCGGAAATCGCAAATAAAAATAGCTCGGCTACACCAAAAAATACGATCAATCCGTGCATATTCATTACATAAAATCACGACTTATCTAAGCAAAAACCACGCAGTGATAGGAATTGAAGATTTAAATGTATCCGGAATGCTAGCAAATGGTAAATTAGCCAAAGCTATAGCTGATATGGGTTTTTATGAGTTTCGTCGCCAGCTAGAGTATAAGACTAAACTTTACGGCAGCAAATTAGTCATTGTGGATAGATTTTATCCCAGTAGTAAGACTTGTTCATGCTGTGGTTTGAAGAAAACATCTCTATCACTATCTCAAAGACTGTTTAATTGCGATTACTGTGGGTTTGAGTGTGACAGAG